>JABGYE010000094.1:0-28100 GCA_018675395.1 Akkermansiaceae bacterium
ATTCTTCCTGACGAATACATTGTTGAAGGATTTCAGCAAACAAGCTTAGAAATGAACGATGGCCGAAAACTGTTTGGAATGATCCAAGAAGAAACAGAACAGACAGTTAAAATTTATCTCCTAACGGGTCAGCAAATATCCGTAAACACAAAAGACATCAGAAAAAGAAATGATGCTAAAAATTCAAGCATGCCTAGCAGCTTCTCTCACACACTCAGTGCTCAAGACGTAGCAGACGTTACGGCCTGGATTATGCAGCTGAAGTGAAAATGAGATCGACAATAATGGGATCAGAGTGTTTGTTAGTATAATGCAGTTGCCTTCGCAGCTAATATTTTTATTTCTTTTAATAGCATTAAGCTTTGAGTGCTTAGGAAAAGCACAGGAAGAATTTATCTATTTCGAAAAAGAAATCAGGCCCATCCTCAAAGAAGCATGTTTCCATTGTCATGGAGAAGATAATGTTAAAAAGGGAGACCTGGATCTTCGCCTAGTTCGGTTAATGATTGAAGGTGGCAAATCAGGACCAGCTTTGCACCCAGAAAATCCTGATCAGAGTCTGTTATGGAAAAATATTTCCACTGATAGAATGCCTAAAGGGGAAAACAAACTCTCGATTGAGCAAAAAGAAAAGATCCTAAAATGGATTGAACAAGGGTCCAAAACAGTTAGACCCGAACCCGCAAATGTTGAAGAAGCTCGATACACTCAGGAAGAGTTAAGTCACTGGGCATTTCAACCAATCAAACGAACCAATCCACCCACAGAAGAAAACAATCCTATAGATTCATTTATTATCGCAAAACTTCAATTACATGGACTGAATATTTCAGCACCTGCACAACGAGAAACACTTATAAGAAGACTCAGCTATGACCTAACTGGACTCCCCCCCACGCCAGAACAAATAGAAATTTTCATTCAGGGAAGCGATGGGGCCTATGATCGGCTAGTTGAAGAACTATTATCATCACCGCAGTACGGAGTTCGGTGGGCCCGGCATTGGCTAGATGTGGCAGGATTTGCGGAGACCGAAGGCGCCGCTCTACAAGATGCGAAGAGGCCGCATGCATGGCGTTACAGGGACTATGTTATTAATTCATTCAACGCAAACAAACCGATCGATCAATTCATTGTTGAACAATTGGCCGGAGACGAACTGATCAACGGTTCGATTGACAAGAACAATCCTAAGCACCTTGAATTTCTCTCAGCTACGAGTTTTCTTAGAATGGCACCAGACACAACACAAAGAAATAATACTCTCGCTGAGCGTAATAATGCAATTGCCGAAACTCTGAAGATTGTGAGCCAAAGCCTGCTCGGCCTGACAATAGGTTGTGCCCAATGTCATGATCACAAATATGACCCGATCAGCATTGATGATTATTACCGTTTCAGAGCAATTTTTGATCCGGCCTTTCCATTAAATCAATGGCAGACTCCAAATTCGAGGCTCATTGATATAACGAATAAAAAAGTTATGGATGAGCGCGCCAAAATAGAATCTGAGGCAAAAGCGCTGGAAGATGACCTGATTTCAAGGCGCAATGCTCACTGCAAAAAAATACAAGAACTGAAACTAGAGACAGTAACTGAAGAAGAACGGGATGCTACTCGGCAAGCGGTGCTAACAAAACCGGAGAACCGTAATGAACAACAAAAAGCTCTTCTACTCAAGCATCCAATGGTAAAGCCTGTAAATTTTATCGTGGGACTACTCGTGGAATATGATGGTAAAGCATTCGCAAAATTTAAAGAAGAACAGAAAAAAGTTGATGCGGCCCGTAATAAAAAACCGCCGCTAAGTCTAATTAGAGCAACTATTGAATCTAAAAACTTACAGCCAGTCAGTAGGATCTTTTTTAGAGGTAATCCTGAAAGCCCCAAAGAAGTAGTCACGCCTTCAGAAATAATTGCTCTTAAACAACATCGTAAGGAACTCATAGTTCCGGAAAATGATGACCAATTAATAACGACAGGAAGAAGGTTAAACTATGCGAAACAGTTAACTGATGGATCCCATCCAATGACGGCCAGAGTATTTGTGAACAGAATATGGATGCATCACTTCGGAAATGGCATTGTTCGCAACAGAGGGGACTTTGGTATTGCAGGTGAAAAACCTATCCACCAAGATCTGCTCGACTGGCTCGCGGAGAACTTTGTAACGCACGGATGGGATCTTAAACGGTTGCATAAAATAATTGTCTCATCAGAAACCTACAAACAGTCTTCGACCAGAAGGCCGGACATTGAAAAGATTGATCCTGACAATCATCTGTTTGCTCGAAGCAATATGAAAAGACTCGAAGCGGAAGCCATCAGAGACTCCTTACTGATGATTAGCGGAAAACTGGACCCTTCAATTGGAGGCCCTTCAATTCCCGTCACTGAAAACAATGAAGGGAAACCGGTCCTGAGCAGTGAAAATGGAAGACGCAGTATTTTTGTTCAAGTCCAGAGAAGGCTTCCCTTGAACATTTTAGCAACCTTTGATCAACCAGTCATGACACCAAATTGCAACAAGAGAAAACATACGACAGTAGCAACGCAAGCTCTCTGGTTCATGAATGACAATGAATCACTTAAGATCTCGGAGGCATTGGCAAAATCCATAATGACTGAGTCAACGGATCTTACAAAGCAACTGAATCAGTTATTTATAAAGCTCTTTGCAAAAAAACCAACGCCGGAAGAACTCCATTCATGCATAGATTACTTCCATGCCCAATCTGAAAGATTAGCAAAACAAAATGCTGAAAAGAATCCTGATCATTTAGCCATGGCATCTCTTTGTCAGGCACTGTTTGCTTCTAACCGTTTTTTATTTGTAGATTAAAAGAATCATGGATTTCCGATACATCAGCCGAAGGCACTGGTTAAGAAAAAGTTCTTTTAGTCTGGGAAGCATTGCTTTCCCCTGGCTCCTTGGACATGAGGGACTATTGGCTGAAAATACAAAAACAGGCCCCCTCAAACCAGAACTGAATCCAACCAGTCACGATCTTAATCCAAAGACACCTCCAGCAAATCCGAAAGCGCGAGCAATGATTTCTATGTATATGCTCGGAGGACCAAGCCAGATCGATCTATTCGATCCAAAGCCAGAACTGGTTCGGCTCAATGGCCAACAATTCCAAGGGCACCTTAAATTTGATAATGCAGCACAGGCTAGCCGTGAAATCATGGGGCCAGGATGGAAGTTCAGTCGACACGGCCAAAGCGGCATGGAAATTTCAGAGCTCCTGCCTCATCTCGGTACCATAGCCGACGAAATCACACTGATCCGGTCCATGAGAACCAGTTCAAATAATCATGTCCCATCCAATTTTGCTCTGACTACAGGAAAACCAGTACATGGAAGGCCGGTACTCGGCAGTTGGCTCCTCAAGGCCCTCGGAAGTGAAACACAGGATCTGCCGGCCTATGTCGCTCTGACCGATCCGAGAGGCCTACCACAAGAAGGAAGTGAAAACTGGAGCCAGGGAAAATTACCAGCAATCTATCAAGGAACTGTGGTCCGCCCCACTGATCCGAGAATCTTTAACCTGAATGCTGCCCCGCACCTCAAAGGTATTCCTCAGAAAGCTCAACTTGATTTTCTTGAACATTTTAATCGTATGCACCTTCAAAATCATCCAAATGAAACTGAGCTTGAAGCAAGGCTAGCCAGCTACGGTTTGGCCGCAAGAATGCAGGAATCAGCGAAAGAAGCGTTCGATATCTCAGGTGAATCTGCATCGATTAAAGCCATGTACGGTATCGATAATAAAAGGACATCAGATTATGGGACGCGGTGCCTGATCGCTCGCCGCTTAGTCGAGCGAGGTGTGCGGTTCGTTCAGATCTTTTGTGCGGGTCAGAACTGGGATCATCACGGCTCCATTAAGACTTCCCTCCCAGATCGGTGCGGAGAAATTGATCAGCCAGCCACTGCACTGATTAAAGACTTAAAACAAAGAGGATTACTTGATAGCACAATCGTCCACTGGGGTGGTGAGATGGGTCGTCTCCCGGTCATCCAATTCCGTAATGGCCTAAGTGACAGGAATGCCGTTGGCAGAGATCATAACACTTACGGCTTCAGTCAATGGGTCGCTGGTGGAGGATTTCGTAAGGGATACACTCACGGCTTAACAGACGAATTCTCCCACCATGCAATCGATGGGATTGTTAATCATTACGACTGGCTAGCCACCATACTTCACCTGTTTGGACTCAATCATAAAGAACTTAAGTTTCGGAGCGGCCAGAGAGACATCAGGCTCGTCGAAGAGAGCCATGCCAGAGTCGTGCATGAGCTGCTCTCATAGGAAATATATATTTCCTGATTAATGCAGAGTCCCATTCGATCGGGATCTCAATAACGACACATATTCAATGTTTCGTTCTGGCCTGAAAATAAATAACAGCGGAAAGGTACTTTAAGGCAGTCCAGGTAATTGCCTCACGCGGTAATAGAAAAAATCAGCATTCTCAATTGAATTAGTAAAGGTAGTCTGTTTCCCTTCCGATAAAATGCTGTCATCTACTTCTTCCCAATTCTTAAGGTCCGTTGAAGAATCTACAGCATAGAATGCTCCCTCGACTGAATTCCAAGTGAAGTTAAACATCTGATCATTGGTATAATTGATCTCTATGATTTCAAATGGGATCACTGCCGGTGCATCATACGGCAATACCTGTAGGACTCGAATGTTATCAACTATAACGAAAACGTCTCCAAGAGGGTCAAGCGGGACCTGAGTAGCGCGTCCAATAATTAAATTTATTGGCTCAGTACCGGTACGTTTATAATCAACCTCTAAGGTCCCTTCCAATGGGTTTCCCCCGAACCACTGATCCCTTTGATGCCAGCCACCAGAATCCGGTTCCTGCAACACCATGAAGACCTGATTGATTCCGGAATCAATCACTTTGAAGTCCATCCGTAGCGTTAGCCCCGCATCAATTGCAGAGTTATCATAGTTATTGAGCACAGCTCCATTTGCCCAACCTCCTTCAGAAAATGTGAATTTCAGACTCGCTTTTCCGCCTCCATTGATCACTTCTTCAGGGTCTGTCGTCACTTCGATTTCAGTAAATGCACTGTTATCAGAAAATTCCCAACCCTGAGACGTCTCGTCCTCAAAATCCAATAACATTGTCTCGGCAATCCCACAGGTCCTCACCAAACGAAGATTGTCAATGTAGAAAGTCACTGGCTCGTTAATAACGTTGGCGTCGTAGTTGACGTAAAAATTGAATACATAGGGCCCGGTCTGTGGAACCTGCCAGGTTGATAATGGCTTCGACACTCTGAAAATCGAATCACCATCTGCAGGGGACCAATTTGTCAGCTTTTCAACTGGCTGAACCCACCCTCCGTTGCTGATCGCCAAGTGTGTTTGAAACCAATTTGGATTGGCCGGCATCTTGTCGATCAAGAAAGTAACGTCATACTCCAATAAAAAAAACTCCGGCCCAATCGTCATCGCATACTCAAGCGCAATCGACGCTTCGGTATCTATATTCCAAGACCCTCGTGCAGGTTGGTTCCAACCCTTAGCGTCCTGAGTTATCGCTAAACTATGACTACCATGGGTTACCCCAATGGTGCTTTGTTCCACTGAAGAAGAAATAGTTGAATCCGGGCTGACCGCCCACCCATCTAAGGTCTCCTCATCTTCGAAACTCGCAAGTATCGCATCACCGTCATTGGCTACCAAATTTACGCATAGCAGTAAACTGGAGACAACCGTCACGATTAAAACCCTCAAGAGATTAATTGGTGTATTTTTTTGTGTCATATAAATCAATTGTTATGAGCTCATTCCATCAATAAGTATTTTATTTACGGGTATGGAGCCTTTCTCTTATTAGGCAACCCTCTTAGCTGTTAAGCAGGGACTAAGGATTCACTTAAAGGCTTCTTTTAAATGCTTCAAGCGATTCATTATCTTCTGTTCTGAATCCAAAGCAAACCATCTCATTGATCCTTCTCCGAATGAGCTTACAGAAATCTTCACATTGGAAATTTCGTGATCATCAGGATTAAGGATATGCACGAAAAAAAAGCCGCCAGAATCAAGTGAGGATGACCAAGTAGGTAAATAAATAAGTTCGATGCTCTTATCTAAGGATGACCATACGGCAGGACTAGTAGTGACATCAAATTGGATAGGATCCTTTCCATTGATAAGCATCCTGAACCCACCTGTTTCAGGCTCAGTCTTCCAACCAAGGCCACCCAAGAAACACAAAGTCATAGTTTCTTTACGTTTCTCTTTGTTGAAAGGAAAGGCCCATGAGATGCGGACCCCCTTCTCAGATTGGCGGATGAATGTTCTTTCAACAAAATCTCCTGAAAAATTATGCCATTCGGTCCTCTGACCCTGTCCACTAATCATCGCCGCATCAACTGGCACAGTCGATCGAATGCATTTTCGGACCTTAGCCAAAATCACCTTATCTTTCTCCGACTTAGGTTCCTTCAGCCACGAAGCAATCCGCTTAAAAGTGGATGGCTCAAGGCTAGGGAAACTATGAAATGGTGCAATATCCTGATCTTCCTTAGCTCCAAAATCATTTTTAAGTAAGTCCGTCACGGCGCTGACCACAGTATCTTCTACTTCCGGTAAGTATGGGCCCGGCAAGCCATAATAGACTTGTGAAAATTCAGCCTCATAGCCTCCTTCCTTTAAGACTCTTTTGGAAGGTATATAACCAGGCATATCATTTGACCAAGCACTTATCCATAACCTTTTCCAATCCAATTCACGGTTCAGTCGTACGGAATAATCAACCACGACTTCACCTGCAAGGAAAACCATTGCTAGTTGGTCACCGAATTTCCAGGACTGTATGGGGTAATCTACTTCGGAAGAAATTTTACCATTAGAATCAAGCTGACTGAGCATTTCCTTGGCAAGTTCTCCATGGAAATTACCTACACTTTTCTGAGCCTCCCAATGCTTCCTAGGCGAAGGTTCAACCAACGGCAATTTCGCGGTGGAGCCAGTCACCGAAGTTACACCCGGCAAAGGAATCAATTCTTTCTCTAATAGATTCTTTACTTCTTTAGCAATGCTTGACCCGTGTTTCTTAGCATCCTCTAAACCTCCACTCGGTTGAGGACCAACATCTGCTCCACAGCCAATAGTCATTAAAGATACAGCAGATTTAAATTCCTTCTCAATCATCTCATTTGCATAACCAGCCCAGTCACCGCCCACATGATTACGGGAACCCACAGTAGTGCAATGACAGGCATAATTAGCCCACACGGCCCTAGCATTTCCCTTAAGGTCACGAGCGACGAGGACAGGAAGGCTATGATCGACAGGGCCATTTCTTTGAAAACCAAAACCTGCCCATTTTCCTTCTCTGATCAGTCTCCGGTTCCCTCCAAATTGAACCATTCCACGTGACCATCCAAGTTGCATTGGCTCTCTTTTCTTCAATGCTTCAGCTACCACTGTTTCCATTTTATCAATTAAGAAATTAGTATAATTATCGATTCCTTTTTCCTGGTCTGGGCTAGCACGTCCGGCCCAAAGAATAGGTGCATAGCCTCTGAGATTCGGTGCGTTATGGGTATGGGTAGCTGCTACAACTAAATTTTTCTCTGGTATGCCCCGTTTGGATAGACGCTTTGCAAGAAGAGATCTCAGTTTTCCTGGAACACCACAATTATCCACCACTACGATTACGGCGGGTTCATAGATCCCAATGACCATGCACCTAGCCCAGAGAGAACTATCAATTCCATCAAACTCCTTTGTCCTACCACCGTACCCAGCAAGTACTACAGGTTCTTTCGGAGTCACATCAACCTTGGCTACGCCGACCTGAACATTAGCTTTGGATTCAGTCTTAGCAATGATCGGCCGTTGCCATAATCCAAACAAAATAATTAGACCAATAATTCTAATGGTTCGTATTATTTCTATTGAAGACATTTTCATGATATAATGATCTAGGTTAAAAAAAACCGGCCCCAGTTATAACTGGGGCCGGTCCATAAGATCGATATAGCTTAGCTAATTTTTAAAAGATAAAAAGAGCTCAGCTCTTTTTCTTTATTGCCGTAACAACGAAACGATTCTTTGCAGAACCCATTGCTTCTACAGCAACTTTCTTTGTTACATCAGCTTTAGCACAAGAGAAAGTGACTTTCTGCGTCTTAGGCTTATCTCCTTTAGTGATAACGATATTAGTTGCATTAAGCTTCTTTTGGAATGCCCCACGGACATACTTTTGACAGCCTGCTCATGTTACACCAGTCATCTGCACAACGTATGCAGTAGTTTTTGCATCTTTGTCAGCAGCAGCAATAAAGCCGATGCTGAGAGCAAAGATGCCCATCGTAGCAATGATTAATTTCTTCATTATTAATAAGTTAAATTTGATTTTTCGATCAATTGGACAGGATTATATGCTGAAATATTCAAATTGTCACTTCAGATTGGAAAAAATATATTCATCATTTGTTAATAATTAGGGTTTTCCATCAAATCTAAGAGTACTATTGCTAAATTACCCTGAATTCCTCTTCATTTGTTTGCGCCATCTTTGGCAATCACCCTAACAAGTCGATCAATATTCTGATTCATCCGGCTTAAATAATCAGATTCTTCCTCAGAGCTGGTCTCAGCAATCATTTCACAAGGGCTAAAAACTACACTGCGAATACCTAACTGTTTTTCTAGCTCTTCTATATTCTTAGCCAAAGGTTCAGATTCCCATAACAATATACGCATTGGCTTTTGTTTAGCATAAGAGCCGATGATTTTTATCTGCTTCTCTGATAGAATCTCCTCAGGGACAAGATCCAGATTCTGAATGTCCCAATCGTATCTACGTGCCAGATAATTGTAAGCAGGATGAGAGGCAAAAACGGGAGGCATTTCAATAGCATTCATCCGAACATGCAATGCATCTAATCCTTCTAACAATTTTCCATGATTCTTTGTGAACTCATCACGATACTTTGGCCATCTGACACACATGGACTCAAAAATATTGTGACTAGCTTCTTTAGCATGCAATGGATCCAGCCAGGTATGACCATCAATTCCTTCGTGAGCATGCGACCCTTTGGGACCGTGACGATGTTCAGCTATAGCTTCATAGCGAATCAATTCTTCACTTGGCAACTTCACGCTTTCAATGACACGTGATAAGGGAAGGTTAACGCTATCTACCCATTTTTCAAAATTTGCACCATTAAGAATAATGAGACTTGCAGCCTGATACTTAAGAATTGAGTTGCTCGATGGTTGCCAATAAATGGGATCCTCAGCAACAGGTACTGGACACTCAACTGGAATCAGGCCCCCTGAAATAGATTTGGCTAAATATGTAGTTGGATAAAAAGTAGTGAGAATTTTTTCTTCTTTGGATTCTGTAATGGGCCGGGAATCATGAGAAGGCGAGCACCCTATTCCTATGAAAGACAAGGAAACAAAACCCAAAAGGAATAACTTCATTGGCAAAGAAAAAACGATCTGCAAAACCTCATAAAAAGGCAATGCAGACCGTTTCGTGATCTTTATAAGCTTTCCCCAGCGCAAAATGGCAAGAGAATAAGCTCTGTTAGTATTTACTTGTGACCGTGCTCAGCACCGCCTTTGCAGCACTTACCATCAGATCCACAACAATTTGTTGTAGTACAAGAACTAAATGAGAAAGCAACCATTGCAGCTGCTCCGATAAGAATGAGAAGTTTTTTCATACGAGTCATAATGACAAAGATATTAGACAAATTTCAACAATTTTGCAATCAGAAAACCCCTAACAAAAGTAATCTTGATCCAAAGAACCAATTAATACACAACTCTGCTCAATTATTTTTATGCACTGACCTGCTCTAACCAGTTCCGGGCAATGAGTTCGTGACCTTGAGGCAATGGATGCACACCATCCCAGATCCATTGATCCGGACCTGCTAACTTGGCTGCTGCATCAAAAATTTCCTGTGTCTTGACATGCACTGCATTAAAATCTCTAGCAAGCTGAGAAACAATTTTGCCCATCTTGTTTATCTGAGCCCTACTGATATCCCACTCACCACCCTTGTTCATCCACCAGCCAGTTTTGAGAACAAATGGATCCAGGAGAACAATGCGGAGTTTTTCATTAGCCTTCCGGCTCTTGGTCAGAATCTCTCGATAATCCGATTCCCATTGATCTGATAAAAAAGTCTGGCCTTTCTTTACCTTGCGATCATTGACTCCTATTAGAATACTCAGCAAATCCGGTTTCATATCAATAGAGTCCTTTTGCCACCGCGACTTTAAATCTGTTATGCGATTACCGCTGTGACCACGATTGAAGCATTCAAGTTTTGCCTCAGGCATATCAACACCTAACCTTGAAGCTATGAGATATACGTAACTATGACCAAGGTAATGGTTCCGGTCCTTTTCATTCCTGCCCCATTTCATATCTGTTATCGAATCTCCTATGAAAAGTAATCTTTCGCCCTTAGTAAATTTCGGCAGTCGGTAATCATATCCCGTAACTTTAGAAACTTTCAGCTCCTCAGCAGTTACCTCGGTCAAGGCTGCGGCACTTGTTCCTATTATCGTGCTGTTTCTTATAAAATTTCTCCTGTCCAGCATAGAATCATTAATTTGGTTTCTGTTTTATTTATATCTGTATCCTATTAAATAAAAAATATGTCCCTTGGCAGAAAACTTACCAGTCTTTGTTTGAAATAACCGGGCAAAATTAATGTCATTAGGTGAAAGAAATTTGACTATTTTTTTGGTTTTATTTTTGCTCTGTGTATTTTGTGCTCTTTCCAAGATAGCTTTCCATTCTTGTTTGTATCTGCTTCGGGATACTTTTCAAAGAATTTGGATTTTAAATATTCAGCGTCCTTTTTAATTTCTTTTTCTGGAACTGCAGGATGAGTAGTAGTGGGAATTCTATTAAGGAGCCGATTCTTCAAACTTTTTAGTGATGCTGCGTACTCTGATTCCAATGCTAAATTATTCCATTCTTTAGGATCCTTATTAACATCATAGAGTTCCTCTTTGCCATTAGCGTATCGTATATAACGCCATTTTTTACTTTTGAGTGAATAGCTCTGCTCACTAGGAGTATAGTGTTTTGCCCATTTATATAAAGCTGTTAGCACGGCCTCAGGTCCGGTCCATTTTTTTGTTCTCTCTTCTTTAAGTAATGGCACAAGACTGTGTCCGTCCAGTGGACGGCCCTTCGAATTTTTCATGGTATTATTTGGCAATCCGCACAGTTCAAGGAGAGTCGGATACAGATCAACGAGAGAAACGGGAACATCGCAGGAAGTCCCGACACTAGAAAATCCTGGAGCGCGGATGATTAAAGGAACCCGAGTGCTCTCCTGCCATAGGGAATTCTTGTAGAGATATCCCTTCTCGCCCATGCCCCATCCGTGATCACTTGTAAAAACAATGATCGTATTATCTTTTAGTGAAGACTTATCAACAAAATCAAGGACTTTGCCTATCAGCTCATCAATCGAAGCAATGCTTGCAAGGTAGGCCTGAATGAACTTCCTAAGAGCAAGTTCCTTGTCACCTTTGAAAGAACTGACTAAGGAATCGTGCATCTTTGTTCCGCGATCACCTCCCCTATCATCTTCATTTGAATTGAGAGTATGCTTGAATGTGTCAGTCGCGTCCTGATCCCTGATCTTTGGCAAGGAAATGGTTTTTAAAGGAAACATGTCAAAGTACTTCTGCGGCACGATGAGGGGCGTGTGTGGACGAACAAAACCAATCCCCATGAAAAATGGACGGTCATTTGAATTTTTGGAAAGAGACTCGAGTTTCTCCAGGGCCCATTGAGCGTTGAGTTCATCACCCGTTGGATCCCTATCCTTATCTGAAATATAACGTAGCTCTCTCTTCGTCTTCCAGTTTCCAGTTCTCCATATCAGTTGCTTTCCCGTTGAATCAGAGATCTTTCCTTGAACGTTTTTCAAAGGCCCAAAAGAACCATCCACGGCCCCAAATTCTGTAGAAAATGGAGACGGAACGTCAGGATGAGAAATGTCTTTTTCTCCACCGTCATTCGCAAAAGGGCCATAATCTGCTGGGTGGCCATAGTCCTCCCATTCCTGCCTATCACGGCTATGCATGATTTTACCCGTACCAAGAACATGATAACCATTGGCACGGAAATGATCCATCATTGTGCGCGAATTTTTAAGCACCTCGTTCTTATCCCAATGCTCAAATCCATAGCAACCAGAAGTGTGTGGATACAAGCCAGTGAGCATACTGGCTCTAGAAGGGTTACATATGGGAATGTTGCAATGTGCCTCAGCGAATGATACGCCACTCTTAAAAAGATTCTTTATATTTGGTGTTCTGGTCTGAGGGTGACCATTCAAATTTTCCACATAATCATTCAAATCATCACACATGATAAGAAGGACATTCATTCTTTGGTTAGCACTAGCAAATGCCCCCTTCATGCAAGTGAACAACAACAATGCGGCAATTATTAATACTCTGCTGATAGGAAATAACATTGCCTCAAGGCTATTAATGTAATCATTGAAAGGATCAGACTCGTGGCATCACTTGAGCCCCGCCTTCTTTAATACTTCAGAAATTTTTACTGGCAACCCTCCTCGCCTTTTACTCTCGTCTGCGGCCTCCATAAAAGCATAAATTTCAAGAGTCACCTCTGGAGTCACTGGAGGCTTTCCGGTTTTGAAAAACTTTATTATTTCCCTCAGCATCGGAGTATAATCGCCACCGCTTTTTTGTTCAGCAATGGCCTTGGTCCCGAAAGCCGTGACTTTATAGCCTGTTCGTCCACTAGCAATGCCGTGCAAGGTTCCAACTTTCCCATCTTTCCAAATACCAGTAACTACAACAGTATCATCAGTCGATGTTCTGGTCACGGACTCACATCCAGGCCCCATAACTGTAAACAGAGATTCTGTGGGATGAATACCATACCAAAAAAGGTCAGGATGATGAGGTTCGGCAGGAGCTGGCCCGTAAGATATAGCACTCTTGAGCTGACCAACATCAGCATTGGCGACTTCAACTACCCCAGGATACCATCTGAGAGAAGAACTACTAAAACATGGGACATTCGCTTCCCTGGCAAGACGAAAAATTTCAACTGCATCCTTCAAACTGCCAGCGACTGGCTTGTCCACAAAGACCGGTATCTTTGCCTGAATGACCGGGCGAACCTGAGACAAATGCGGTCTGCCATCGAGGCTCGTTAGAAGGATCGCATCAACGTCTTTGCATAATTCACTTATATCATCATATATTTTAACACCATACTCTTCGACTAGAGTCTTCGTATAGCCTTCGACCCGGGTCCGGCTTGATTCTATATCATCACTTCCTCCCTTAAAAGCTGCAATGACACGTGCTCCCGGAACATGGTTTGGACTGTCCGGTTCGTTTAATCTTGAGGTGAAAGCAATGACATGTGAAGTGTCTAGCCCAATGAGCCCGAGTCGAAGGAGCGGCTCCTCATCGATTTCCTTGCCTGTGCAAGGATTGATAATGCATAGTACATAAAATGAAATAAAAGTTAATAACCGATTCATGATTAAGGGTAGTTGGGCTTCAGTGAATTTATTGATATTAACATTTTCATCAGATAAAAAGAAACATTAATGTCTGTATAATCCGCTATGAATTATTCACTCGGTTTGAGAGCGCTAGTTTTCTTTCTTATATTAAGATTGGCCGTCCTGATTTCTGCTCATGCAGAAATAATCCCAGCGCCAGTCCCGGGACCATGGCCAGTGAAGGAAAAAGAAAATCAGCTTGGAACTTACCGGTGCTGGGTAAAAGTCCCGGACCATTGGACTAACGCATCGGGCAGGGATCTCTGGGTCGAGTCAGTGACTTTCACTATTGAGAAATTAGCCGACTCTCATGAATTATGGATCAATGGAAAAAAAATAGGTGCTGCAGGCAAACTCTCTGAAAAGGAATTTGAGTCCGGATTCAAAGGGACTCACAGATACAAAGTTCCTCCGGGCCTTCTAGTTAAAGACCATTGGAACGAAATCTTTATTCGAAACTTTCGTGTTTCCGAGAATAGTGGATTCTTGGGAGGTGCCCCTTCCATTCAAGGTTATTTCTTAGAATGTGTTTTTTCTGGTGACTGGGAATTCCTTACCCTAGGAGAAAATGTCAAACCAGGAAAATCGCTTCCACAAAGACCACCAAAGGCAACGTTCGAAACATTTCTTGAGGCTAATCGAGTACTCAGTGAGGCCAAAGAACTGATGCCAGGAACCTCACTTGGCCCCAAGGAAAGTTTCAACATGATGGTAACGGATGAGGATCTGCAACTGGAACAGATTCTTACCGAACCTGAAATCTCCCAACCCACTCAACTCAGTTTTGATTCTAGAGGGAGGCTTTGGGTAGCTCAGTATAGGCAATACCCTTATCCGGCCGGACTAAAAATGATAAGCCGCGACAAATATTATCGCGGCAAATATGACAAGGCTCCTCTAGCTCCACCCAAAAATTATCCAGGCAGATCAAAGATCACAATTCATGAAGACACTGATGCTGACGGCAAATATGATCTGCATAAAACTTTTGCTGAAGGCCTTGACCTTGCTAACTCAGTTCTACCGGACACTGATGGAGTCTGGATAATGCACACCCCTTTCCTTCTCTTCTATCCTGATAAAAATAAAGACGATGTGCCGGACAGTAATCCCGAAGTTCACCTTTCAGGTTTCGGTTTTGAAGATACTCACTCGATCGCAAATGGTCTCACCTGGGGCCCTGACGGGTGGATTTATGGGGGGCAGGGAAGTACCGTAACATCACACGTTTTTAGGCCTGAAATTGACGATAAGGAAAAGGATGGGACATACCATGAAGGGTGCATGGTTTGGCGATACCATCCCAAAAAAAGAATCTTCGAAATTTTTGCAGAGGGAGGCGGGAACGTGTTTGGCCTTGAATTCGACTCTGACGGCAGATTGTTTTCAGGGCATAACGGCGGAGACACTAGGGGCTGGCACTATGTGCAGGGAGCTTACATGTTGAAGCAAGGGCGCTCTCCGAACAAATTCGGTCCTCCAGCAAACCCTTACGCTTTTGGTGACCTCCCTATGATGAGAGGTGGGAAAATTTCAAGATTCTCGCACAATACTATTCTCTGTGAGGGAACGGCAGTGCCGGCTAGGATGAAAAACAAGTTTCTGGCAGCTGACCCTTTGCACCAATACCTTGTCTTGAGTGAACGCATTAAGAGGGGAGCAACTTTTGAAACCAAGGATTTGGGATTTCCTCTTCGCAGTAAGGATTTTCGGTTCAGGCCAGTGTACTTAACCAATGCACCGGACGGATCCATTTATGTGGCCGACTTCTACGAACATTTCATTGCACACGGACAGCACTATCAGAGTCAGATTGATCCGAGGACGGGACGAGTCTATCGATTACGCTCGAGAGAAGCGAAACTCAATACCCTCAACGATCTGGCAAAATTAAACTCCGGTCAGCTCATAAAGCACCTTGAACACCCAAACAAATGGCACCGTCAGACGGCAGTTCGCCTTCTGGGGAAAATTAAAGAGGATCTGGTTAAGGAAAAGTTAATCGACTGGGTCAATGAAAAGAAAAATAATTTAGCGCTGGGAGGCTTATGGGCGCTACATCAAAGTGATCAACTCAATGAGGAGCTTTGCGTGCAATTTTTGAAACACCCATACCCCGGCGTACGGTCCTGGGCAGTTCGATTCCTCGGAGACAATAAATCGATTTCAGAATCAACGGCCATTGAACTAAGACAATTAGCAGAAAGCGAAAAGGAATTGGAAGTCTGGTCACAGATCTCATCGACGGTCCAAAGAATAGAGTCTAATAAATCTCTGCCTGTTTTAGGCGAACTTTTGGCAAGGGCCAGAGATCTTCAAGATCCTTATCTTCCATTAATGTACTGGTGGGCCATTGAAACGCATTGCCAGAAAGACATTACAGATGTCCTTAAACTTTTTGAAGATCATCGGATATGGTCACAACCCATGATCCAAAAGGAAATCCTTCCGCGGCTCATGCGTCGATTCGCTTTAAGAGGAGGAGAAAAAAATTTCCTCGCCTGCGCAAAGCTCTTGAATAGGGCAAATACAGATAAACAGAGAAAGGCCCTAATGAAAGGATTCGAGCAGGCATTCGAAGGAGGCTCTCTACCAAGCCTGCCAGATACTTTAATCAAAGCAATTAGGAACACAGGGACAGCTTCTTTACTGTTGCGTGTCCGACAGTTGGATGCTGATGCGATTAAAGAAGCTTCCAAAAAAATCGCCGAAAAAAAAGTTCCAATGACCGAACGCATAAATTATGTCAGAGCATTTGGAGAAATAAGTGACCGATCCGTACTTGAACCGCTCCTCGAAATTATTTCTGGTCCGGTAGCGCCTATAATCCGTAGGGCTGCAATCAATGCATGTCAGAGGTTTACTGATGATATTGTTGGAAAAACCATAATCACTTCCTACCCTCTAATGATAGTCGAGACCCGGCTAACTGCACAGAGAGTACTATCCTCAAGAAAAAATTGGAGCATGGAGTGGATGAACGCTGTGCAGAAGGGAAAGATCGAAACGGCTAACACTAGCGAAGAAGCCATCGCAGGTTTGCTTCGACATCCAGATAAGAAACTCAAGGAATTAGTGGAAAAAAACTTTGGAAATCAAACGGCTCAAACAAAGCCAACACCGGCAATGATAGAGAAAATTCGATCCGTCATTGAATCCGGAACAGGCAACCCTTACCGCGGAAGAGAAATCTATAAAAAAAGGTGCTCGTCCTGCCACGTGCTCTTCCATGACGGAGGAAAGGTGGGCCCAGATCTCACCAGTTATCAGAGGGACGATCTTGATACTATGCTCACAAGCATAGTCGATCCAAATGCTGAAATACGTGAAGGCTACGAGTCCGTGTTCATTGAGACAAAGGATGGACTCCATGTGAGCGGATTTCTCACAGACAAAGGGATCTCCACTCTTACAGTGCGCAGTTTTGACGGATTGGATAAGACATTCCAAAAAACCCAGATCAAATCCATGAACCCACTCGGCAGAAGTCTAATGCCAGTGAGTTTGCTGAATGGTTTGAGTGATCCTCAGTTAAGAGATTTCTTTGCTTACCTACGATCATCCCAGCCATTTACCGTCGATTAAGGGCGCTTTCCAATCAATGATCCCTCTTATTTGAGGACTCATTTTATGGGTTCAAGAAATTCTTTGAAAGAAAGCTTATGTCTCATGTATGTTTGTATCTCATGCAGATCTTCTGCTATCCGCTACGACAAGGTTTCCTCATCCTGCTTGGCCTGATGACATCGGCGCTGTATGCCCAGGTCCAAATCCCTGCACTAGATAGCAGTACACTCAGCCCAAAGATAAAAGGAAGAATTCTGATAGAAGAATTAAATTGTGTCTCGTGTCATGCGGAAACCACAATGATGACCTCATCCAAGAAATCCCCCAGACTTTCAGCAGTGGGTAACCGATTGAATCCGGATCATATCAAAGACTTTTTATTATCCCCTCAGAAAGTCAAACCTGGAACCCTAATGCCTGACATGCTAGGATCTTTCGGCGTAAAGGAGAAAGAGCAAATAGCTAATGCCATAACCCACTATTTGATTTCCCTAAATAAACAAGATCCTTTCAAGGTTACAGTTCCTGACTCCGTCGCAGCAGAGCAGGGTGAAAAGATTTTTCATCAGGTAGGATGTGTCGCTTGCCATTCTCCAAGAGATGAGAACGGCAAAGAAATAATGAAAGGGAAATCTGTACCGCTCGAGCCTCTTGAAAATAAATACTCTCACAAAGGACTCGCTGAATTTCTGAGACGACCACACTCATCAAGACCATCCGGAAGAATGCCGGACATGCGATTACCTCAACAAGACATTGAAAAGATTTCGCATTATCTTCTTCGCAAAATACAATTTCCTGGAAACCTTGCTTACATGACCTGGCGTGGAAAGGTCTGGGAAGGATTGGACGGAGATGTCCAGAAAGAGACTGCGGGTCAGACCAGCAATTTTAGCCTTGAGTCCATTGGAAAAATAAATCACCAGACAGCAATCAAGTACTCAGGATTCTTAAAAGTCACAAAATCTGGAACCTACACATTTCACCTAGAACTAAATGGCGGCAGCCTTTCACTGGATGGTAAAAAGATATTTTCAGAAAACCCAAGTAACCGTAGGGGCACCAAAAAGTTTAAGATTTCAACAAAACTTGATATAGGACTCTCAGAACTGGAACTTGTCTATTTTCATACGGGAAGGGCACCTAAGTTTATTCTTGAAATGGAAGGTCCAGGATTAAATAAAGGACCAATCCCCTCGAAAATGTTAACGGTCTACGATCATCCCATTGAGGTCACTGAGGCCCTTGAACTGGACCCAATCCTTGTTGCGAGTGGCAAGGAGCACTTTGAGAAGCTCGGTTGTGCTAATTGTCATGACGACCTTCAGGGCAAAATTAATTCATATCCGGAAATGGCCAAGCTAAGACCCGGAAATGGCTGCCTAGGAGAAGGTAAGAATGTGCCCCGTTATGACCTCGATGAAGACCAGAAAAAATTGATTCTTTCAGCACTTTCAAAAAATGCAGCGCCCAGATTAACCGATAAAGAAAAAATTCAAAAAACACTAGTGCAGTTTAATTGCATTGCCTGCCATGACAGGACCGGACTAGGCGGTATAGATCCAGATCGAAACGAGTACTTCACAGGATCCAAACCTGAACTTGGTAATCAGGGGCGCATTCCTCCGCCCCTCACACACGTTGGCGCCAAATTAACAAATTCATGGTTAACGGAAGTAATAATGAATGGGGGCAGGCAACGTGATTATCTCAACACAAGAATGCCGTCATTTAGAGAAAAAGACGTCGAGTTACTAGTCGAACTGTTCGGGAAAAATGATTCACTTGAGGAAATGTCATATCCAAAGGTCAGTAACATCAAAGAATCAAAGAATGCAGGTTATGAAATGATCGGAGCAACCGGATTGAGCTGCATTGCATGTCATGATTTCAATGGCCAGCGCTCGGGAGGAGCTGGAGCTTTAGAACTCATTCATGTAGCAAAAAGGCTAAAGAAAAACTGGTTTCACCTATATATGCGAAATCCGTCCCGCTTCCATCCGACCGTGATCATGCCAAGTTATTGGCCAGGTGGTCAGGCAATCAGAAAAGAAATACTCAATGGTAAAACAGAACTTCAAATCGAGGCTCTCTGGAACTATCTCTCGGACGGAGAACGGGCAAAGAATCCTAAGGGTCTTTCACGACAATCTTTGACCCTTAAGGTGGCCGATGAAACGGTAATGTGCCGAGGACGTGGAACGGCAGGATATCGCGGAATCGGAGTAGGTTATCCTGAAAGAATCAGTCTGGCGTTCGATTCTGAACAAATGACTCTAAGGCAAATATGGAAAGGAGAGTTCGCTCACATCAATCATGGAAGCTTCCACGCGAGAGGCAATGAAAGGATCCAATTCCCTGATGGGATCCCTTTTCACAGGCTCGCCTCAATGGATGATGCATGGCCATACAAAGGAAAAACAGATTATTTGTTCCCCCAGAGCCATGGATATCAATACAAAGGGTACTACCTCACCCCAGAAAAAAGACCAACATTCATGTACCAATATGGAAACATTAAAGTTGAGGACTTTTTCGAGGATAAAATAGATAACAACAAGGCCTTTTTTAGTCGTACCCTTAAATTAGTAGCACCAACGAAACCTGAGCCATTTTTCTTTAGACTAGGAACTGGACAAAAAATTGCTGGGTCCGGAAGGTCATGGAAAATCGACCGCCTTGAACTAATTACTCCTAGTGGAATAACCCCAATAATTAGAGAAGGAGAAACCAAGGACCTGCTGCTACCAATGAAATTGGAAAAAGAAGAAACCAATATAAAAATTGAATACAGATGGTGAATATTTTAAATAGATTCAAGAGCTTCTGTTTTGATCAACTAACTAGGAATGGTCTATTCGTCTCACTCATTACGCTTTTTGTATTATGTGCTTTTTCTCAAATAAATACCAAAGGACAAGACCTTGGTGCGATGTGGGGAACCGCAAAAGAGGAAAATAAATACTATACTCTTACAGATATTCCTATCCCTCCAGGAGTCCCAATGAGACCAGGAAGTTTCGAAGTACTTCCCGATGAAAGGCTCGCGGTCGGGACTCGAAGAGGTGATGTTTATTTTATTTCTGGAGCATTTGAGACCCTTCCAAAACCCTCCTACCACTTGTATGCGAGTGGGCAGGATGAAATTTTCGGAATGTCGTGGAAAGACGGATCCCTGACTATTACCCAATTTGGAGAAGTCACCAAACTCACAGACTCTAATGGAGATGGCACGGCCGACCGTTTTGACACACTGACTAATAATTGGGGCTATGCCGAGGGTCATGAATTCGCATTCGGTTCGAAGCATGATCCTGATGGTAACATCTGGGTGGCTCTAGGACTAAGCGGCTCTTACCACTCTAGGAATATCTTTAGAGGTTGGGCCGTCAAGGTGACACCCGAAGGAAAAATGATTCCTGTTTGTAGCGGGCTGCGGAGCCCTGGAGGCGTCGGAGCCAATAAGGAAGGCGCCATGTTCTGTATTGAAAGCCAAGGACCATGGAACGGTTCTTGTTCACTCAAACATCTTAAAGAGGGTGGCTTTCTAGGCCATCCTGCCAGCTACAACTGGTACAAATATGCTAAAGAATTTGAAACTCCAAAAATTGAACCAAACACAAATTCAAGAATCGCTATTGAGAGAGAAAGGGTCAAAGAACTGGTCCCTCCAGTCATACTCTTTCCTTACATAAAAATGGGCAGGTCCATCTCCGGGTTTCGTTTAAATCAAAGTAAGGGCAAGTTCGGACCCTTCGAAGATCAGTTATTTTTTGGGGATTACACCTTGAGCCTCATCATGAGAGCAACGACTGAGAAAATAAATGGTATATGGCAAGGCGCCTGTTATCCATTCAGGGAGGGTCTTTCCACAGGAATCATGAACGTTGAATTCTCGCCGAACGGGCAACTAATCGCTGGAGGCTTTACAACTAATCGCCAATGGCCGGTCAGAGGCGTAGCTCCTTTCGCTATCCAGAGACTGGATTGGACTGGAAAAATTCCCTTTGAGATCAAGGAAATTAACATTCTTGAGGACGGCTTCAGGATTCATTTTACTAAGAAGGTTAATTCAAAGATAGCTTCTCAATCATTGAACTATTCAATGACAACTTACACCCACAATTATTCCGCAGGATATGGGAGCCCTGAAGTTGACCACACAACACCAACAATAAAAGAAGCTATTGTCTCTAGAGATTCACTAAGCGTTCAACTCAAAGTCGACGGCATCAAGAAAGGTCATATTCATGATTTTGATCTTTCAAAAATCAAAAATGTATCGGCTGAAAATCTGCTTCACTCCAAAGCATATTACACGGTCAACGAAATTCCCAATCAGTGAAATTCTCTTAAATTAGATAAAAGTTTTTTTGGGTTTATATAAAAAGTTAATCGGTTGGTCGGAAGCTTGAATGTTCAGTTCATCTCTTCCCCACCGTTTTTGCTTCCTCAAGCTTAACGGGTTTCAGTTTGAATTTCTTGATGCTCAAACCTTTATTCGGGGCGTACTGGGTAAATACAATCCGGTTACGCCCCTCTTTAAGTTCAAGTTATACAGTTTCTGCTCGTTTGAGCTCAGTGTTTCGCTTTGATCGTATTCTAACTGAGGAAACGATCGATAGCTCCAAGTTGTTTGAGTCGCTTGCGTTGCATGGCCAAGTCCAAATCACCATAATGTTCAATCGGGTTGCCATAAGCATTCAACAAAGTTGTATACCAATTACTCAAAGTCTTATGACCCTCAGTGCCGTGAAATGGAAGACGAATATAACGTCCCGCAATATCGATTTTCGAATTCTTTCCACTCATTATAACCATCGGCGCCTCAGTTTCAGGACCATGGTGTCCAGCACCTGTCTCAGGCATATATATAATGGTCGTATTATCAAACATTGTCCCATTACCCTCTGGAATTGCCTTCAACTTGGTCACTAAGGTAGTGACCTGCTTCATGTGGTGCGTTTTTATAGCATTCCTCATGTTTGCAGCACCAGCAATTTGTCCTCCGTGACCAATCTGATGAATACTAGTTTTCTGTTTATTTTCAGGTAAAGAAGTGATGTCTGTCCCAAGATCATCAATGGTGTAGGTGACAACATTAGTCAGCCTCGATGCGAGAGCTCCTACTATTATATCAGTAAATGCAGTCTGCTTTTCCGGAAGTGTCGCGTCCTCTCCACCGTTAGCGTGAACAAGGTCTATTTCAGGTAAGTACTGTTTAATTTTATCAGTAAGAGAGTTGACCTTTGTTTTGCGATCACGAATCGACTGGAGAGATTTGACCTGATTACTGATCTTGAGTCGTTCATCACCATCAAGTTTTTTGAGTTTGCGATTTTCCTTTTCGTACAAATAATCGAGCAAAGCATTATCCGAAGCCGCCTCGTCTATGTTAGTGACAGATTTGAACAGTTCGTCGTGGGCTGTCATCGGGTCAGCATAGCAATAATTTCGCTGCTTTGCGGCAGGAGCAGAATAGCCTGATACGATTCCTGTCCTGTGGTCTCTTCCATGAGGAACGGCAAGAGACATCTCGACGTGCCCGAACGGAGAAGGGAAAAGTTTGGCCAACTCAAAATCAACAGTTGCCCATTTAATATTACTTAGAATGTCACGGCCAGCCTTGTAAGCCCCCATACAACCGGAATAAGAGTAGTGACCTCCTCCACTCACAGTCATCGATATACCGTGTAATATCGTCATATTCTCCTTGTGGTCAGCAAGTCCATTCAGCCATTCGGGCAATTCATATTTTGATAGGTCTAGCTCGAAGGCCCGCTTCTCGTTATGCCTTTTTAGATCTTTTGAAGAAAAAGAAGGAAGCCCAAATTGTTGTGGCAGGTTACCATTTGATTTTCGAATAAAGACAAATCTGTGAGGACCATTAGATCTGGCTTCAGCCGGCGCGGCCATGAGATGATCGAAAGAAGGGGTAAGAGCCAATCCGGCAGTTCCCATGGCGGTTTTTTTCAAAAGTTCTCTTCGATTGATCAACATTGTTTATTTATTGCTATAGGGTTTACGATAGATAAAGGAATCGGAAGTTAAAAGGGAAACAATTACTTCATCAAAGCTTCCATTGTTATCTGTATATGCTTTATCAGCATTCATCAACGTTTTGGAATCCATAAGTGTTTCGTTACGCCCTAAGAAATATCGGAAAGCGTGACGAATAATGGATTGGCGAACCTTATCTGATTTTGATAAGCGGTCGATTAAGTCAAATGCGTTTTCAACGTCACCGTCCAGTTTAGGATCATCCGTCCCCTTGAGCACACCACGAGAATTAACCGGCAAAGTTTTATAAACCGGAAGCGAGGATCCAAAATTATTAATCTCATCTCTACGAGCCTCTTTGACTAGATTATCGGGATGCTCAAGATTTTCTTGGGTTCGAAATCGACCAAAATCATCATAACTTTCAAAAGGAAAACCTAACGGATCCATTTTTTGATGACAACGCCAGCAGTAATTATCCCCCGTCCGTATCTCCATTCGCTGACGCAGTGTTTTATGAGGATCCGGAGGAATGACTGCATCTACGGTGATGGGCACGTCCGGTATCGTTCCCGCTAATAATTTTTCTCTGATCCATTTTCCTCGGTGAATTGGATCTGTTTCCAAGTTTTGAGAATGAGCAATCAGCCAAGCTGGATGGGTCAATAATCCCTTTCGGTTTGGGATTACTGCCGGCTGAATGGGTGGGTAGTCCCATTTTTTCCAATCAATGTTCCAATAGGTAGTAACCTGCTCTCCTCTCATCTGCTGACCGGTCCGGCCCAACACGTTGCCTCCATGCCAAAACCCCATCGCCATCTTCATGTAGGGCATGCCGCTAACCTGGCCATTGTTGAAATGAATTTCTAATGAGGGCATCATTCTCTTCAAAATACCTAAGAGTGACTTATTATCTTTTGATCGCGCCTTACTAAATTCCCATATCGTCATCATAAAATCTTTATGAGGGGCGATGTCGTCTGGTTCCCATGTCTTCCATTCTAATTTATTGAAGTACTTGTAGACTTTTTTGAGCTGATCGGATCCGGCCTTCATCTCACTATTATCACCCGAATGATAAACGTAGAATTTATCGGTCGTGAGAAGCTCTTCAAAAACCCTTTCATCTTTTTCAAGAACATACTCCACAAGCATATCAGCCTCATCAATCAGACGGCTGACAGCTTGTTCATGGCGCCCTGCACCGAAACGGGAATCATCTTTAAAGACATCCTGAGCCTTGGGATACCCAAAAAACTCTCGAAAGAATCTTAATTTCCTGATCGGTTGATTTGTGACACTGGCGTTGAGGTTCATGGCCTGAACGTTTTCGTCAATGACATACCATTTTTGACGACCCTTCAGGATACGTCGAATTTCACGTTCATAATCTTTTCGTGATTGTAGCCGGCTCTCCCTGACCGCACTAACAAGCTCTTTGTCAGGAGCTGCATCCGTCAACGCATAAGCCAAGGCATAGCTCACGTTACGTGGCGACATCATTCGACGACCGTGTTTATCTGCATCACCCTCCCCAAATTCATTTCGGTAAGCAAACTCTGTACTTAATATAAGTGCCTCTATGAGCTTACCAATAGCCTTCTGCAGTCCGATTTTTTGAGTATAGAGGCTTAGTTGCTCAAGGTTTTCTGTAAGTTCCAAGTCAGTCGGCATACGTTCGAATATCTTGACATACAGCTCACCAATTAGTTTTCTTACTGCGGATTCGTTATTGCCATCTTCAGCCTTAAAAGGTTCTTTCCAATCTGCTAAGCACTTATCAATAATCTGATTATAAGTATCCCCCTTGATCCGATGTTTCTTAATTGTTTCAATAATTATTGCTGCCGCTTCAGCATTGGGCGGAGAATATTCTGGTGGGTCAAACTTACCGTTTTTGATATGATTGTAGACCCTGTTCATATCCCATGTATCAAAAAACAACTTCATGGTCGTGATGCGGTTTTGTATGCGATAGTCGGTCACCCCTTCGCTGAACCAGTCCGATTCACAATATTTTATGATCTGATCGAATTCATCACGATTGGCATCGCTATAAGGGGCCCAAACAGGATTTTCTTTGCGGTCTAATTCTGACTTATCAGAAATTTCATCAACCTTAAAATTACTCTTTTTGTAAGTAGCAATCCCCCGCATAATAGCATCAATGTCTTCCTTATTGAAGCGGTCTAAAAACTCAAGGTTTTCATGACGTTTTTGGATTCCGTTGCTCGAATGTTTTGGCGGACCAGGATAAGGGATCTCCTTCCTGCTAAGAGTTGGCAGAAGGTCGTAATGATCCTTTCCGTAAACGTCATTCAGAAGACGATCAAGAAAAGTATAGGTCCTAAGAAACTGTTCGCGACTCCGCAACTTTTCTCGGTGATCGAGTTCATATTTCATCAACGAATACATCGCCGGGTAATACAACTTCATTGTTTCTTCAGAAGTGATGTGTGCCGCGACCCGCTTGGCATTACCTATCATTGTGAGTAAATGGCCTGTAGTTAGGCGCTTTAGAGAACTGTAACGAACGCCTACTTTTTCAGATAACAAAAATGGATTTGTTATCGTTCGGCGAAACTTGTTTCCACGCTCAGTCTTAGGACTCCAATGAATGCCACTATCACCTTCAACTATAACCTTCCTACCGTAAATTGTTCGCGATGGATAGTAATTCAGTAAGTGATTAATTTTTTCATTGAATATAAATTCACTAATAAGCCACCTACGGTCCAGGGTGTAGCCTTTTAGATGGTAGTGATCTCCGGAAAAAAGATTTTCATGTGAAGTAACATTTCCATACTCAAAGCGCATTAACTTCTCCTCTAATGCTTTTGCCGCTTTTCCCGTTAATTGATTTTCAAGCCATTCTAAGAGAATACTCCGCTCCGCGGTGGTGGGCTGCTTGGCCTCTTCAGGGGGCATTTCACCGAAGTGAAACACTTCTTTTACATTACTAAAGAGTGATTGAAGGTCGACTGGATCAATTGATTCTAAATCTTTAAGCTGAACATCACCTTTTTGCTTCTCAGTCCCATGGCAAGACACACAATAGGTATTAAGGACTCTTGTAGCTTGCTCTTTTAAATCGGTCGGATCAATCTCTTTACCTGAAACTCCTTGAGCTATCAGATTTATTAAAAAGAGTTGTGATATAGAGACCAAAAAACCAATCCGCACAGATCCTGATGACCAAGATATATTACGCTGGTAGGCATTTTGTTTTGTAAAATATACTCTCAAATTTTAAAATTTGTTATTCAAAAATAAATTTACAAGTAACCCAACAATAAAACAACTAACAGAGGAATTAGAATTTAAACATCAAAAAAGTTTTCTATATGTATTGTGCTTCCAACAAATAAGAGCTTCCTTAAATTATAGTTGTTAATTTAGTTATTTAAGATGAGAAAGATTATACACTTTCCTTTAAATTCTGACACTTTCTCCCACCAATTCGGAATTAGATCTTTAGGTAAAGGCGAGCCTATAATCACGAGAACAGAGGATTATCAAAAAGAGATAGAGATAAAGAGAACACTGCTCTCAGAACACCCTGAATACTATTCGCATTCAACACCTGAAGGATCAGAGTCAGAGATAGAAACGTCAACGCTTTTGACAGGAAGACCAGACCCGATTCTAAAAACGGCAAAAGAAATACAAGAGGATCTCGTTATTCTAGGTGGAGACGCCTCTTCAGGACACCCTATCATTGCAGGAGTTGTTTGTTTTCCAAATGGTTGGACAATTAAAAAGAAGATTGGAATGAGCATTGATCAGGTACATGATCCGGTTCCTGAATACGCCAAAGTAATGAGCGATGCTGTTAACAAATTACTAACTAACTTGCGCCCTGGACGCACTTTCTGGCGTACGAATTGGGCCGTCAGGCCGACCGACCTCCTCGACCAATCCCCAAGAATGAAGCCACTCGTAAAAGAAGCAGAATCACGTTTGAACCATAAGAACGTAAGCGAAAACTGTTTCTTCAGAGTTGAATATCAAACCCTGACGAGACTCAAAGAGAGTAATGATATTCTTTTTACTATACTCACAGACCAAGTATCAGTCGCCGAACTTGAAAAATGGCAACAATCAAACTTACTGGGCGTTCTTAGATCCTGCCCAGAAAGCACTCTCAAATATAAGGGGATCAGCTCTTTTTCTGGTTTGCTTTGCGATGATCTAGAGAAAAGAATTAAATAAAATCTTTGCTCATGATCCATTGGATATTCTTGTAAGAACACATCATGAACGAATAGTATTCTTTACATCGAATCAAACAGCCGGACCCAAATCAGAGGCGAACCACAAAATATCACACTTCCCCATGCCATTTCTTTATCTTTTGATAGCTTCTCTAATCTTTAGTGTTCTTCAGTCCTCGGCGAAGGAACTCCCGACGAGCCTCAAGGAAATTCCTACTCAAGACAATCTGCCGAACCTGTTCAAATTCGACAACGGCAACAAAGTGAAAGATCTCAAGGACTGGAAAGAGCGCAGAAAAGAACTCGTAGAACCATTAATGTTCTACCAGTACGGATCCATTCCACCTAGACCGGATAAAGTGACTCCGCGGTTGGACAAAGAAAAGTCACATCCAAGCGGAATCGGTAAAGAACAGTGGGTCACTCTAATTATTGGTTCAAAAAGAAAACTGGAAATGAGACTCGTTATTTATGAGCCAAATACACCGGGACCTCATCCGGTAATAATCGAAGAAGAAGGATCACTCGGAGGGAGCAAAAATGCTGAACGCTTCATGAAGAAAAATTACCTGTTCATCGAATATGCCAGACACGATCTTGATCCTGACAGAAAAAATACTGCAGGACCTGCACAGAAAGCCTACCCAGAAAATGATTGGGAAACGCTCGCTGTCTGGGCATGGGGAGGCATGCGAGTAGTCGATTATCTCGAAGGTAGGATCGATGTCGACATGAAAAAG
>JABGYE010000016.1:0-23017 GCA_018675395.1 Akkermansiaceae bacterium
AAGTATTGCCCGCAGGCTTCAGCAGCCTGACGAACAGCTTCCTGAGCCTGACGCTTACAACCAACAAAAAGCACCTTGCCTCCCTCAAGAACAAGCTTACTTAAAAATTCTGATGCCTCTTCGAGACGTAATGCCGTTTCCTCGACATTTATGATATGAATTCCGCTCCGCTTCTGCAGCAGGAATGGTTTCATTTTGGGATTCCATTTACGGCTCTGGTGTCCGTAATGAACGCCTGCTTCCACGAGTTCTTCGATAAGATCTGCCATTATTTTTTGTTATCTTAGGGAGTGCACGCAAAGTTAGATCTATTTTAATCTAAACAAGCGCTCTACTGCTGATGCAGTCGATTCACATGCCTGTGACGGTTTTAGTTTTATTTTAGTTAAGACTTCCACTTTTTGCGGAAGGGCGGAAATTATACCCGCTCTTTTTATTCAATCAAGCGAGAAAACTGCTTTCTTATACTGGGATTAAATACTAAGAAATACAAAGTATTTTAGCTCTAGTTCGAAAACCAAAATAAAGAAAAATGATAAATTTTAGGCCCTAAAGCGTAATATTGAACTAAATTGAAATGCAGAACCCGGACCCAAAATCCTATAATCGTTTTTCTAAACAGAATTCGTTAATAAGAAGCCTGGTGAAACTATATGTATAATTGTTGATCATTATTGAATATGGACCATCTATCAAAAGCCAAGAGAGTGATCCAAATGGAGATAGACGAATTGGAACATCTCTTAAACCGAATCGATGAAAACTTTTCGCATGCGGTCAACGCATTAAAAACAACAATCGATTCAGGCCACAAGTTTGTTATCATTGGAGTTGGAAAGTGTCATAACATTGGTCATAAGATTGCAGCAACGCTGAACAGCACTGGGGCTCCTACGGTCGTTTTAAATAGTCAAAATGCTCTTCATGGCGACCTTGGAATAGTCAGCAACGGAGATACCATTTTAGCGCTCAGCTATAGTGGTGAAACGAACGAAATTCTCGATCTCTTGCCAGCTCTTCGCCGATTCAAAATTAATATTATTAGTATGACGGGCAACACTGATTCCTCACTTGGAAAAAACAGCGATATCATTCTGAATACAAAAGTGGAAAGAGAAGCATGCCCACTGAACCTTGCACCCACCTCAAGCACTACGGCAATGTTGGTGCTCGGCGATGCCCTTGCAATGACACTCTTAGAATCACGAGGTTTCGTTAAAGAGGATTTTGCTAAACTTCATCCAGGAGGATCACTTGGCAAAACACTGCTCACCAAAATATCAGATATAATGAGAATCGGTGATAAGTTCTGCAAATTACCCCCAGAAACAAAATTAAAGTCCACACTTGAAGAAATGATACGTGCCCGATCAGGTGCCGCTGTAATAATCTCTGATGCAGGGAATCTCGAGGGAATCTTAACACAAGGAGATTTTGTCAGATCAATTCAAAAAGATCCTGACATTCTTGATATGCCTGTATCTAATTTTATGACTACGGATCCAATCACTGTCCAAGGAAATAAGTTAGCAGTCGAAGCTATCCAAATCATCGGGGATCACAGAATCGATGATCTAGTAGTTCTTGACGAAACAGACAAACCAATTGGTCTCGTCGACTCTCAGGATCTGAGTAGAATGAAATTGGTATGATCGCTTTAATTTTTCCATTGAAGCCTTTGCCTTAACTATTAAGCTAAAACAAATAAAACAAATAAAACAAATAAAAAACACTTAGAAATTTTCGAAATGGCAGTCGTTGCAACACAAATAAAAAAAGGACAATGCTTCCAATATAATGGAGAAAAACTTATTGTTCTAGACCTAGATCACCGAACTCCTGGAAAGGGCAATGCTATCATTCTCGCTAATTGTCGATCACTACAAACAGGGAAAACCAAGACTATCCGATTCGCTTCATCAGACAAAGTCGATATCATAAATGTGGATAGACAAAAACTCGAATATAGTTACACCGACGGGACAGGATACTTTTTCATGAGCCCCGAAACCTATGACACCATAGAATTAAGCTCTGATCTTTTGGGAGATTGCACAGACCTTCTCATAGAGAACTTGTCAGTCGAAGTTCTTTTCATCGAAGGAAACCCAATGACCATTGATTTACCACCTCAGGTAGAACTTACCGTAACCGAATCCTCTGAAGGCATCAAAGGAGACACTGCTAATAATCCACAAAAGCCGGCGACGCTCGAGACAGGCATTGAGGTTCAAGTTCCACTCTTCATCAAGCCTGGCGATCGTATTAAAGTTGATACACGGACAAAAAAATACGTGAGTCGTGTTTAAATCACGGACCGCAAATCATTAGATGCCAAAACAGCCGCCAAACCGCAAATCGCGGCTGAACTCGACAACAGCAACCCAAAGAGCTAGGGTAGGAAATTCATCGACATTGGAAATTCCTCTGAACTGGCTCAAGTCAGGGATAGCGGTTCTATTACTTCCTTTCTGCTTAGTTGCCACACAAAGTTTCCTCAGCGCTTTTAGTCAGACCTCCGCAAGCACGATGGTCATTGGTTCCGCCGCGCTGTGGTTCTTTTTCATTGGCATATTACTTTGGCTAATCGCATTCTTTGGATTACCTAGACCTCTTTTCATCTATGTATTAGGTCATGAACTGACTCACGCTTTCTTTGTTCTTATTTGTGGAGGTAAGATTAGTGAATTTAAAGTGCGCTCTGCTGGTGGCCACATCGTCACCAATAAAAATAATGTTATGATCTCCCTCTCGCCCTACTTCATCCCATTTTACTCAGTGATAGTGGTTGGAATTTTTGGAGTGGCCGGAATGTTTGTTAATTTATCAGATTATCACCCGAACAGTATCTTGTGGGGACAATTAGGGTTCAGTTGGTCTTGGGTCTTTTATATCGCGATAGGTGTAACGTGGTGCTTCCATCTTACCTTCACCGGATGGATGATCACAAAAAATCAACCAGATCTGAAGCAGAACGGGACATTCTTCTCACTAGTATTCATTTATTTAATTAATCTAAGTATCCTTTGTGGATTCTTGATCATTATTTCAAATGAAGTGAGCCTAATAGGTTTCATTCAATCAGTCTTCGATAATGCAACCGAGCTATTCAATTCCTCTGCTCAGACCTGGAAATCTATAATCAAATAAATTCTTCAGTTCTGGGATTGAGAGCGCCTCAAAAAAGGAACAGCAAGAACAAAAAACAGGACCAGAGCCAAGCCTGTCATTTCAATGATATAATATGGCCATTGGTGAAGTATCTCCATCAATGAATCTTCCGCCTTCTCACGGAAAAATCCATAATTTGCACCCGTAATGAAATCAAATAACCCAACTATAACTACATAACATATTCCACAAAGCCAAACACGTATCACTGAGCCTTTACGAGGTTTCCAGCGAAGGGCTAAGGGCAAATACAGAGCCGCAATAACTACAGTTGAATGTAGTTGGAAAAATGAAAAATAAGAGATACTTGGAAAATCATAACAGGTAGAGGGCGTGAAAAGAGCCTGCAGAGTCCCGGCCAATCCAAAAAAATACGTGATCTCAGCACATAACCGGCTCTTCAGGATCAAGGCAAAGAAACCGGCAATCGCCGCCACGTCACACAATTGCAGTGGAAAAATGACATCCTTATTTATCTCAATACCATCAATGCCTCTACCGATGATCTTCACCGGATAGGCAGTGATGAGAAGGAAAGCGATAATGATCGTAATTGTTGCTGAGATCTGGGAATCGGGATTCTGCCGAGAAATATAAATCGCAAAGAATCCAATAAGGAAAGTGACTCCAAGAGCAGACAGATGTGAGGCTCCAAAATGCTGTATTAGTTGCGGCGTCTCACTAGCCAATATCAATTCAGGGTCCATATATCATAAACATGGAACAAAGGGATAAATCCATATCACATTGACAAAAGCCGCTTCGACTCTCGCAATAAAAATGGGATGTCCTGAAATGGCTCAGGCCCAACATCCATCCACCTCATACGGCCTTTCCCATCAATCAGAAAGACACCATGCAAGGGCATATCTTCAAAATCATCATATGCCCTGTAATCTTTAAATGATCCTGATTCCAAATCTGAAAACAAAGGAAAAGGAAATCTCTTCTCATCTGATGCACAAAGATCATGAGCCTTTGCTAGCTCGGCCAATGGCTCTGGGCCAATGGCTACTAATTCAATACCTGCACTTTCAAAATCGGACGCAACTGGAGCAAAATTATTTAACTGCTCAACACAATGTTCACAATTGTGGCCTAAATAGAAAATCAAGATGACTGGTTTCCCTGAAAAACTTTTTAGTGAAATACGTGAACCGTCCTCTCCTAACAAATCAAAATCAGGTGCCTTTGGAGGTTCATAAACTAGCGGACCAAGGTGATTCAGGTCCTGTGGTTTATTTGAACCAAAGTCTTCGCCTCTCCACGGTTCTTTTACTCTCCAATCATCCGATTTTCCTAACCGCTGAGCAACTGGTACTAGACGAGAGAATGGAACTGCATCGAGCTGAACATGAGCCGAAATTTTCTCTAGCCTTGAAAATTCTTTAGCAGCCGCTGACTGGTCACCAGTCTTCTCTAAAACATGAATACGCACCGCAAGAGGAACAGTACGATTTTGATTCTCATTGACTGATTGCTCGGATATCTCCTTGGCCTTATTAGGATCACCATATTTTAGGTGCAATAGTGCCAGAGGACTTTTCTTACGTTTAATTTTTTTTGCACGTTCTTCATTGAGTTTTTGTCCATCGAGAAGCTCAAGACAAACATTGATTTCATCAATCGCTGGTCTCAGATATTTTAATTTATCATCTGACGCCTTTCCTGCCTCCTTGACCATCTTATCCGTTTCCTCCTTATTCTTCTTTTCCTTATCAGCTTTTTGTCTAGCTTCTTCTTTCTTCTTCTTTTTAAGTTCCTCTGCCTTATTGATCCTTTCCTTAATTTGGTTGGATACCCCAATGAGTGAATTCTTATCACCGAGTTCAAAATGAGCACGAGAAATTAGGAGAAGCCGATCCAATTGCAGCCTATCTTTTTGAGTAGGTTCGAGATAATGAGTTTTACTCAACTGCAAAATTTCATTCCACCGTTCAAATCGCTCCAAGGTTTCAGCAAGACGCTTCCTTCCAAATGAAACTGAACAATAACCTCTACCAAAATGATTCAAGCGTGGGTGTTGAGGATTATCAATAAGACCCTTGGACATAATGATCGCATCATTTGCCCTTCCAACGTGATTCCAGTTACGCACTAACCATTCATTGTTATGCGCATAATTATGTATAGTGTCTGGTAGAACTTGGAAATGAGATTGCTTTGCATGATCGATCCTCGCAGAAGCTTCCTGATGATAGGCCGATTCAGAATATCTCTTCAATTTATCATAGATGTGTCCCGGCATGTGCCACATATGAGCAATGGAAGGCGCTGTTTTATGGAGAACAGCAGCTGAGCTTAGAGCACGTTTGGGTTTTTTCCCGTCCCAAAGATGGATTCTAAAATGGTGAGCAGGGTGAAGAGGGGTTTTTTGAAAAACTTGCTGCATCAAAGCATCGACCGATTCTCGACTGCCGATCGGAATGCCTTGGCGACTGAATTGCCAAAGGCGAACGGCAAGAATGGCCTTGGCCTCAATGTCCTCAGGAAATTCATGAATGATATTCTCAATATCCTCTATCAATTTTTGTCTTCTTTTTTTAATGTCTTTCGGCTCGTCAGCCAAAAATGCCTCCTGAGCATTAATGTAAAGAAGCTCACGTTCTGAAATTTTATCTTTCCGTTCAACTGCCTTGGCCATGAAACCTTTTGCCCTCTTTGAATTCTCCCAATTAGCCATAGCCATTCCCCAATAAGCCATAGCACATTCCGGATCTTCGGCAGCGATCTGCCTGAATGTTCGCTCTGCCTCGTAAAACCAGAACCCATGAAGCTGCCCTATCCCTTGATCAAACATTTGTTGACCTCGTGACCATTTTGTAGTTATCGGAAAGTGCACATCACCAGTCCCATCCACTTTCACAGCGCTCTGCCTTGGTCCCTCATCAAATGATTCCCCTGAATGAGAGTGACCAGGAGCCGGTGCCGATCCTTCTTTCTTGTCCTCGGCATACGCGCTAAATGCAACGCAAAGGAAAATGAGCAAAGATAAAAAGCGTAATTTTGCAATAAGCATAAGATTATTGTGGCAAGTAATCACCGGATATGCAACTCACCTAATGATGTCTCCAAAAAATCTCTCCAGAAACTAACAATAATTTAAGATATCATGCCCGCAGCTACTGTTTCGTTAGTCTGCTCATCTATTAATACGAAACTACCAGTAGTCCGATTATTATTATATGAATCATAAAAAATCGGTGACGAGGTTCTAATGCAGGCTCTGCCTATCTCATTGAGACCAAATTCTTTATCATCTTCAATCTTTCTAAGAGTATTAATATTAACCTTGTATTGAAGGTCAGTCACCATCGCCTTGACCTCTTTTGATGTGTGACGAAGTAAATACTTGCCTCGAACCATCATTTTCTTATCGGAGAACCAACACAGCATGGCCTCGATATCCTGCCCCTTTTCCGGAGGATTATTACTTTTAACAATCATGTCCCCCCGACTAATATCTATTTCATCTTCTAGAAGAATGCTGCAAGAAACCGGAGCGAACGCTTCCGATAGTTCTCCATCCGCAGTATATATAGAATCTATTTTCGATGTGAACCCAGAAGGTAAAACCTGAACTTCATCTCCGGGTTTAAAAACTCCTCCAGCAACTCTTCCCGCATAACCTCGGAAATCATGATGTTCATCTGAGTGAGGACGAATGACCCACTGAACTGGGAACCGGGCTTTAACATGATTATGGTCCGAGCCTATATAAACCGTCTCCAGCTGATACAATAAGGTTGGACCAGAATACCAATCAATATTTTCCGATTTATCAACCACGTTGTCGCCATGCAACGCACTGATCGGGATGAACGTCACATCGATCAAATTATCCAACCTTGAAGAAAAGCTTTTAAACTCCTCAACGATCCCCTCATAAGCCTCTTCACTATAATCTACCAAATCCATCTTATTGATAGCCACTATCACATGCTGTATTCTTAGCAGATTGGCTATGAATGCATGCCTACAAGTCTGCTCAACGATACCTTTCCTCGCGTCCACAAGAATAATAGCAAGGTTTGCGGTGGAGGCCCCAGTGACCATATTCCTTGTATATTGAATGTGCCCTGGCGTATCAGCGATGATAAACTTGCGTTTAGGTGTAGCAAAGTATCGGTAAGCTACATCGATTGTAATTCCCTGTTCACGTTCGGCCTTTAGACCATCTGTCAGAAGCGCAAGATTAACATTATCATCTCCTCGACGCTTCGACGATTCCTCAACTGCCTTGATCTGATCTTCGAAAATATTTTTCGAATCATATAAGAGCCTCCCTATGAGGGTCGACTTACCATCATCCACAGAACCGGCAGTCGTAAATCTCAAAAGATCCATATCTAAATAATTGTCTTTGTGAGATAAATCCTTTTCCATATTCATAAGCAAACAGTAATGCGTCTCTGTTCAAATTCCTTTGACCATTGGCAAAATTTAAAAATAGCCTTCCTTTTTCCGATCCTCCATTGAGGTCTCAGTGCGCCTGTCATCCTCCCTCGTTCCCCGTTCTGTCTGATGTGCGGCGGCAACTTCTGCAATGATCTGATCAAGGGTATCTGATTCGGACTCGATTGCACCGGTACAAGTTGCATCGCCTATGGTGCGAAACCTAACTTTTCTGGTACTAACATTTTCGTTTTCTTGAACATGAACGTGATCACTGACTGCTATGAGTGTGCCCGAACGATCGAAGACTTCACGATCATGAGAAAAATACAAGCCGGGAATTTCTATGTTCTCTCGCTTGATATATTGCCAAATATCCATCTCCGTCCAGTTTGATAGTGGAAACACTCTAAAATGCTCGCCGTGATTCTTTCGACCATTAAAAATGTTCCATAATTCTGGCCTCTGATTTTTCGGGTCCCATTGACCGAACCCATCCCTATGACTGAAGAAACGCTCCTTTGCTCTGGCCTTTTCCTCGTCTCGTCGTCCACCACCTATAGCGGCATCATATTGACCTTTCTCAAGAGCATCCAACAAAGTAATTGTCTGCAAAGAATTACGGCTCGCTAAAGGACCAGTCTCCTCTACGACCCTACCCTTATCAATCGAATCCTGCACTAATGCAATGACAAGCCTAGCATCTATTTTCGATACGAACTGATCCCTGTATTCAATGGTTTCAGAGAAATTGTGCCCCGTGTCCACGTGAAGCAATGGAAATGGAAGCCTAGCTGGATGAAATGCCTTAAAAGCCAAGTGCGCCATCACGATAGAGTCCTTCCCTCCTGAAAATAGCATCACAGGATTATCAAACTGCGCAGCCACTTCCCGAAGAACAAATAGTGCTTCACTTTCAAGCTGATCAAGATGGTTTATTCGATAAGAAGACATCAATAATGAGTAAATTTTCTTAATATAAAATTAAATTCCCTGTCCAAGAAATGTATGAATCCCACACTCTGTCTTTTCAAAACCTTCCCAACGACCTGCTCGCTCATCCTTATTATCTGCAACTGGTTTCGTGCATGGCCTACACCCGATCGATCGGTACCCCTGATCATGTAAACTGTTGTAAGGTATGTTGTGCGTTTTTAAATATTCCCAAACACTATCACGACTCCAAGCCACCATCGGATTAAGTTTGAAAATGTAACTAGAACGCATCTTATCAAATTCATACATTTCAAGAATTCTTGTATTCTTACGATGCTCAGATTGTCCTCTTCTGAGTCCCGTGATCCATACATCAAGGGTCGACAACTTTGATTGCAGCGGAAGCACCTTGCGCATCTGACAGCAACTGTCTGGCCGGACCTTCCAAAGCTCAGGACCCATAGTATCGGCCTGCTCTTGGACTGTCTGCTCTGGATCAACGCTAGCTATACTAATTCCCCAAAATTCCTCTAATTCTTGTTTAAGAGCGAGGGTCTCTGGAAAAAGTAATCCTGTATCTATAGTAAAAATAGGAAATTTGCATCCCCCCTTCATGGCATGATCAATAATTACAAGACCAGATCCCTGAAAACTGGTGCCTATGGCAGCTTTTTCGCCAAAATTTTCCCAAATCCACGACAAAACATCATTTAAATCCGCTCGCTCTAAGCGTTCGGATTCTTCAATAACATTAAAATTATGCTTACTTTCTAGCTTAAATGCCATTAATACGTGAATGAGGAAGAACAGTATACACCCTATTCTCTATAGGTAAAGTATAGATTAATTTAAAGGGCACTTCTGCCACTTTACATTAATACACTGAAGCACTATACTCCGCGCCCCATGATTAGTTTCTTTATATGGAGCCTGACAGCTATTTTAGCTATTGTCTGTTTGTTAATGGTTCTCATCGTTTTAATGCAAAGACCAAAACAGGAAGGTCTAGGCGCAGCATTTGGTGGTGGAGTCACTGACCAAATGTGGGGAGCACAAACAACTAACGTACTGCAAAAAGCAACCGTCGCTCTCGCAATTATTTTCTTTGTAATTACTTTGATCCTTGCGGTCCTTGTTGGGAAACAACAAAAACACAGCGAGACAAAATTGAACCCACAAGCCAGCAGTTCAGAATCAAACTCGCCGGGACCAAACGGAGCTAATAATGTAACCACACCAAGCATCATTGACTTAGGAAACCAAGAAAATAAAGAGGAGCCCGCTCCAAAGCCTGTCGAGGAGAACAAGGCCCCAACCGAAGAGCTCGCTCCAAAGCCTGTCGAAGAAAACGAGGCGCCAGCCGAAGAACCTGCTCCAAAGCCTGTCGAGGAGAACAAGGCACCAGCTGAAGAGCCTGCTCCAAAGCCTGTCGAAGAGAACGAAGCGCCAGCCGAAAAGCCAGTAAGGGAATCTCCTTAAACTCCTAAAAGGAAAAATTTCCGCAAGACTATCCAGATCATGGATAAGCGGCAAAAAAAACTAAGCCACGGATTGGCTTACTTAGCTTATAGGCTAGCCGAGGCTGCGCTGACAATACCTCCTATGTGGTTCTGTTATCGGACAGGCCAGCTCATTGGGCTCATTTGTTATTTTGTACTCAAGCGGTACAGAAACCTTGCCGAGCACAATATCAGTATTGCATTCGCCAATAAAAAATCAGTTCCTGAAATAAAGCAGCTCGTCAGGGAACATTTCATAACTGTTGGAGCTAACTTTGTCTGCAGCGCCAAGTTCGCAACAATTTCTCCCAAGAAAATCAATAATTACATTGAATACGAAGGACTAGAACTACTCGAAGAAAATGCCGAAAAAGAAATTCCCATCATTTATATAGCCTGCCATATGGGAGCATGGGAATTATTAGCGCAAATTGGATCACTAGCTCCTAATGTGAAGCAGTCAACGCTCTACCAAGCTCTTTCAAACCCTTACATTGACGCGCACGTCCTCCAGAAAAGAAAACGAACAGGCATTAAAGCCTTTGACCGAAAAGACGGCTTCAATGCACCGATGGCTCATCTCCGATCTGGAGGAAGCCTTGGAATACTCGTAGATCAGAATGCTGGTTACCGAGGAATCTGGTGCCCCTTGTTCGGCAAGCTAGCATCAACCTCCAATCTGGCACCGCTCATGGCTGCTCGTTCCGGAGCAACCATGTTTCCTTATTTTGTCATTACTCTGGGACCTTCGAAGTGGAAAGTTATCGTTTCTGAACCGCTCGAAGTAAGTGCAGATGAAGCAATCGAAATGACCACAGCAAAAATGAATTTGTTAGTTGAAAAGATGGTTAACAGATCACCGAAAGATTGGTTCTGGTTACATAATCGATGGAAGACCCCAAAGACTCGTTTCCTCATAGAAAAATACAGAAGAGGGTTTTGCTTACCTCCGAACATCAAAATAGATGAACTACAGCCATTCAACATTCTCATCATTGCCCCTCAGTCCGAAGACCATTGTAAAATATCGGTACAAACTGTTCAACTCATTGCTGGAGGCCGCCCAGATACAAAAATTACAGTCTTAGGAAATCATCCTAAGGTTTGGGAAGATGTCAGTGAGATTAATACATTTATTGCGAGGCCAGAGATAGTAAAGGAACCCAATAAAGACTCAATCAGCGACCAAAATTTTGCCGTTGCAATTCTGTTCGATAATTCATTACAAGCAGCAAAAGAAGCTAAGAGAGCAGGAGCACCACACATTGTAGGATATAGCAATAATGAGAATTCTCGATTCATTGATCACAAAATCACCCAAGAAAACTCTCCCGATGAGCCTGCCTATTATAATAAAATTGCAGAATGTATCGGTTCGAGAATGCCCTAAGTCAGGCCTAGCTCTTAGCTTTCATTAAGTTACATGACACTTTTCGGTTGTCGCATTCACTTGATTGCATAGAATGAGAGCGGTTGTCCAGAGACTGTGGACTATCGACTGACGAATCCGCCAGGGCCTGACGGCAGCAACGGCAGTTTGTTCGAGAGTGCCGTAGTTCTCTGGCAGCCACTTTCTAATAAATTATTTTTTCCGGAGGACTGATTCCTCTATATCAAATTTAATTCCCTGAGGACCGGGACCAAATAAGTCTATAATTTCTGGAGCCCTGTTCAAAATATCCTCCTTAGCACCACGAAGCTTTGCAATTGTATCCGATGGATTGATTCGGTTTAATTTATGTTTCGAATAGCCTTGGCCCGGATCTGCAATGTCCGACTCACGCATCTCAAAATGCAAATGAGCAGGATACCGTCCATTGGCATTGCCCACCTCGCCAATTATATTTCCTCGTTGAACTAAAGCGCCACTCACAACAAAAAACTTACCCAAATGAGCATAAACACTCTGCAGCATTCTTCTTGCACGAGACTCGCTCACCACATGCTCTATAATAACAAGATTTCCCCAACCCTCACCGGCATCAGCAGCATAAATCACACGGCCAGCAGCCACTGCAAAAACTTTATCTCCTAGGTCCGTATTCATTCCACCAATTCCATTTAAATCATCTGCTAGATGATTGCTCCCAAATCCTGAATTAAAATTCATGAATGGTTGAGCATTATAAGTGAGCGCTCCGTTTTCCGAACCTAAGGGACTATCAAATCTTGTAGCTCGCGGAGTCAGTGCAGCGTCGATGGGCCTAACAAAAGAAAAAGCATCATCATAACTGTCCCGAGACTGTTCTGGAACCAAAAATGGACGCCAATCATCATAATCTCTTAAGATTACCCACTTCTGCTCTAATGGTGTTTTCTTTAGCACCCATAAACAAAACACTATTAAAACAGTAGAAAAGAGGGTAACTGGAATAGCGACTCGGAGATTAAGGCCATCTAAAAATTTTCGTGGAGGCACATATTTGACGCCTCCCCTTCTGCGGTCGAAAGTTGACACAATATAAGACTGCCTCATGAATCCAGAAGTGCGAGAAAAAATTGATGACCTGTTCATCAAAAAAGGTTTAAGGATGACAAGACCCAGAGAAATAATCCTCGAAGCTGCTTTTTCAGATAAGGGAGATCATTTCACTGCCGAAGAACTTTTTGCGAAAGCAAAAGAAATAGATCCTAAAGCATCGCTGGCCACACTTTATCGGACAGTGTCTCTGCTCGTTCAGGGCGGCTTATTGCATGAAATTGATCTTGGGAAAGGGGTCGTCTCATATGATCCAAACTTCATTGAGCACCCTCATCACAATCACTTGATATGCGTGGACTGCTCAGAGGTCATTGAGTTTGAAGATCAACACATCAGTGTATTGGAAGACTGTATCACTAAGAGACTTGGTTTTAGCCCCGCTACCAAAAGCATCCAAATTAAAGCGAAGTGCGATAAACTTCGCAAGTCAGGCTCCTGCGAAAAGCTCATCAGTAAATGAGCATTAACAGGAACTATAAAGTAATCTACAAAAAGTAACTACTATGTGGAAAGGCCGATTCCAGAAAGAAACGTCGTCATTGTTAACCCAATACGGAGAATCAATTTCTTTTGATTGGCGTTTATACAAATATGACATTGCAGGTTCAATTGCACATGCAGCAGCTCTAGAAAAGGCTGGCATCATTACTCAAGAAGAATGTCAAAAAATTACCGAAGGGCTAAGAGATATAGGAACTGACATTGAGCAGGGCTCTTTTGAGTTTGATATGAGCCTCGAGGATATTCACATGAATATCGAATCGGCTCTTACAGATAGAATTGGTGATCCTGGGGCCAAACTACACACAGCCAGAAGCCGGAATGATCAGGTCGCTCTTGACGTAAGGCTCTACTGCAGAGATTCACTGAATGACATTCAAGAAAACCTACGCGATATGCAGCGGGCACTCGTCCAATGCTGCAAAAGGTTCCCCAAATCGGTTATTCCGGGTTATACTCACTTACAACGGGGACAGCCGGTATTATTTTCTCATCACCTCCTAGCCTATGTGGAAATGTTCGAGAGGGACCAGCAAAGGATAAAAGATTCAATACAAAGAATTAATATAATGCCATTAGGCTCGGGTGCACTGGCAGGTAGCACTATCACACTTGATAGAGAATTCATTGCCAAACAACTCGATTTTACAGAAATCAGTCAGAACAGTATGGACGCAGTCAGTGACCGTGACTTTGTTGCTGAAGTCCTGTTCTGTCTGGCACTGACAGGAACGCACTTATCCAGGCTCAGCGAAGACGTCATCCTTTGGGCAAGTGCAGAGTTTGAGTTCATTTCACTGAGCGACGAACACACGACCGGTTCGAGTCTAATGCCTCAGAAAAAGAATCCTGATATTGCTGAACTGACTAGAGGTAAGACCGGGAGGCTTTATGGAAATCTTATGTCCATTCTCACTCTGATTAAGGGTTTGCCAATGACTTACAACCGTGATCTGCAGGAGGATAAAGAACCTTTATTTGATTCTATAGACACAATCCAAAACGCGCTAGTCATTTTCGCGGAGATGATTGATGGCATGAGCATTAATGAAAGCCAGACCCGCGAAGCATGCTCTGATCCAATGCTGTTCGCGACAGATATCGCTGACTATCTAGTCAAAAAAGGTGTCCCTTTCCGTGAAGCTCATAATATCGTTGGTCAGATCACTGCACATGCAATCGAAAGCAGCACACCTTTCCCGAAGATAGAAATACAAAAATATAAGGAATTCTCAGAGCACTTTGGAGAATCCGTCTTCGATCTCTTTGAAATCGAATCAGCTTTAACTGCACGGACTGCTACAGGTGCCCCATCCCCAAAAAACGTTTCCGCACAAGTCAGTAAATGGGAAAATAAGTTAAGCGGGGAATAAACAAGAAAAACCCAAATCCGTAAAGATTTGAGTACTTAGTTTGCATTTCCTCTGGACTGAGGTATCAAAAAAGGCCCACACTAATTGCCAGTAACCCATAGAATTTAAAATGTTTTTCCTCAAGAAACTACTCAGCCTCGGCGGTAACGCCGCAGCGAAAAAGTTTCAGGATAAAGAAAAACCATTCTTGGATCACTTGGAGGATCTTCGTGGAACAATGATCAAAGTGTTCGGGACACTGATCGTATGCACTATCATTGCTTTCTTCTTCTACAAGGACCTGATTGAAGTCATCAAGTATCCTATAATCAAGGCAAATGAGGGAGATGCCAATCTAGCCACAGAACTCAAAGTCTTCAGCCCTGTTGAAGGGTTTATGAGCGTCATTAAGATCTGCCTCTACGCGGCACTTATCGGCTCGTTCCCAATCATTCTTTATTTTATTGGAGAATTCATTATCCCGGGACTGAACAAAAAGGAAAAGAAACTGATTCTACCTGTAGTAATTGCAAGTTTCATACTCTTTAGCATCGGAGTCGTATTCGCTTACTTTGTTGTTATACCAAGAGCATTAGAATTTTTTGATAGCTTTAATGCTGGAGTCGATATCTCCACAGATCTGCGCTTTAAATACACGGTCTCTTTCATCACAATGCTATGCCTTGTATTTGGAATTTGCTTCGAATTGCCCGTCGTCGTTCTGACGCTCGTTAAATTGGATCTTCTTAATTCCCAGATGATGCGAGCGACCCGCTCTTACGCAATCGTTGCAATGTTTGTTCTTGCGGCAGTGATCACGCCGACGCCGGACATATTTACGATGTCCCTACTCGCTGGACCGATGGTACTTTTATATGAATTTTGTATTTGGATGGCCTGGTACATGGAATGGAAAGAGGCAAAGAAAGAAGCACTACAAAAAAAAAGAGACCAACAGGCACTCATTGGCAGCAGACAAGATTCATCAGGAGCAGATGCTAAGAACGGACCTGGAAATCTGAAATCTACGGACACTGGGACCCTTGAATATAATCCTGATAATGAAGTCGTCTATGAGGATCAGAACAGCGATGTCATAGAGGACGACGGTGAGAGCGCCGCATTTGATGAATATCATACAGGGCTCAATGATGAAACCGAACCAATTGACCCCACTAGTGACTCTGTCTGGAGCTACAGCGATCAAGCAAAAGGAGGCAGTGTTCCAGAAGAATCAGACACATACACTGATGATCACCATTACGACCATGATCACGGATATTATGGCGACGGGTACTATAGCGGGCCAACAGATGAACTGAAAAAAATCCTCCAAGCTGAACTCAGGGAAGATATCAAGCACGACATAATGCACGATATCAAACAAGTATTGAAGGATGAACTAAAGGCTGAAATCCTGGAGGAGCTTGAAAGAGATCCGAAAAACGAAGGATCTGAAGAAGAATAATTATCCTTTTCTTAACTTCCTTTAATTAATTCAATAAAGATTAAGTAAATCATTAAGTACGCCCATGAGAAAAATTCTCTGCGTATTGCAAAGAAAATACCTATCCTTAAATTTAAATCATCTACTAAGCACTTAGGACTTATAACGTAAACGCTTCTTGTGGCGATTAGCCCTATTGCGTTTACTTCGCTTGTGCTTATTGATTTTGGTCTTCCGTCTTTTTTTGAGTGATCCCATTTGATACTGTTAACCCCCAAGAAAAGGCTCTGGGGGGGGAGCGTCTATAACATCATTCCAGCATATTTGCCAATCATTTTTATAAACACTAGGTCTTTTCCTCTATTTATCGCTCTTTGTTAAAGTCTCAATAATTAGGTATTATTGATCAAAGAACGAGTTTATTGAGAGGATACTCAATAATTCCCTCTGCTCCCATAGCTTTGAGATCTGGTATCAATTCCCTCACAACAGCCTCATCAAGGACAGTCTCTATCGCTACCCAATCCCCATCAGCTAGCTTTGATACTGTTGGATTACGTAAGGCAGGAAGATTTTCAAGTAACTGATCAAGATTAGAACTTAGAATATTCATTTTTAATCCAACAACATCCCTAGCTGCCTGAGCCGCTTTGAGAAGCATCCCAATACGTTCCAACTTTACACGCTTCCATTCATCTTGCATCGATGATTTATTGGCCACAAATTGCGGGAAAGACTCCATTAAAGTATCAATAATCCTAAGCTTATTGGCCCTTAAAGACGAACCTGTCTCCGTAACATCAACTATAGCATCGACGAGTTCAGGAACTTTCACTTCAGTAGCACCCCAACTAAATTCAACTTCAGCATTCACCCCTTTACTCTTAAGAAAATCAGTCGTCAATCCAACGCTCTCGGTAGCAATTCTCTTACCTTCTAAATCTTGGACTGACTGGATAGGTGAATCTTCAGGAACGACCAGAACCCATCGAGTAGGATTCGTAGATGAACGGCTATATGCAAGGTCGCAAATCACCTCAACATCGGCCCGATTCTCTGCAATCCAATCCTTTCCCGTAATTCCACAATCGAGGAATCCATGATCAACGTATCTTCCGATTTCCTGTGCGCGTATGAGCCGCAACTTAAGCTCTTTATCGTCAGAAGTTGGTCTGTATGAACGGGAAGAAACGTAAATGTTCCAACCTGCTTTCTCAAACAAATCAAGGGTCGCATTCTGCAGACTTCCCTTGGGCAATCCTAGTATAAGATTTTGTGATGACATGGTTTTATTTTATTAACCGCTCAATTGCGGGCCGATAGGTTGCCCCCTATGAGCCAAACTGTCAACGAAGCACAGCATTTGATTCACAAAGATATTTAACTTAATCGGGCTGAGTGAATGTAAATTCATACTTCTCTGCAGACAAAGAATGTTCCGTTTTCTTTCCATCAGGCCAAAAAATAATCACCGAATCAAAGGATGGATCAATGTAAATGCTATTACCTGACTGAGACAAGTAGCCTCCTCCCTGATTAATTTCCTCAGCCCGCACCCTGCCTTTAGCATCTTTAGATTTGAACAAAATTCTTGATCCGGCCGCCATCGGATTTCCCTTCATTCCTTTAAGGTTCACTTTCTTTGGCCTTGGCCCTTCCGCAGCACTAGTGAAAGCTTGCAATTCAGCATTATTCACAGCAACCACAAAATCAGGGAACCCGTCCCCGTTAAGGTCCGTCCTTGCTAATCCCCTTCCATCAGTAGAAACAATCAAACCGCTCTCGGTAGCGTTCAATGCTCTAAAATTTCCTTTACCATCACCTAACATCAATTGACTCAGACCACCACGATAGGGAGGAGTTTCAAATTGAGTCACTGAAAAGTTTTGAACCGCATAAAGGTCAAGATTTCCGTCACCATTAACATCACAAAAATCAAGGCCAAAAATGGGTGCGTTTTGAACGGTACTTGGTAAGGCTTTAAAAATAAACGAACCTTTCCCATTATTTATCAGAATCCCAGATGACAATTCATTAGCTTCAAAAACAGAAGACTCTTTTAGCCGTGAAGGCGTATAAATATCACTCAATGATGAGCTGGCGAATTGATGGAATGTTTTAAATTTCTCTCCTAGTGAAGGAATCGCGGAAGTCGAACAACTTTTACCTCTGATTGGTAATAAGACGCCATTCTCAAACTTGGCCTCGACAATACTTTTGGATCCATCTCCTTCATAATCACCATAGTAAATGCGAATCGGTTTTTTTACCGATGCATGATACTTTGTGTTCTGGCCGGAATTACCAATTACATAATCAATGTCACCATCATTATCGATATCGCCGCCAGTGATGCTGTTCCACCACCCGAGAATATTCGCAAGTCCCGACTCCTTAGTAGCTTCAACTAGTTTTCCGGAATCATTTAAAAATACCCTCACCGGTCCCCACTCTGTTGTGACCATGAGATCAACCCATCCATCACCATTAACCTCAGTCCACAAAGCTGATGTAACCATTCCCACATTTGCGATAGCAGCCACTTGATCATTAGAAGCAGCAGCAAAACGAATGCTCTTTCCTGGAACGGATTCGTTAATTAAAATCCGACTCGTAGAGGGAAGAGGATATTCTCCACTCAATACTCGGCCCCCTACAAAAAGATCTAAATCACCATCACGATCAAAATCAGCTCCACAAACAACACTGCCATTATCCGTAAATTTCGGCAAAGACCCTTCTGGAGCAGATACGAACCGACCCGTCCCGTCATTCACATATAGCCTGTCTCGGACGAGCGGGTCATCTTTCTTATATTCATAACCCCCAGAAGATACATATAGGTCAGGATCACCGTCAGAATCAGCATCAAAGAATAAAACTCCCATGTCCTCTGAATCCACGTGCTCCGTGAACGGTTGACCGTTACCCTCAACCTTAAATCCTCCCTTACCATCACTCAGAAAAATGGACCCGGACTGACCACGCGCACACCCAATGAAAAAGTCCTCCGTGCCATTACCATCCACATCCGCAAAGGCAATGCCCGGCCCAAGCTGTGACATTTTATGGGGCAACAAGGGTTGATGGATGAAATCTTCATAAACCTTCTCTTTATGTATGATTCCACGCAATCCTGAATGCTTCACAAACATAGGATCCTGTTCTTCACGAGTATAAGGCGGTAGACTTGCATCAGTCTCAGCAATCACAATGTGCCTATCAACGGGTAAATTACTAAATTCCTGCACCCCTCCGTTAGGCCAACGGACCTTCAGACTCTGAATGCTATCAGCCTCACCAAGCCCAAAATGAAGCACATTTTCATTGCTAGAAAGATAGCCTGACAAAGGAACTAATTGTCTCACATGCTTAAGGTCGCCGGCAATAATTTCAACAAATGCACCAATACAACCACGATTAGACTGACTCCCTCTCAATGTTACTAATGCAGAGTGCCCTGAATCAGAATCATTCCTGTAAATAGAAACCGGCTCATCCAGATTAACTACTAACAGGTCAAGGTCTCCGTCCTTATCAAAGTCACCATGAGCGGAAGCATAACTCATTCCGACATGATCGAGGCCCCAGTCCTTACTCACATTGGAAAATTGCAAGCCTCCTAAGTTGCGAAACGCAAGATTCTGTTCAGGTTTAGTCGGAGCATTCTCATAATGGTCCCACTCACTCTTTCCGATCTGATCCTGAGGAGTGAAGGTGATATCAGAATTATTAAAGTCACGCGCCATCCCGTTTGAGACAAACAGATCAACTCGCCCATCATTATCATAGTCAGCCAATTTTGCTGCCCAGGACCAGTCCGAATTAGCCACTCCCGACAAACTGGCGTTTTCGGAAAAGAGACCGTTTCCCTGATTAAGATAGAGACAATTACGCATCACTTGCCGTGGCTTTGCTGCCTCAATGACCCAACGCATCGCTCCCATTTCTCCCATCGACATTTTTGACTTGTAGTGTGTTGTCGCAGCCATATCCAATGCAACAAAGTCAAGGAGTCCGTCATTATTAATGTCGCCGGCATCGGCTCCCATAGAAAACCATGGGGTATAATTTAATACTTTCGTTATGATGTCAGTGAAGGTTCCATCCCCATTGTTACGAAAGAGGTTGTCTGGATCAGCAAAATCATTAGCAACATAAATGTCCATCAGACCGTCCCCATCATAGTCCCACCAAGTCGCTGAGAGCCCGTGCGCTTCTTTTTGTATCCCAGCACTCTTACTTATGTCCACAAAGGATCCTCCATCATTACGAAATAAAAGGTCCGGTCTTCCAATCTCATCCATATCATATGATTTCGGTCCCTTCTGCTTGATCCCATAAAATTTCTGAAATTCTGGACTCACAGTCACACCTCCGTTAGGCGCCTTTTGGAATGGCGGTTTGGATGGACGACCACCTTTCCGATAATAACGATTCGTTAACACATAAAGATCAAGGTCTCCATCCTTATCAAAGTCACAAAATGTCGGCACGAGCGATGCGTCCACAACATCAATCCCCAGACGAGAGGCTGACTCATTGAAATGGCCTTTGCCGTCATTAATAAATAACGAATTCGAAGAATCGTAATTACAAATATAAAGATCCAAATCTCCATCATTCTCAATGTCCACAGCCGCGACGCCTGCTCCCCAAGCATCCCCATCTCCGATTCCAGTAGATGAACTCATATCCTCAAATCGAAAATCCTCCCTCTGTATATAGAGTTTATTCTCCCCTGGGCCACTCACTAAAAAAATATCAAGCCGAGCGTCTCCGTTAAAATCACCCAATGCTACTCCTCCACAAACAAAGCCAGAATGGTAGAGTCTTTTCAGTGGCTCTGTAATATCGATAGTGTTCTGAAAATCGATGCCTGTCGTTTTTGGAGAAAGCCTAGTAAAAAGTTGCGCTCCTTGAGCAACTGGGCGCTCCTTGAGCGGAGCAAGAAAGACATTATCATACTGGCTCTTTTGCAGCCCCTTTAACTCTTGTCCCTGACCCTCAGGAATTTCTCCACGTTCACCTGAACCACCGCAGCCGCAAAAAGCAAAGGCAATTGCTATTATGATTTTGGTCTTAAGTGAACACTTCATCTGTAGAGAGTACTTAAAGTATTAATGGAAGATAAATATGGCAAGTTCAATAAGAACTCATTGAATAAGAATCACTTGCTCTGAATTTTAACCCTCAAGAATTGACTTGTATCGGAATCATTAATTATAGAGATCCTATATGTTTCAGTTACGGACCCATCATCATGGTTAACAATATTGGAGAGGGCCGCTTCTGTTGCTAAATCCCAAGAAACCAGATCAGTAGAATGCTCTATTAAATAATTAAGATCATTTGCTCCTAACCTTTTTCGGAAGCTTAAACCAAAATAATTTTCTCCGTCTTCTTCCAATATTACCGATTCAGGGCCAATGCTGGAATCAGAAATCTTCGGATCACCACCAAAAGCATACTCAAGAAAATTAGTAATCCCATCATTGTCCGGATCCACAAGGTTCCCAGAAAAAGTCGGATCAAGCAATTCATCAGGAGAAAACACAGAACCTTTCCATGAACTGAAAGAGGCACGCACCTCATCCTTTCCTGGGCTCCCTCCAATCCCTGAACTGATTGCCCAGTTCTCAGCAAGACTATGATCAGGAGCCAATTCGGGACTCAGGAGTGTAAGAGAAAACCCTTCACCATCTGCTCCTTGTGGCCAAGGATCCTCATCAAGATATCTAAACTCATGAATAGCCACACCTGCACCATAAGATAATTTTATATTTTCACCGCCATTAGAAAGATTATCAGGGCCGTATTGACCAGTGACACGAGACGCATCACCGTACCTAGACTCAAATGCATTAAAGTTACGGGCAACAACAATATACTCTCCAGGAAGGAGCGAAAGGATAGTCCCATCTACAAAATCAAAATCAATCCCCTTGGTGAATCTTATATCACTAAGATCCAAAGCCATATCACCAACATTCTTAAGTTCAATAAACTCAAAATCACTAGTACTAAAACCAGCCAATTCCTCAGCACCGCTGGCCCTTAAAGGATTGTACATGAATTCACTAATAATGAGGCTCTTTTTATAAGCCGAAATGTCCGGACTGCCGGCAACAAACTGGAGCGGCTCTGACCAATGGCTCCACTGCCCTGAATTTGAAAGGTGCCTAACCCTGGCCCGATACGTATGGCCGACACGCACGGCAAGTGGAGGGATCGAAATCCGACGTCCGAAAGATTCCAACTCTCCCGACTCCCAAACAGAATCAATCTCATAGATCCAAGGACTTTCCGAATCAAAAATCGCAGAACCCGGATCGGTTACCTCTGCCAATCGCCATTCCATACCCGCAAATGAACTTCCCCGGCCTGAAAAATTAGAACTTTCAAACCGAAGATCATTGGTCGAAAATTCAGGATCACCAATAGAGGAAATAGTCGGCTTATTAGGGACTATGGAACTGGAATCAGCCTTTTCATTAATGAGCCGTCCTGCACCATAACCTCCCGGAGAAACAAAATTTTTCATGTATTCAACGAGACCTTCCCAGTTCCTCTTTGATGATGGAAGCTTTGGATTATTCCTATACCATATTCCTTTTTTAGATTTGCGAGGATGATAATCCCACATGGCCTGATTCGCTTCAACGACCCTAGTGATTCCATCACCGTCTAGAAATCTCTTCATCTCTTCAACGACCTTTGCACCTTCTCCTGAACTGCAAAGTAAATCCCAAACTTCACGAGAGCGATTCTCAAATTCGGTCTCAGCGTCATCATATCTGAAAACATTTTGCCAGTTCTCCCAAACATTCTCTGAACGAATGTGGAACTTACTCTCCCATGTCAGGTCAAGATCCCAAGGTAACATTTCCCACTTATCAGAATTAGGGTCACCCGGGATGATAGGTCTATGATAATAAAGGCAATTCCACTCACTCCTAAGATCAGTGTTATTTATAAGAGTCGTTCCTATCTTGTAATTATAATAACTTGGTAAGTTTGTGTTCTCTTCCCACCAACTCAGATTATTCGCTCTATTCTTAGCACTAATGAAAGAACTCACATCCGAGTTGCTTGAAATCTGATCCGGCCCCTGATTCCTCTTGGTAGCACCACCATTCATTTTATAGAGGTTTCCATCAGGCAATCCCATTTCATCAAGAAAACGCCCGTCCGGTTCTTCGAGAGCCAAATAAAGACCCCAAAAATCACCGTC
>JABGYE010000038.1:0-2985 GCA_018675395.1 Akkermansiaceae bacterium
AGGTAACAACGTAGATCAAGCCCCGATCCTCATCAGCGACCACGTCAGCAATGCCCTGCTCCTTATAAGGCATACCGAGGTTACTGGCTTTATCGTTACGAGGATCGTAAGTGATCAGATAACCTCCTGGATATTTCGAATTATCCCCTTCTTTTGCGTAGCCTTGCTTAGTGCCGACATAGATGATTCCACTGGGTCCGACGAAATTGCGAGTGTGAATCTTGGCCTGGGCGGCGAAGCCGTTTGCGTCCAGTTCGCACACCTTATGAGCATCAATGACTATTCGCTGCTCAGTGGTGACGGGATCAAATTCCACTAGGTAGGCGTTATGATTATATTTTGCCGTGCCTATATAGATGCGCCCGTCATTTCCTTCGCACAGTGAGAAATAGCCGGATTCATCCGAATGTGTTGTGGGCAATACATGATGAGCAGTTCCCCAAACATATTGAAAGGGCGCTTTGTCAGAGTCAGAGGCAAAAGTTGATGCGAATAAAAATGCAAAATTAATGAAACTAAAGGCCAATAATTTTCTTTTAATACCAATTCTCATATTCCTCATTAACACTATCTACTATTGGATCAGAATCCTTACCAATGACTTAATCATAGGAGATTAATAACAATGATATAAAAAATGAAGATGAAAACATGCTAAAAGCATCGATAAATTAAAGTATAAAGCCTAATTGTAATACAAAGGAGGAACAAATATGCGTATAATTATTCTAATTCACATTCTCATGGGATTAATTTTCGTCAAAACTGACGCGGGACAGAACGCTGCACCTTCATCTCACTTAGTTTATAACGATGCGAACTTTGCGGGTAATATCCTCATCAACGAGGTCCGAGTGCCTAAGGACGGTGAAGCAATGTTTACTTATTATGAAGCTCTGGGATGGGGGGGGAAAGGTGCCGGATACGCTGGAATTCAGGCTCACCCTAAGGCCCATAATTATATCTTTTCTATTTGGGACCATAAGAATCACAAGGCACCAATTAGGGCCGTTCATCGTGGCCCGGGAACGCTCACCGAAAAATTTGGTGGTGAGGGGACCGGCTTAAAATCATGGAACTTCGAGTTGGGTTGGGACACTAATGTCTGGTACACACTCGTAGCCCGCTGTTGGCCCGTTAAGGATCATACATTCTATGGTTACTGGGTCCGTTCGGCTAAGACCAAAGAATGGACCCACATGGTCACTATGGATGTCGCAGTGAAGGATGCTCATTTTCTGGGTGGTAATGATTCTTTCATTGAGGATTGGCTCGAGACTGGAAAGAATGCCCGTACCACGCATCTGCGAAATGGCTGGAAACGCAAACTCACTGGTCAATGGCACGCGTTCGGCAGTGCCAAGTATTCAGTGAACAGCTGGGATCTTAAGAAAGGAAAACGTTCTTTTAATTTCAAGAACAATTGGAACGGTGGCGTGGCCAAAGATTCTGAGGGAGAATATTACTTCATGATCGCGGGCGGTGCGAATACCAGACCGACTACCAATAATCCATCGAGTCATTCCATTAAAAGAAATGAAAAAAAGCCCGGATACGCGCCGATCAAGATTCATTCCGCTAGTGCTAAATTAATAGGTAAAGAGAAGGCCAATGTGAGTTGGAAAATTGACCCCAAGTCCTTGCCTCAGTTCGCTTATAAAATAATAGCCTATGACAAGTTAGATAAGAAAAAACAAAGGATAGGTTATCTAGAGAGAATTGAACCTCACGGACGGAGCGCAGAACTGACCTTATCCAAACCCATCAATCCTGACCGTTTGCAAATATGGATTAAGTGCACAGACGTTCTAGATAACGTGACACAGAGCGTAAAGTGTGATTAAGTTTTTACAGGCTGAAGGAGAATAGCAAACTGATCGCAAACAAAAGTGAATAAATTAAAGCAAATCTCAATAATCATTAATCTTAAAACGATTATTATAATTCTCTTGGCGGTTCTTTCTACTTATCTGTGCCGCAAGTTTGATTTAACTGCTGCTTTTCCAATGACGCTCATTGCGACGGCAGTAGTTTTTCCGATCGTGTTTTCAATCGGCGGAGCCTACAAGAGGCGAGAGAACGCATTAGCAAAATACAGTTCAATTAAGGCTCATGGCCGGGCCATCTACTTTGCTTCGCGGGACTGGCTTGAAAATACGGATGACCAGATACTGGATAAGGGAAGGCGGCTACTCGGAGAATTGCTTAATGGTTGCCGGACACTCTTCCTTCATCCGATTTCTGAGATGGCGAAGCATGAGGAGAACGTTTACAGAAAATTCTCGGAACTTTCAGCATTCATTAAGGATGATTTGCGAGGCAATGGTCTTCCTTCAGGTGAGACATCACGCTGCAATCAGTTCCTCAGTAAAATGATCGTTGCTTTTGAGGATGTTAAGCACATTTATCAATATAGAACTCCTCGAACACTGAGTGCGTTCAGTGATCTCTTTGTGACGATACTGCCAGTCCTGTATGGCCCATACTTTGCTGCCGTTTCAGAGGATTACGCACCTAGCCTCGTCTACGTTCTGCCTGTCATGTTTACGATGATCTTGGTGAGTCTGGATAATATTCAGGAACATCTAGAGAATCCTTTTGATCAGATCGGTGCAGATGATATTCACATCAATGCGGAGAAATATGTGGATCAGCTCGGATTGAAATAATTATATCAATCACTCATCGCATCATAGATGAGAGTCTTGAGTTCTTTCTCGAGGGTCCACTCATAGGGCATGAAGTTGCGCAGAGTTATTGCAATGAGTCCGTCCTTTTGTGAGATCCAGAAATGAGTACTCGCTGCACCTCCCCAACCACATTCGCCTTCGCGTCCGCCAGAGCCCCAGTCACTTTCCTCAAAACGCACTGCGAACCCATAACCAAAGCCAATGCCTACCCTATTGTCATTAATGCCGATGTTCTTGATCGATGGTGGCAAGTGATTCGACATCATCAGGTCCACGGTCTCTTTCTTGAGTAGGC
>JABGYE010000014.1:0-22476 GCA_018675395.1 Akkermansiaceae bacterium
AAGAAAGCTTGGCTAAATCTTTGTCCAGTATCAATTCGGAGTTCAATGGTTTACCTAAATCCAAAATGGTATATGCCGGTACCGTTCATTCTGGGGGTGGAACATTTAAGGGTAGGGGTCATGCTGGAGGAAAGCCGCGGGATATTTTTGTTTTACACAGAGGGGAGGTCACTGATCCGAGGGATCCTGTCAGGCCAGGAACGGTACCCGGTATCGTTCCTGAGATTTCATATCAATTTAATTTACCCGAAGATCATAAAGAAGGAGATCGTCGTGTTGCGTTGGCTGAATGGATATCTCACAAAGAAAATACCCTCACTTGGCGAAGCATAGTGAACCGAGTGTGGCATTATCATTTTGGTCGAGGAATCGTTGATACACCGAATGACTTTGGTCGGATCGGATCCAAGCCGACTCATCCTGAATTACTGGATTGGCTTGCTATTTGGTTCCGTGATAATGGCGGTTCTATTAAGGACTTGCATCGTCTCATACTAAATAGTGCGACATATAAGCAGGTCAGTGATCATCACCAAGGAAATGCACTGATTGATATTTCAAACAAGTATCTTTGGCGTCAGAACCGGAGAAGGCTCGATGCTGAGTCCCTCAGAGACACAGTACTTTTTGTTTCTGGAAAAATGAACTTTGAAATGGGTGGACCTTCTTTTAAGGATTTTGTAATTGAGAAGCCTCAACATTCCCCACATTATCAGTACCATAAGTATGACCCTGATGATCCGTTAACGCACCGTCGTTCTGTTTACCGGTTCATTGTCCGCTCCCAACCTCAGCCATTCATGGATACTTTTGATTGTGCTGACCCTTCACAATTAGTGGACAAGAGGGGTGAAACGACTACCGCCTTGCAGGCTCTTGCTCTTTTGAATAACCATTTCATGGTCAAGATGTCCCAAAGGTTTTCAGAGAATATTTCTGAAAGTCCTGATCCTGTTCGAATAGCATTCGAGGCGGCGCTCTCTAGGATTCCTTCTCAAGATGAATTGGTATTACTTCGTTCTTATGCAGAGCGACATGGGCTCGCGGCAACGTGCCGAATCATTTTTAACCTGAACGAATTTTCCTTCATCGATTAAAATGAATAGACGTGACTATTTATGGCAATCAGGAGGTGGACTAGGAGGCATTGCACTCTCATCGATGCTTGGAGCGGATAAGCTCGAAGGATCAAATTCGGGTCCAGTTCTTAATCAACTTCATCATCCCCCCAAGGCCAAGCGTGTCATTCAATTGTTTATGGGTGGCGCTGCAAGTCACATTGATCTGTTCGACTACAAGCCTGCACTGATTAAACATCATGGGGAAAAGTCAGACTTCGGAGAACATGTCGAAGCGTTCCAGAACGGCCTTGGCCCCTGGATGAAACCGGTCTGGGAATTTAAACCGTATGGACGTTCCGGTAAGATGCTTGGAGAAACTGTTTCCAAGTTAGGTGAGGTCGCGGATGATATGGCTTTCATTCATAATCTTATAGGTAAGACTGGCGTTCATAGTCAGGCCACCTATCTTCAGTCAACAGGATTTGATCGGCCGGGATTCCCCGGTATGGGATGTTGGGTAAGTTACGGATTGGGAAGTATGAACGATAACTTACCAACTTTCGTTGTCTTGCCTGATCATCGAGGCTTTGCCTCTAACGGTCCCAAGAACTGGGGCTCGGCTTTTTTACCAGCTGAGAATCAGGGCACAATCATTCGGCTCGGTAGAAAGAATCCAATTCCTGACCTTAATCCTCCTCTAGAAGCCGACTATATTAGTGAATCCGCTGAGTCTGATGCTCAGGCTATTCTTTCTAAATTGAACCGTGAGCACCTAGGTACTAGGGCCGGAGATACTCGGCTCGAAGCGCGAATAAAGTCTTACGAGTTAGCGGCTAAAATGCAATTAGCTGCACCTGAAGCACTTACTATTTCTAATGAACCTCAATACATTAAAGATATGTATGGGATACGTCCTGACGGTACCACGTGGCCTAAGGAAATTAATTATAATGAGGAAGCGAATCATTTCGGGAGAAAGTGCCTTGTCGCAAGACGACTCTTAGAGCGGGGAGTTCGTTTTGTTCAAGTCTGGTCAGGATGTGATAATGGATTTCCAAGACGTAACTGGGACAGTCATGAAGACATTAATAGGGATCATGGGCCATTGTCATACGGAATGGCTGTTGGAGCTTCAGCACTGATCAAGGATCTCAAACAGCGAGGTCTTCTTGAGGACACTATAGTACTATGGACTACTGAATTTGGTCGCATGCCATCGACTCAAGGTTCTAAGGGTCGAGATCATAATCCTTTTGTTTTTACAAACTGGCTCAGCGGGGGCGGAATCAAGGGCGGAGTAACTCATGGACTTAGTGATCAGTGGGGTTACAAGCCTCTTGATAGGGACAATCCAACTGAGGTATACGATATTCATGCTACTATTATGCATTTACTCGGAATTAATCATGAACGTCTGACATTCCGCAAAGATAGTATAGATCGTCGCCTTACGGACGTTCATGGGAAGGTAATTCCTGAGATTTTGGCTTAAAATGTGATTTCTCTATATATTATAGAATATTGAGAAGCCTTTCGCTATAATTGAGTCATTAATCAAATAATTTTCCCATCCTATGCGAAATCAATTTCGTTTATTTTTCATAACAGCTTTTATTTTCCTCTTTCACTATAATCCGGGTGATGCCAGTGGCACGGCTGATAGTATTCTTGTTTTTAACGAAGTTCATTACAATCCTGCAGATGATCTTACCGAATCGGAGTGGATAGAATTTCATAATCTTAATGGGGTCAATGTTGATGTTTCAGGATGGAGGCTAAGGGGTGGAGTTGATTTTGATTTCCCCGAAGGGACCGTCGTTGATGGGCATGGATTTGTCCTTATTGCAGCGGATCCTAATAGCGAAAATCTATCTGGGAAAAGCGCACTAGGGCCATTTCAGGGCTCATTAAGTAATGGCGGAGAATCTCTGCGCATAGAGGACAGGGGCGGCAGAGTCATGGATACCTTAGTTTATAATGATGGAGGGGATTGGCCCGTTGGTCCTGATGGGTCAGGTGTGACATTGGCTAAGGTGAATCAGGAAACAGCAAATTCTGATCCAGAGAACTGGGTTGCTGCTAGATATGTGGGAGGAACGCCAGGACTGCCTAACTTTCCACTGCCAGGAGCGCCTCCAGTTAAGATTGAGACAATCATAGTGAGCTGGGACTCTGTTTGGCGTTACAATGAAACAGATGATTTCGATTCAGATTGGGCCAGTACAGTTCACTCACTCGGTGGAAATTGGAAAGCAGGAACTGGCCTATTGGGGTGGGACACGTCACCTCCAGAGGCTCCTTTGGGAACAGAGCTTCAGCGGCCATTACTAAATGATCCATATGTAATAACTTACTACTTTGAGCATAATTTTAATCTTAGTCAGACACAAATTGATAACTTATCAGAGCTTAAGATTGAACATCTATTTGATGATGGGGGAATTGTTTACATCAATGGTAAGGAAGTTTTCCGTCACAAAATGCCCGAAGGTAAAATCTCTTCAGACACTCTTGCTGAACGCGGGACTGACCCTGACCTTGAGGATCCGGTAGGAATTCCTGCAACTGCCCTAGTTGTGGGATCTAATAGGATTTCTGTTGAAGTTCATCAGGCGAATTCTGGAAGCTCTGACATTATGTTTGGTTTGCGGCTTACTTTAGTCGAAGAGCCTCCTGATCCATCGCTTCCTAAGGAAACTTTGGTCTTTAATGAATTTTCTTCATATGATGCGGAGGATGGTTTCCTTCTGGAGATGAGAAATCTGACATCTGCGTCTATTTCGCTAACTGATTATCAGATCGTATTTTCTGAGGGTGACATTTATACTATTGCAGAAGGAACCCTTGACGCTGGAGAATTGAAAACTTTGAGTGAGAAGGATTTGGGATTCTCGCCAGGGAACAATGATCGAATCTTTCTTTTTGATCCATTTGGTCAACTCATAGATGCGAGGAAGGTAACTGGGAAGTTAAGAGGAAGATCAGAAGAATTTAATGGTGAATGGTTGTATCCTTCATTGCCGACCTTTGGAGTTGTTAACAAATTCTCTTTTGAAAAGGATGTTGTCATTAATGAAATAATGTATCATCCCCGGCCAGAACTTGCGGTACCTGATACGGAAGCGATCTATGATAGTACCACTTTACTCGATTGGGATGCGACGTGGAGATATAATGAATCGGGTCCTGACTTGGGCAGTTCATGGCAGGACCGACCTCATGCAGTTGGTGGTGAATGGAAGGTTGGTATTGGCCCACTTGGTTGGGATAGCACCACTAAAGAAATTCCTGCAGCAACTATTATTACTCGCCCTTCCCTTAACCCAGCGGCTCCGGTCATAGCTTATTATTTTGAGACAGATCTCACTCTCACTCAGAATGACATTGATGACATTGTTGCGCTCAAATTAGTCCATTTAATTGATGATGGTGCCGTTTTCTATATTAACGGGCAAGAAGTGAATAGATTTAAGATGCCCAATGGCATAATTAATTCAGACACCCGTGCATCGAGTGGAGGTGAAGCTGAAATTGAGGGGCAATACAATATTCCTAAGGAGGTTTTATTGGTAGGATTAAATAGAATATCGGTTTCCGTTCATCAGAGCTCTCCCGGAAGCAGTGATATTATTTTTGGAATGCAGTTATTAGCTGAAAAGGAAGTTTCACCTTTTGTGCTAGGTAAGCCTTTCAGATCATCAGATAGGACATGGGTTGAAATTCATAACCGTAATACAGACAGGACTATTAATCTAACGGGTTGGAGATTTGATGATGGATTTGAATTCAATTTTTCTGAAGATACGATTCTTGGACCTGGGGAATTCATTGTGTTGGCTGAGGACGCTGATGAGTTGAGGGATCGTCATCCTGGCATTAGAATATTAGGAGGAATAAAGGGTCGTTTATCACGATCAGGTGAAAGGATTAAACTAATTGATTCACATGGGAATCCAGTCGACGAGGTTCATTATTTTGATGGAGGAAGGTGGCCAGGAAAAGCTGACGGTGGAGGTTCGAGTTTAGAATTAAGGAGCCCGTACTCTGATAATAAAATTCCTGAATCCTGGTCAGCCAGTAATGAATTTGCGCGTGGGAAATGGAAAAATTTTGTAAGGACAGGGCGCGCAGTAAATGGCAGGTCCGATCCTCAGGGGTATCATGAGTTTATTTTTGGATTGCTTGATGAGGGAGAGATTTTAATTGATGATATTAGCGTCATTGAGAGCCCTGGAACAGGGTCCTCAAAGGAGCTCATTCAGAACGGAAACTTTAGTTCAGGAACTGCAAGTTCTTGGAGAATGCGTGGAACTCAACGACATTTCGACATTGTTGAGGATCCTGATTCTCCTGGCAATGAAGTAATGAGGTTGAAGGCTTCTGGACCAACTGAGCACATGCATAACTGTGCAGAGACTACTCTCAAGTCAGGTAACAGTTACGCAAACATTAGTTCCTCAAAGGAATACAAGATAAGTTTTCGAGCTCGTTGGGTTTCTGGATCCAATCAGCTTAATTCTAGGCTCTACTTTAACCGTCTCCCTCGAACGGATATTCTCCCTATTGAAGACCCTAACGGTGGAGGAACTCCCGGCAGAGCGAATTCTGTTCTTGAGGAAAATTTAGGACCGACTTTTCATGTTCCAATTCACGATCCAGCTGTTCCTGAGGTCAATCAAGTGGTCGAGGTTAGTGCAGTGGTCGAGGATCCTGAAGGTATTGAGAGTGCAGTGGTACATTATTCCGTTAATTCTGGATCGTTTCGTCAGGTCCCAATGATTGCTGGGTCAAATGGTATTTATCGAGCGACAATTCCAGGTCAATCGAAGGGCTCTAGAGCTCAATTTTATATAGAGGCTATTGATACACTTGGTGCCAAATCATTCTTTCCGAACGAAGCTGAGGAATCAAGGGCCATGATCCCTTGGGATGATGGTAAATCTAAGTTGCAGTCAGGGTCCGTTCATCCAACGAATTTACGCATCGTTATGCCGGTCGCTGACGCGAATTTCATGCATAATGTAACGGAAGTAATGAGTAATGACAGATTGCCATGTACAGTTATTCATAATGATGAAATTATTTATTATGGTTGCTCTGTTCGGCTAAAGAGCAGTCAACGGGGACGATCTAACGAAGGACGAGTTGGATTTAATATAAAATTTCCTGCTGATAATAAATTTCTTGGAGCTCATGGGACCATTGCTGTTGACCGTTCGAGTCAGCGTGAAATTATGATTAAGCATATAGTTACTCGTGCAGGAAAAATCCCAAGCATGTATGATGATATTGCTTGGGTTATCCAGCCTAGATCTAACCGTGCTACTTCAGGAATTTTAATGAAATCACGTTATGATGATGAGTGGTTAGAGAATGCTATTCCAGATGGTAACGATGGAAGAATGTTTGAGTTTGAACTTATTTATCACCCTAATAGCACAAATGGAGGAAGGGAAGGTCTCAAGTTGCCTCAGCCCGATGGTGTTGTTGGAGTTCAAATGCGTAATCAAGGGGGAGAGGATAAGGAGCTTTATCGATGGCATTGGCTAATTAAAAACAATAGAGATGCCGATGATTATTCTGGTCTAATTAATTTGTTAGATACTTTGGGCCTTTCTGGTTCGGCTTATCGAGATTCAATAGAAAAGGTCGTTGATGTGGATCAGTGGTTACGATCCTTTGCTGTGCAAAATCTTGGAGGGATCGGTGATAATTATTCAACGCATGGGAGTGGGGCTTGGCATAACGCCATATTTTACATTAGGCCAACTGATGGGAAGGCAATGTATTTTCCTTGGGACATGGATTTCACTTTTACTAACAGTGCTACTTCTGGAGTCACTCCTAGCACGGATTTGAATAAACTGATCAGTATTGGGCCAAGTTATGAACGGGCCTATTATGGTCACTTGCTTGACATTATAGAGACTGCATTTAATCCAGATTATATGAGTCCATGGTTGCGGCACTATTCAGATTTTCTTTCCTCAGACAATCTGAATGGGAATTCTAGCTACATTCGTTCTAGGTCTAATCATGTTAGAAACTTAATTGGTAATGCAGTATCCAAAGTTCCATTCAGGGTAACTAGTAATAGCGGAACGAATACTAATAAATCTACGATTTCAGTTCGTGGGGACGGGTGGGTCGATGTTCGAGAGATTCGGTTAGAAGGGACTGATGAAGGGCTTGAAATTCGGTGGCTAGATGATAATAGCTGGGAAGTCAATTTGCCGGTAAGGTCAGGCCTTAATAACTATAGATTGGAGGGCATTGGATTCGGTGGAGAGATTATTGGGTCAGCTAATTATTCGATTAATGGGAATGGTTCAGTTGAGCCAGCAGGTCGCGAAAATTTAGCCGTTAGTGAAATTCATTATCATCCCAATCCTCCAAGCAGGGAAGAAATTGATGCCGGATTCACAGACAGTTCAATGTTTGAATGGATTGAATTAGTTAACATAAGTGATTCAGATAAGATTGATTTAAGTAATGTTCATTTTGTTAGGGGTATTAATTATTCCATTCCTTCAGGAACTCTTTTAGATCCTAGTAAAAGGATAGTGATACCTTCCAATTTTTCAGCATTTGTTCATAGATATGGTGATCTAAAAAATGGTACCTTGCTTAGTCATTCCTTCTTGGATGAAGAAGGTAATAATAAATTATCGAATGCAGGGGAAAGGGTGCTTTTGTATAGTGCTGACAATACTGCAATTGCGGATTTTTCATATAAGGATGATCGTCCATGGCCCGTGAGTGCTGATGGGGATGGTTACTCATTGACTCTAATGATGCCTGGAACTAATGATCCTGCTTTGGCGCAGAGTTGGCGTAGCAGCTTGGATTTGGGTGGTACGCCTGGGGGCACTGATATTATACCTATTCTATCATGGGTTGATGAGAATGGAGGCGTTGAATTATTGAGTGATGTTGATGGTGACGGAAGATCAGCATTAATAGAATATCTTGAAAACACGGATCCCCTTAAGAAGGATAATACTAGTATTGAAGTTGAGTTGGGTGGTGATGGAGAGTTAAGGATGGAATTTTTACAGGCGATTGGTCATGACCAGATTTATTTTCATGCTCAAAGTTCCGCAGATTTTAATGAGTGGCAGGCCGAAGGGGTTGAATATAGGGGCCGTGTTAATAATGAAGATGGAACCGAAACAGTAAGATTTCGAATTGATAATTCTGTGAGATCACTTGGAAGAATCGGTTTTCTTCGGTTAGCGGTATCAGAAGACCCTTAGGGTCTTTTTGATTAGGCGGAGTCTTGTCTTGTAAAATTGAGATGGATTCTCCATCATAAAATTACATGAATCTAAAATATATTACTCTCGTTTTCTTTTTTGGTTTCCTTTCCTTGTCCACCCATGCGCGGCTTCAACTGCCGAAAGTGATTGGTTCGAATATGGTTCTGCAGAGAGATGCACAGGTTCCTATTTGGGGTTGGGATGATCCTGGAAATGAAGTGATTGTGGTAATGGGTACTCAGAAGAAAACAGCAAAAGTTTCAAAGGATGGGAAGTGGATTGTGAATATGGATCCTATGGAGGCAGGCGGTCCTCACAAGATTCAGATCGCTTCAGGGCAGGATGAAATTGTTTTTACCAATGTTCTTGTTGGTGAGGTGTGGATTTGTTCAGGTCAGTCCAATATGGAATGGTCAGTGCGTGCTTCTAATGATTCAGCTCAGGAGATTGCTAATGCTAAATTTCCTCAGATAAGGCTTTTCCATATTCCTAAAAAAGCATCTACCTTTCCTGAAAAAGACTGCAATGCTTCATGGAAAGAGTGTAACCCTGAGAGCGTAATTAATTTTTCTGCTGTTGCTTATTATTTTGGTCGTCATTTAAAAAGTGAATTAAATGTTCCAATCGGGCTCGTCGGAACAGCTTGGGGTGGAACTAGAATTGAACCATGGACGCCAATTCCAGGATTTGATGCGGTGGACAATCTTAGAAGTATCGCGGATAAGGTTAGACGGTTCAGTGATCTTGATTTAATTGTTGATAGGGCGCAGAGATGGGCTGATGCCGTCAAGTCAGCCGTGGAGAATGGAAGAAGAATCCCATCTCCTCCGCAAGTTCCGAAGCTCAATCATGGCAATCCTACAGGGCTTTATAATGGTATGATTGCTCCCATAGTACCTTATGCAGTTAAGGGAGCAATTTGGTATCAAGGAGAATCAAATGTTGGTGAAGGAATGCTCTATCACGATAAAATGAAGGCGCTCATCGCTGGCTGGCGAGACGTTTTTAACAAGAAAGATCTATCTTTTCATTTTGTGCAACTTGCTCCTTACAGATATAACCGAGGTGATGCATTGCCTAACATATGGGAAGCGCAGGTTGCGACGCTCAAGGTGCCGGGGACGGGTATGGCAATTATTACTGATATTGGAAACACTCAAGACATTCATCCCCGCAACAAGCAAGACGTAGGAAAGCGATTGGCATTGTGGGCTCTTGCCAAAGATTATGGTAAGGGAAATAGTGTTTATTCCGGACCATTGTATAAATCAATGCAGGTTGAAGGGAATAAGATAAGAATAAAATTTGAGCATACTGGCGCGGGTCTCGTATCACGAGACGGTAAAGATTTGACGGACTTTATGATTTCTAGTTCTAACGGTGGATTTGTTGCTGCAAAGGCAGTCATTGATGGACATGCCGTTATAGTTAGTGCTGAGGATGTTGCCGAACCGAAGAATGTGCGTTTTGGCTGGAATGAGATCGTAAATCCAAATCTTTCAAATAAGGAGGGCCTTCCAGCGAGTCCCTTTAAGACAGATGATTGGAAGGGAGTTACTGGCCAGTAGCTAAAAAATAAAAACAAAAAGGAATCAATATCTCTTACCCTTTTAGAGTAAAGTTACGCCAATTTTGCTTGCAAATTGCCACCTGATTGATACGAGTAAATCTAGATAGTTTCGCAAATTACAATTGAGATGCATCGGGCTCTTATTTTTACTTTTTTATTAATAACTTGGATTATTTTATCTGGGATACTTGATGCGTTTCATATTGGCTTGGGCATACTCTCCTGTATCTTTGTCACTTGGCTTTCTTCAGATCTTTTATTCTCTAATAGGTCTTTAAAATTTGGTGGTAGATTGAAACAAGCATGCCGGTTGCCTCTTTATTTGTTGTGGTTGCTATGGCAAATTGTTCTTGCGAATATCCACGTTCTTAGAATTTCGCTTTCCCCAAGAATGCGGGAAGAGATTCAGCCTCAGATTGTCCGTTTTCGCTCCGGTCTTAAGAGTGATTTTGAAAAATATGTGTTAGCTCAATCAATAACGCTGACGCCAGGAACTGTTACTCTTAAGATAGATGGTGATATTTTCCTTGTTCACGCTATAAGCGACGCAGCTGCCGAAGGTTTGATGGGATCTATGGCAGATCGAGTTCGTTATGTTTTTTCTGCTGATTAGTAATGAGTGACCAAGTCATGAATATAGTATTAATGGTTGCGGGCATTTGTCTGTTTCTGATGATGATTCCGATTATGTTCCGGATCATTGTTGGACCGACCGCCATTGATCGGATAGTAGCAGTTAACGTCATTGGGACTAAGACAGCTGTTCTTCTTATTATTATTGGAGGGTTATTCCATAATGTCTCAATGTTTGTTGATTTTGCGATTGCTTACGCGGCACTCAATTTCTTGGGGTCACTTGCTGCGTCTAGGTATTTTAATCGAACTAGGCCAGCATATGGCAAACGTTCACCAATGGAAGTGAAAGGATCCTGAGTGCTATGGATGGAATATTAAACGTGCTAAGCATTATTCTAATCTTCAGTGGCTTAATCTTTTTTATGGGAGCAAGTGTCGGTTTAATGAGGTTTCCGGACTTTTACACTAGAATGCATGCTGCAGGAAAAGGAGATACTCTTTCTACAATTCTTATTACAGCAGGCATGGCTATTCAGGTTCTGAGTCATTTCGATGTAGTTAATTTGTTCGTTGCAATTAAGATTATAGCGATTGCGGTTTTGATTATGCTGACGAGCCCAACTAGCACTCACTTATTGATGAAAGCTGGGTACGATGATGGTATCGATCCTGTCACTAGTTCTGGTAAAGGTGGAATCATTGACTTCGGGGGCCCATTCATAAAGGGCAGTCAATCAGGTGATAGCGAATCTAAAGTAAAAAAGAAAATTCCTAGCAAGAAGAAGAGTACAGCAAGGAGGAATTCCGTTTAGATAATTTAATATAATAGCAAATAGTGTTTTCTATACAACCTAACCGTAACTAGTTGATTCATTGATTTGGCAGTTTGACATAATAATTTTAATATTTTTGGTCGTTGCAGCGATTGTTTCTCTTAGGCTGAAGGACCTTCTCGGGGCTTCTATGGTCTTTGGGATTTATTCTTTTCTTATATGTTTATTATGGGCAGAGATGGGCGCGGTTGATGTGGCTTTTACTGAAGCGGCTGTTGGTGCAGGGGTCTCGACCGTGATTATGATTGCTACGGTTTTTTCAACAACAAGGAGATCTAAGGATTAATAAAAATAATGAAAGCATTTGGATTAATTGCTGTTTGTGTTGTTGGACTTTTATTACTTACAGCTACCCAAGATTTTCCTTCTTGGGGCGACCCTCGATCCGCTGCTAGTGATGGAGAGGTTTCGAGTTTTTACATAGAGAAGACCGAATCTGTGACCAAAGTGCCAAACATGGTTACTGCTGTGTTGGCTGATTTCCGAGGTTATGATACAATGTTTGAGACTGTTGTTATCTTTATTGCAGGGATAGGAATTATTGCAGTTTTGAGGAACTTTGAAGGTACTGACTCTCCCACTGACCATAACAATGATGATGACGGGGCTGGTCTTCTGGCTCGGTTTACTTGCAGTCTGATATTGCCGTTCATTCAGATCTTCGCACTGTATGTTGTTGCTCATGGACATCATAGTCCTGGAGGAGGTTTCCAAGGGGGAGTGATGTTTGGCGCAAGTTATATTCTTTTAGCACTTGCTTTTGGTCTCTCAAAAGCTAAGCAACTTTTCAGTGAGCGAAGAACAATGATTTTTGCAGTAATTGGTATTTTTATTTATGTGGGTTGGGGAGTTCTTTGCCTGCTATTGGGGGAGGAATTTTTAAATTACTCGGTACTAGATTCTATTTTGCCAGGTGACTCTATGATGGCAAGATCCCACAGCATGCTCGTAGTTGAGATTGGGGTCGCGTTCACTGTTACGGCGATCATGTTTTCAATGTACTCAAACCTTTCAACTAGAGGGCGCCTTAGCAAAGGGCTTTAAATTATGGATCCTATCATTGCTAACTTCATAGAAGAAAACATCGTTCCAAAGTTCAATTATTGGATCTATGTAATTCTAATGATGATAGGTTTGTATGCGATGATCACTAAAAACAATCTGATAAAGAAGCTCATTGGAATGGCCATTTTTCAGACTGCTATTATCCTTTTCTATGTTTCAATTGGAGTCAAAGAGACTGGTGGCATTCCAATTATTTCGCATCATGGACCGGATCATAATCAAGAGGCTGAGGTCTATTCGGAAGAGAGTTCTAAAAATTTAAAACATAATATTATTGATAAGGACAAATATGCTAACCCGCTTCCTCATGTTCTGATGCTTACGGCCATTGTTGTTGGGGTCAGCACTTTGGGCCTCGCCCTTGCTATATCACAAAGAATTCACAAGTCTTTTGGGACTCTTGAGGAAGATGAAATTTTAAACGAACTGAAACCGGGGGGGCATGACTGAGCATTTCCCTATTCTCATTTTGCTGGTTCCTTTGTTTGGAGCCTTGATCGTTGTTCTGCTCGGCAGGGAAAGGCCAGAGCAGTGCTGGATAACGAGTCTCATTTCTTTGGGTCTTTCTTCCATAATTTCTTTATTTACTATCATTATAGTTCTTAGTGATAAGGTTCAGGAGATCCGTTACAGAATGGGAGGATGGGATCCTGAGTCTACCGTTTTTGAGGTCGGGATCGAATTACGTGTAGATATTCTCGCGGCTCTAGTCGTTTTTGCAGTTACCTTCGTCGGATTTGTTAATACGATTTATTCTAAAACAAGGGCTGAGGCTGAAGCTCAAGGTAAGGTTCCTTTTTTCTATGCATTAATACAACTGCTTATTGTTGGTCTTTGTGGGATTGTGATGACCAATGACGCTTTTAATCTTTATGTGTTAATTGAGATTACTTCTTTGACCAGTTATGCCCTCATTGCCATGGGAAATAGAAGAGCGGCATTGTCCAGTTTTAATTATGTGATCATGGGGACAATAGGAGCCTCCTTCTATTTACTTGGTGTTGGATATCTCTACATAAAGACGGGCACATTGAATATTGATGATATCCGGATGGTCCTAGGAAATGATAAGCTATGGGAGCATCAGAGTATTATTGTGGCCTTCATATTTATAATGCTTGGCGTATGGACAAAGATGGCATTTTTCCCTTTGCATGGCTGGTTGCCTAACGCTTACGCCTATGCTCCTAGCATGACTGGAACCTTCATGGCCCCGCTCATGACTAAGGTTATGGTATATGTCATGATTCGAGTCATGCTTTGGCTTTTCGGATATGAATTTGTATATTCGGATCAGCACGTGTGGGGGGAACTTGTCATTTGGATGTCAGTTATTGCAATTGTAGCTGGTTCCCTTTTGGCTCTTGCGAGGACAGATATTAAAAAGATGTTAACTTATCTGATAGTTGCTGAGGTAGGATATATGGTTGGAGGTGCTTGGTTGGGAAACGTGACTGGTCAGGCAGGTGCTTTTTATCATATTCTTTCTGATGCAGCGATGACCTTTTGTCTTTTCATTGCTGCATCAATCATTGTTCTGAGGATTGGGGATTCTAGGGTCAATGCTTTTGATAATCTATTTCGTAAAATGCCGTTAACCATGATAGGCTTTACGGTTGGCGCTTTGTCCATGATAGGCTTGCCTCCGACCTGTGGTTTTTTCAGTAAGTGGTACCTTATAAGAGGAGGAATAGAGGCAGGGCAGTGGGAATATGTTTGTGCGTTGATTTTTTCTAGTTTAGTTAATGCTGTTATCTTTTTTAGAATTTTTGAACGGGCATACTTTGGAAAAATTGCTGGTGTCAAAGAGGATTTCTCCCCCTCCGATTCTGATGCGAATCCAGACACAAGTATTAAAGAGGTTCCTTGGTCAATGCTAGTTCCTCTATATATCGCTTCGGTGTCTGTACTGTTACTGGGCATTATGAACAGGCCCCTTTTTGAATGGATTCAAACTGCTCTGAAAATGATGAATACTTAGATGATCGAATTTAGCTTCATTCCTCTATTCACATGGCTCGTATCGCTATTGGCGGTGCCTGCAATTCTAGTGTTCAGAAAAAGACCGGACGTCCGTGAAGGAGTTACTTTTTTGGCCGCTTTTTTAAAGTTGGCTATGGTTTTTATGATGTTGCCTCTCATCAGAGAGGGAAAGATATTGCATTTTAAATTTGGTGAGATTCTGCCAGGCATTCCAATTGAGTTTCGAGTCGATGGTCTGGGCATGCTATTCGCACTCGTGGCTTCATCTTTGTGGATTCTTACAACGCTCTATGCTGTAGGGTACATGCGTGGTCTTAGGGAACATGACCAGACACGTTTTTTTGCATGTTTTGCAATTTCACTTTCAGCAACTATCGGGGTTGCTTTTGCGGGCAACTTACTGACCCTTTATATTTTTTATGAGATTCTTTCGCTATCGACTTATCCCCTTGTGACTCATCATGGGGACAAGGCAGCGAGGACTGGAGGAAGGACCTATTTAAGTCATCTTCTTGGTACGTCTGTTGCATTTGTCTTGCCCGCAATGATCTATTGTTATTGGAAGAGTGGTGGGGATATCAAATTTACCGATGGAGTATTTCTCGACGGTAAAATCGGCTCAGGTGATGGTTTAATTGTTCTTGTTGCCTTCACTTTAGGCTTTGCCAAATCGGGGCTCATGCCATTTCATTCGTGGCTTCCAAATGCGATGGTTGCTCCGACCCCAGTGTCGGCCCTTCTTCATGCCGTTGCCGTCGTTAAGGTGGGGGTTTTCTGTGTTTTGCGAGTATTTACTGGTGTCTTTGGCACTGATTTTCTGAAGCAATTGGATGTGGCAACTGTAATTACTTACATAGCCGCTTTTACTATTATCGTTTCCTCGCTCATCGCTTTGACTCAAGACAATCTCAAAAGGAGATTAGCATTTTCTACCATAGGTCAACTCGCTTATATTGTCCTTGGGGTTTCATTCCTATCCTCGAATGGAGTCACAGGTTCCGTGATGCATATTGCTATGCATGCTTTTGGTAAAATAACACTCTTCTTCTGTGCGGGGGCAATCTTTGTTGCGAGCGGAAAGAAATACATTAGTCAGATGGTTGGTCTTGGTAAACAGATGCCGATAACAATGATAGCATTTCTAATTGGTTCACTTAGCATTATAGGGCTCCCTCCTTTTGGTGGAGCATGGAGTAAATGGTATCTCTTCCTTGGTGCTCTTGATGCTGAGCAGACGGCGATGGCGGTTGTGTTGGTAATTAGTTCGCTATTAAATATTGCTTACCTTCTACCAATTCCTATTAATGCGCTTTTCCGTAGCCCTCCTCAAAAGGATGATAAAGGTTCGGATTCAGGGATCAAGGAGGCGCCTCTTGCATGTCTGATACCACTTTGCATTACGGCTCTGGCTGGCCTTTTATTTTTCATGTTCCCGGGACTCGGTTTTGAACTTGCACAACTCATAACAAAATAATGGACGATCTTTCTGAATTACCTGAGTCGAACGATCCGGACCGCGAAGGGATTGTTAGATTAGAAGATGATGGCAAGGCACGGATCTGGGATAATCCCGCGAATGTGAAGAAGTTGCTGAAGATCTTCTTTTTGCTTTGCGGAGTATTTTTTATTCTCGATTTGATTTTTTTCTTCACTCATAAGCATAGTGTTTTTGCATTCGATGGGTGGTTCGGATTCTTTAGTGTGTATGGATTTATTTCTTGCTCATTAATTGTAATTATCGCAAAGGAATTACGTAAAGTTCTCATGAGATCGGAGGATTATTATGACGAGTAGTTTGCATCCTGTGATTATTCTTTTTGCCGGAGCTCTACTGGTCGGAGTTTTAAGGGGCAAACTAAAGGGAGTGGCTTCCGTTATCACTCCTGTAATTGGCCTCATTAATCTAATTTTAATTGATAGGTCCCATGGCGAAAATTATGTAATGACGCTTTCCTTGATGGATCTGCAATTGGAATTGGCGAGGTTTGATAAGTTGAGCATGCTTTTTGCTTATTTGTTTCATTTTGCAGCGATCATAACTTCAATTTATTCGCTTCATGTGCGTGATAATATGCAGCGATTTACTGGTCTCTTGTACGCGGGCAGTGCCATTGGCGCAGTCTTGGCAGGAGATCTAGTCACGCTCTTTGTTTTCTGGGAGTTGTTGGCAGTCACTTCAGTGTTTCAGATATGGGCTCGAAGGACTCCGAATTCTTCGGCCTCAGGCATTCGATACCTTATTCTACACATTTCATCTGGCCTCCTCTTACTGATGGGAGCGACTATTATTTACAAGGACACTGGATCCTTGAGCTTTAATACTTTTGATCTGAATGGTCTTGGTGGAATACTTATTTTCTTAGCATTTGGAATAAAATGCGGATTCCCATTACTGCATACTTGGCTAACGGATAGTTATCCAGAATCGACTGCGGCAGGCGCTGTTTATCTTTGCTGCTTTACCACAAAGACCGCTGTTTATGCGATGGCTAGAGGATTTCCTGGGGCAGAACCATTAATTTATATTGGAGCGGTCATGGCTATGTTCCCGATCTTTTATGCAGTCATAGAAAATGATCTTAGGCGCACTCTTGCCTATAGTATGATTAACCAGATCGGTTTCATGATGGTCGGTATTGGACTGGGTACAGAGTTGGGGATTAATGGTGCAGTGGCTCATGCATTTAATGATGTATTTTTTAAAGGTTTATTATTTATGAGCATGGGCGCTGTTCTTTACCGAACCGGTACCATGAATGCCTCACAGTTAGGGGGGCTATATAAAACGATGCCGTGGACTACGGGCCTATCGATTGTGGGTGCTGCTGCAATTTCGGGTTTTCCGCTCATGTGTGCTTTTGTGAGTAAGAGTATGATTATGGTCAGTGCTGCTGAAAAGGGACACACGGTGATTTGGCTTCTTTTGCTTTTTGCTGCTGCTGGTGTCCTTAAACATGCTGGCATCAAGATTCCTTTCTTCGCATTCTTTGCCCATGATTCGGGGATTCGTACGAAAGAAGCACCCATTAATATGTTAGTAGCTATGGCGATTTCCGCATCAGCTTGCATCATTATAGGATGCTTTCCTCAGCAAACATTATACAGTTTGTTACCTCGTGATTTTGATTACAATCCTTATGATTTAACGCACGTAGTTACACAATTTCAGCTCCTATTCTTTTCAGCGGCTGCATTTGCTGTTCTTATGTTAACAAACATATATCCACCGGAGCTACGTTCTACAAATATCGACTTTGACTGGTTTTGGAGAAAGGGAGGGAGGCTATTTTATAAAGGAGCCGACGTGATGCTCAATACTACCAATGAAAGAGTCCACCGTGCATTCATTATTGAATTCATTGGTTGGTTGAACAGATTCACTAAGGCTGCACCATCACGGTTGTTAGTTATTATAATGACCCCTTTTTGGAAGTTGCGTGGATTGGAAGGTGATTCCTTGATTGCGAAACAAAAAGCATTTTATGAAGATTCAAGATTAGGTGCATTCCCTATAGGAAGAGCCGCTATCTTTGCGGTTATTCTTCTTGGGTTACTTTATGTTCTATAGATAATTGATTTATCAGTGAAAGAAGTGAATTAGGTTTCTTGAAGCTGGTTTCATATCCAATGAAGACTTCAATTAATGATTTATCTATCCTGTCCTCTTCGGTCATTGCCGTGCCGCCCCTTTGCCGTAACAATGATTATTCAATTAACCTTGAAGAGAACCGTAGACTTATAAAGCATCTGGAGAGTGGTGGTGTTCAAACTCTCTTGTATGGAGGAAATGCAAATCTCTATAACATTGCAATTTCTGAATATTCTGAACTTCTGGAAATGCTTGAATCAGAAAGTGGAGACCAGACTCTGGCCATTCCCTCGGTCGGTCCTTTCTTTGGGAATATTGCTGATCAGGCGGCCATTCTAAAAGGGTCGTCATTTCCCGCAGTCATGATTTTGCCGACACTATTTCCGGCCAGGTCTGAAGGCGTTGCTCAAGCAGTTAGGCATTTTGTCGAAAGGTCAGGGATTAAGGCCGTTTTGTACATTAAGGATGAATCTTATGTTTCTCCTCGAATCGTTTCTGAACTTGTGCAAGACGGGATCATTTCCTGGATAAAGTATGCGATCGTACGGGAGGAAACTTCGGAAGATGATTATCTTAAGGAATTACTTAATTTAGTTGATCCTCGAATGGTGGTGAGTGGAATTGGGGAGCAGCCAGCAATGATGCATTTGCGTGATTTTGGTGTTACAGGATTCACATCAGGATGTGTCTGCATTGCACCATCAAAGTCAATGCAGATGCTAAATGCGATCAAATCCAATGATTTTGAATCCGCGGAATCTATCAGAGGCAGATTTGAAACTTTAGAGAATCTTAGGAATGCGTATGGCCCTATACCCGTTCTTCATCATGCAGTTTCACTCGCGGACATTGCGCAGACCGGAGCACATTTACCGCTCATGTCGGATCTTGATGATGATCTCATGGATCCGATCAAAGAAGCTTCATTAGATCTACTTGAATTTGATTCGGATTGATAGGTAATTCAGGATGAATTTATAAGCATTTCAAATGTTTAAAATCGGATTGTAATCCCGCCGAACGCACCGATTCCGGCCGCAGTGAATCCTCGTGTCGTTTCATACTTCTTATCAAAAACATTTTCAATGCGACCAAAAATCTTAATGTTAGGTTTCCATTTCCAACTTCCATACACACGAGCGACTGCATAGTCACTCAGTATTAGCCCGGGCCGATCCAGTCGCTTAGATGCTCCTCTAATCTCTGCGCCGATCTTCCAATTATCTAGCTCGTATAGTAGTCCTCCTGCAGCGGTATTTTCAGGGCGACGAGGTAATTTATCTCCTGGTTTTCCAGCAAACCCTCCGAAGTAGAGTCCTTCAGAAATGACAGCATCAAGCCAGGTGTAATTAGCATAGGCACTGAGGTGTTGTCCGAATTGAATATTCGCACCTAATTCAATTCCCTGTATTTCTGTATCGACTTCGGCAGGGAATGCCGGGAACCCGAAACTATCGACCAGGTTATCAATGTCCGATTTAAAATAAGTCAGGGACAGATTACTGTCTGTCGAAGACAGGAATTGGCGGATTCCAATTTCCAACCCAGTGCTTTCTTCAGGTGAGATCAAATCAGGATTCACACTCGGATCAAGGAAAACAAAGTCCTGCCCACTCGGGGCTTTATAACCAGTAGAAACTTTACCGAACAGTTGAGTATTGATACTTTCGATTCTTTTGTTGATCTGTACAGAATAGGTTCCTTCACTTTCAAACGAATCGTGTTCATCCCAGCGGGCACTTACAATGGTATGGAAATTGTACGGGAGTGCAGTATCGGCCTGAGAAAATATTGAGGCGTACCCATATCTTTTATTACTTGGCAGATTAAATGGTCCTGGGCTGAGTGGAATCCTATCAAATTCATATTCATAATAACCGGTCCCGATGGCCCACGTTGATTCGCTCTTTGAATGGAAGTTAATGACAGCTTCGAATTCGTTACCGGTCTGCTCAAGGATATTGTCTTGAAGAAACACATCTTTCGTTGCTTTGAGATTACTCTTAGTGTGACTATAGAAAATCCAAGAATCCCAATGATCACGGAAAATGGATATTCTTGGGGAGAACAGATGACTTTCATTTGCGTTAATCTGAGGCTCGGGAAAAAAAGAACTCTGTTCAGAACCGGGGACCTGCAGGTCGCTGTTCTGATAGAAGTAAAGAAAATCTAGAAACACTTCATCTGAGAACTCGAAGGATAAATTGTTCCGTAGAGTTAAATTACTGAATCCGCTCTGAGGTCGATCATTTTCTGTTTGTAGATGCGATGCATCCAAGACAAGACCAACTTTTTCTTTTCTTGTAGAGAATTGCAGGCCATTACGTGTTGTCTGAAAGGATCCTGCTTCAGAAATTAAAGATAAACTATTAGTGTCTTCGAGGAAACGAGCATCTGTCATGCGTATGTTTAGTGCGCCAGCAAGAGCATCGCTTCCGTAAAGACTGGACACTGGTCCTCGGGCCAGTTCGACCGAGTCTAGAAATGTTGTGTCTAAAAGCTCGATGTTATAGAGTCCGGCAAGTCCAGGTGCGAGACGGCGTCCGTTCAGTAGTGTGACCAAATGATTGCTTTCTTGGCCCCGCACGAACAGTGATGATGCTCCGCCGATTTGTCCGGTCTGAACCATGGAGATTCCGGGAAGGAAATTTAACGCGTCTTCGAGCTGATAGATTTGCCGTGTTTCTAATGAGGATCCGTCCAGCGAATCAATTCCTGGAGAAAGTTGATTGAGTTGTTTGGGTGTTTTGGTGGCAACGACAGTGGTCCTTTCAATTTCTACAGGAAATGCTTCATCTTCGGCTAGGATAATCTTAGAATCACTCAAGAGAATGAATGCGGAGAGAAGGAATTTAAATTTTACTGAGAAAAGAATAGTAGGTTCTTTGAATCCAAATAGATGATTCGAATATAGGCTAATTAGCCCAATTATTTTTGGGATTAAATATTTCATTACAGTCTTCTCTTTTGTGCGAGGAGAATTATGCGGGCTCTGACAAGATCAAGTGTTCGGACTCCTGGATTATAACCTCCTTCCCGCCTTCACCCTGCTCATTTGCAGGATTGGCGTAATGGGAATTCGTGCCCAGTTACCGCAGCGCAAACTGTCCCGGGATTTCACCGGGTTCCATGACGTTGTCAGTGTATGAGTATCAGTAATCAGGGGATCTTCCCGTGCAAGAAAAAAATTCAGATAAGCTTTTAAGCTGCACTAATTTTGGATACTTGAAACAGCCGAGCGCATTCTCTGAATTAAGTAGTAAACAGTTTGGCTTCTTAGTTGGACAAGTTTTTCACCGACTATTTGTGAAATGCATTCATCTTTAACTGTAAGTACTTGCTCAATAGTTGCACCTTTCAATGCCTCGCAAAGTATCGATGCCAGAGCCCTTGTCAGCGTTTGGACTTTTGGTCCCATTGAAATATTAAAGAACACTTTTCCCTGATTCATTTTTAAATAGATGCCGACTGTGTCTGTGCATTCTTCATCTTTGCGAATATCTTTCAAATCATAGATTAGATCAGGATTTGGCTCCCATGCCTTCGATCTGTTCGCATAGGAGAGGAGGTTCTCTCGCTTTTCGTCATCGGGAAGGGATTCGAAAAAATTGATAATCTTAACGAGATTTTGCGGTTGAGTAGAATTTTCCACTGAGTTTTCATCATAATTTGATTTTATATAATCATCAAGCTTTAGGACTTCAGGCGCATGAGTGGTCATTTTGTGCTAAGCTTAACTGTATGGGGAAAGAATTACCCGTTCCTGAGGAACTGCTTTTACGAATGCGCAGAGCAAAAGTCTATGAACGCGATTTGCTTGAGCGGTTCATTAGAGGATCGGGACCAGGAGGGCAAAAAATTAACAAGACTTCTTCTTGTGTTCAACTCAAACACATTACTACTGGCATCGAAGTTAAATGTCAGGAGAGCCGTTCATTAATGGCAAATAGGATCCAGGCGCGTAATCTTATTTGTTCTATTCTTGAGGACCGGGAACGGAAGCGCAAGGACCGGCGTAGATCTGATATGGAAAAGACGCGACGAAAGAACCGTCAACCATCCAAGAGACAAAAGAGGCTCAATGTGGCAAATAAACGCAAGCATGGGGTCAAGAAGAGAATGCGCAAGTCACCGAAAATGGAAAATGAATAATCTAAATTCATGGGTTTTAGGAGATTGTTCCTAATTAATGCCTTTATTGGACTGTTAGATGTTCCAAAAATTAAATAAAATTATAATGGCACATGAGCGGTTTTTTTTTAAGAATGTATAACATTAGATAATTAGTAGAATTATGAGTGGTTTATGGGAGTCATATTTGACCTTGGATCCTGCGGCAATGAAAACATTCGTTGCTATAGGAGCTGTTTCCAGTTTTGTGCTCTTCATTCAAATGTTTTTCCTTTTAATTCTCGGAGGAGATATTGATTTTGACTTGGGTGAGATTGGGGAAGGTGGAGGAACCGGGATATTTTCAATTCGTAGTATAGGATCATTTTTTACAGGATTTGGATGGACTGGAGCCATGCTTCTTGAGAAG
>JABGYE010000013.1:0-6929 GCA_018675395.1 Akkermansiaceae bacterium
ATCCTCCAAAATCAAGGCCCATGCCTTTCTCGGGTAAGAAGATTGCACCTTCTCGCCGCTCGACCTTATCCCAGCCTGTCAGTCTAATAGCTTCTTGGATGTTCTCTTGAGTTGGTAGTTGTTGATGAATTTTCTTCCAGTCCCAGACCTTGGCGAGAGGCAACATAGTAGCATCCAAGATACCATCACTTTTCCTAAATACCTCATCCGCCACGTTAAGTAGTCGCTCTGCATCGTCATCGGTTTCGATCCAGGATTGACCGGCAGCGCCATTGATTTTTGAGATAAGAGAAGTGTCTAGGTAGCGGGAATACTTTTCTTCAAAATTTTTAATCCAATCCAAAGTATCGGCAGCAAATTGAAGCGCTTCTCCTTCTGATTCTAACCGTATCTTGACATGGCACTCTGTTCCGAGTGCGCGAAAATGGAGTTCCCGTACTCCTAGAGGACTAGGTGTTAGAAATTTGCTCAAGTCCGGAGCACTCATGAGTCGTTTCTAAAATTTGATTTGAGCCGTGATGCTAAAAGTGTTGGCTGTAGGATACGCTTGTGAAGGTGCTGAATCAGTTCCAACACCTTCCATTGCGTAATGCTCGTAGGCTCCGGAAACAGAGAGGTTCTCATTGACTTTATAATTGATCTTAAGGCCTATACTTGTTGCGTGGAGGGATGACAAACGGTAGTCCGCTGAGTAGTTGGGGCCACTGCCATTAGGTTCATCTGCCGGAGCATCAATATTGAGTTGATTTAGACTTTTTACGAAAAAGTCGGCACTGTTCTGATTGTAGAATCTATAAAAAGGCGATATGAGGAGTTTATCATTAACTTCTTGGCGCCATTCTACTTCAGCGGTTTGTGAGAAGATTCCATAGTCATCGTTGGATAGGCGAAAGGCGGCTTTGAGTGTTCCTTTGAGTGATTCAAAGTAATGCTTAGTCTCCTGATGGAGGATTTGTCTGAACCGGCTATCGGGTCTGTTCTCCCTATAAATATTAACGATGGGAACACTGATTCCTGGGGCAATCACAAAGTCTTCGTTTCTTTGAACTACTTTATAAGGATCGTTAAGATAACCTTCTGCGTATCCGAGAGTGAGGTCTGCAGAAACAACTGTGTTTTTATCTAGAATTTGGGTCACTCCGGCAAATATGTCATAGCTGTCTTTTTTCTCATCATCTAGGAGAGGAACTTTGACAACATCATCTAGGTAATTAAATCCTAGAGCTACTGTGGTGTTGCCAAGATTATAATCCTTCTCATAATTCAATGAGATTCCGTTTGAAAAATAATCAGATTCTTCGCTTTTTGAGAGCTCGAGCTCTATCCTTTGATCTTCTATACTGTATTGGAGTGCAGCCAGTATCCCAGTCCTCACATCTTCAAGATCAGATATGAAAGGTTGATCTCCACCTGGGAGAACGCCCGTAGGTGATGATCCTGTGATTGCGTCATTAAGGAGCTGGAATCTGAAAGTGGATTCATTTGTCAGATCGATCTTACCTCTAAAGTAATTGGCTTCGACCCTGATTCTCTCATCCCCTTCGTCATATAATTGATACCCATATTCGTACTCATTGGCCTTAGCGCTGGTCCATGGCAGTAAGCAGGTTAGAATAATTGGGTAATGAGACTTGGAGGTCATTCAAGATTTTTTCCTGATATGAACTTTTAGTCGATAGTATTTTTTACCGTTATTGATGGATTCTGAGATAGTGATTTTCTGGCCATTCCCAATAATATTTTGGTATTCAGGAACCGTTTTCCATGAGTCCTTGGAAATATCATTGGACTCTTCGACGGTGTAGACACGCTCCAGTCCAGCGTAACCTTCTCCTTTGGCAGATTTGGTCATAAATGAGAGCTCAATCTTAGAATTTTTGATTAGGATTGCAGTGTCCTGGTCGAGACTTTGTTCTATAGGTGATGAGCCTATTATATACTCAAATTTGTTGGTTAGACCATCACCGTCAGGATCTTTTGCAGGATCTGAAATTTCAGCATCAATCGGATTAGCCCCAAACTTTTTCTCAGCCCAGCTAATATAATTGTCTAAAATCTTTATAGTAGCTGTTTGTGAACCAACTGTTCCGACACCGTTAGAAACTTGAACCCAATAATTAGAATCTGCCAAAAGTGGTCCAATCTCTAATGATTGATTGGTCGCGCCAGCGAGTGGAGTAGATGTGTTTCCGGATACTCCTTGGTACCATTGGTATTTCATTTCGTTTCCAGATGCAGTGACTTGGAGGGTCGTTTTCTTGACCGAAGTAATTGTAAGGCTTTCGGGCTGAGAAGATATGACGGGAGGTTCCGAGCCTGGTGCAATTTCAATGGTGAAAGTTTTAGTGTAATTATAGCCGCTGTTGTTAGAGCTTTTATAAGCTCTAACTCTTATTATGTAATTTCCTGGTTGCGTTGGAATTCCAGTGATGCCATCCGTGTTACTGTTAGTTGAGTTTAAATGATTGAGGCCTTCAGGCAGTTCGCCTATTACGGCCCAGCTCTGAGCGCGGTGAGGAGCGCCAGTGATCTGGTAGACTAGATTCAATAATTCACCCGCTTTAGCGGGTACTGTTGATGATCCTGATGATGGGGCAATTTGCGTGATTTGCGTAGCGCCACTCACTGCATCATAGGCGCCCAAACTGGCAATGGTGACTGAAGACCATTTGATGATCTGAGTGATTGCCGCTGAACCAATGAACTGGGATTCATAGGTAATAAACTGGGATGCTGCGCCTTTATTCAATATCAGACTGGTGATTCCCGCCTTTGATAATTGCTTACCGTAGAATTTGATCTTGTTGTTTTTTAGCATCTTCATTTGCATCAATTGCAACCACATCCGCCGCCACCTACTAAACCACCACCAAAGCTACCCTCTCTCGAAAAGTATCCATGCTCTGTCATGGTGGTGATTAGTGAATTTAAATCCCCAGACATTCCTATCTGTGATAAGTTTCCACGATCATAAGGCTGCACGCGAACAAGTTTTTGCGAACAGTTGCAAAAACAGACCATGGAAAGAATCAGTAGGGCAAAGGGTTTGAGGGATTTCATGAACAAAATGTATTTTATTGGACAATGTAAACCATATTGAAGGCTTCTTCGGATTCAATGAGAATCAATTAAGTGGATACGATGAAACATTGATTTTAGTTCTTAATACATGGAAATTAAGTTCAAGATTGCAAACATTTCATTTTAATCTGTATTCGAATCTATGAGGAGTGTGTATTTTTATTTAATCGAAAATTATTATTATGATGGGATTTGATCAGCGAATTATTGATTTCAACTGGATTTCAATTTTTCTCTTTGTTTACTTTTTCTCTTCTGCCGTTGCTCAGGAGCCTGCGAAAAATAGCCAGTACGCGTCTGCTACACTAGTGATCTATAACCAGAATGTGGCCGATTCGCGGAAATTGGCTGCGTATTATGCCGGTAAGAGAAATATTCCGTTTGAGAATTTAATTGGGATGAAATGTTCGACCGAGGAAATTATTACGCGGTCTGAATATCAAAAGACGATCCTAGAACCACTCCGTAAACAATTTGATACCAATGGTTGGTGGGAAAGAAAAGAAGATGCCCAAGGAAACTTGCGAGCTGTTCATATAAAAATGAAGTTTGCAGCAATTATGTTTGGGATGCCTTTGAAGGTGAAAAGTTCCGTATCAGAGGATTCAAAGCAAAAGCCCTCGACTAATCTTGGACCGGGGAACAATGATGCTGCTAGTATTGATTCTGAGATTGCCTGCTTGAGCATGAATCTGTCAAAGCTTAGTGGAGCAGCAGGTAATCCTTACTTCAGGTCAACTGATCGGGGAGGAATTCCGGACATCCTCCTGACTTCTAGGATTGACGGGCCCAATTATGCGACAGCCAAACGACTCATAGATGACGCCATAGCTGTTGAAGGATCTGGATTGTGGGGAATGGCTCTGATCGACATTGCTAATCTGGCCAAAGAGAAAGGAGCAGCCTATAAGATTGGTGATGATTGGCTTGAGACTTGCAGTGCTTTTTACAGGAAGGCTGGTATTCCTACATTAGTTGATCGGTTTTCTACCCGTGTTCCAAAAGGTTATCCACTCGGTAAAGATATTATTTTATATTTTGGGTGGTACACGCAGAATGCACAGGGACCGTTCATTGATCAGGGCTTTCAATTTAAAAGAGGGGCAGTAGCAGCACACATTCATTCATATTCTGCTAGTACACTTCGCACGACTCTAAAGAACTGGTCAGGACCATTACTTTCTCGTGGAGCATGTGCTGTTCTGGGAAATGTTTATGAGCCTTTTTTACAGATGTCTACGCATCTCGACCTGTTCAATGCACGTTTTTTGGCTGGTTTTACTTTTGCGGAGGCAGGCTGGATAGCGACTCCGGTATTTTCGTGGATGCAGGTGATGATTGGAGATCCTTTATACCAACCCTTCATCATTAAGAGCGAGATTGAAGCTGGTGAGGACGATGATTTCAAAGCTTTCCGTATTGCTGTCTTACGGTGGGCATCTGAACCGAAGCAATTGATTTCTAATTTGGATAAAGCTGCCGCCTCATTAAAGAGTGGAAAAATCTTGGAGGCGACGGGCCTCTATATGATGTCTGGAAAAAAATATAAAGATGCGGATGAGGTTTTTAAAAGGGCCGCCGTTTTATATGACAATTCCGAAGATCAATTGAGGATCCGGTTACTTCGTGCTCAAGGCAAGTTAGCACTTGAAGACAAAGGATCTGCTTTGGAAATTTTATCCAATGCTTTATTGGATTTTAAAGGGACTCCCGGAATTGAAGCGGTAACATCAATTGCCGATCAAATAAAAAAGGAATGAAAAAAGGCTAACGGATTACTCGTGAGCTGCTGGTTGAGAGAATTTCTTAAAGATTAAATTATGAAGAAGCTGGTTCTGTGCTCGGCTGGGATTCCTCTGAGTCTTGTATCTGAGGTAAAACGGTCGCAACACGTTCTTTCATTTCTTTACCAGGCTTGAACTTAACTATTGCCCTCGGCGGTATAATGACATCGGTGCCTGGTTTGTTGGGATTACGGCCAATTTTTTGTTTTGTTTCCTTTACCTGAAATGAACCAAAATTTCTTAATACCACTTCGTCTCCGGCAGCGAGAGTTTGTGTGATTGTATCTAATGTTTTCTGAATAACGTCGAAAACCTGTTGCTGGGTCATCCCTGTTTCGTTACTAATCTTTATCACGAGGTCACGTTTAGTGGCTGTTTTCATTAAATTATATTAGTGATTTATTTCCCAAATAATTTCAGGATATTTTATTCATTCTTTCAAATTGTTCCAAATCTAGGGCAATGAGGAGGGAGAAACAAATAGCGATCTGAAGTGATTTGGCAACGGAAAAATGATGCTCATTTACACTTTAATGTTATTGCAATGTTAATGTAGTTCAAATGCTCTTATAACCAATTCTGGGCCGTTTTAAAATGAGTCTTTGAGACTTCCTGTAGGATTTGGGTGCCATGCTGGGCAACTAATTTTTCTCCGGCTTCTAGGACCTTATTTGATGCTCCTTTCGGGATCGGAAAGCCGAACTGCTCAGTTGCCTTGTCAATCCATGTTACAAATGCATCACGGGCTAATATAGAGGCAGTTGCGACTGCTATGTCTGATTCTGCTTTAGTCCGTTGTTGTATTTGAATGTTTTTTCCTCGTTCGCCCAATGATGATGTGAGGACTGAGGATCTGGCAAATTGATCGCTTAGTGCTCTTTCGCAATCAGGCCGTTTTTCACAAAGCCTCTCTATGCATGTAGAATGTCCCCAAGCCAGTAGTTTATTGAGATTCCCAATTTTACTGTAAAGCTCATTATATTTTTTTGGGCCGATTATAATAATTTCATGCTCGATCCCAGGGCTATCGCGAATAATTTTTGATAATTTTTTAATTTTAGTATCAGTTATTTTTTTTGAGTCCGCTATTCCCTCATCAAGAAGTGAACGTGTTAGATTTTTATCGGTATAAGCGCCCGCTATTACTAAAGGCCCAAAAAAATCACCTTTTCCACTTTCATCAATTCCAAAGTGAGGCTCAAACATTTCCGGATTAAGTTCTTCTTCATAACCTAGCTTGGCTTCGCCAAGTATTCTGGGTTCAAGAGTGAAACGAACGAATTCTTCAGTTTTTTTGCCTTGTATTAGTACTTTCGGTCCTTTTTGGTAAACACTGATGTTTAGGTGATCCTTGCTCGCAGAGAAAATCGTATATTCTTTTGTTTTGAACTCGAAATTTTCATGTTCCAAGATTTCACACAATTCGTTAACTTGATCCAAGTTTAATGGATGAGTGTATGAATTGATTGGTTTTGCCACTCAATGATTTAAACACATGCTGGACATGGCACAACAGTTGAAAGCTCTAAAATGTGAAGATCCTCTCCCTCTGAGTCAGTCAGAGCGATTAAATAGTGCTCTTATAAGTTGGTTCGAGGAGTTTGGTAAGGATTATCCTTGGCGTTCGACCAATGACCCTTATGAGATTCTAGTCTCTGAGATGATGCTGCAACAGACGCAGGTTTCTACGGTCCTGGATCGAGGTTATTATAGGAAGTGGTTAGAGCGGTTCCCGGATTTTGAAGCGCTATCTTATGCCGCGGAAGAGGAAGTACTTAAGGCCTGGGAAGGACTAGGTTATTATTCAAGAGCGAGAAACTTTCATAAGGCAGCGATTGCAGTAATGAAAGATTTTGGGGGAGTTTTTCCGTCTGATCTTAGCCTAATTGAGGACCTCCCTGGTATTGGCCAATATACTGCGGGTGCAGTAGCAAGTTTTGCGTTTAATGCGGCAGTCCCTGCAGTAGATGCGAATATTGCTCGTGTCCTTGCTAGGCTCTTTGAATTTAAAGAAAGAATTGATACGAGCAGCGGTCAAAAGCAGCTCTGGGAATGGGCTAGCGG
>JABGYE010000012.1:0-8188 GCA_018675395.1 Akkermansiaceae bacterium
ATACTGGGACCTTTAGATATCCTGCCACAACAGCTAGAACATATGAGGTGGCTGCGGATTTATTGCGAATGGGAGCTGATTGTGGAGTTTTATCATCGGCTGTTTATGAGCGTTATCCATATAGAAGGATTGAACTGCTTAAGGAGCTTCTTGGAAATTTAAGAATGACGGTTGATGATCAAGTTGCTTCTTGGTGTCTTGATTTGAAGACTAAAGAAGAACTCTCAATAAAGCCCGAAGATAGTGAAAATTTGTCAGATTTGATTAGAGGAATTGATAGTGTTCAAGTTGCAGTTTTTTTTGAAGAACTCAAAGATTGCAGTGTGCGGGTCAGTATGCGCTCTAAAGATGTTAACTTAGCTAACGTTAGTAAGATTTGCTCTCATTTTGGTGGCGGCGGCCATCCTCTTGCGTCAGGTGCTAGAGTGAATGGAGAGTTGCATGAAGTTGAGGAGAGAGTTTTAGACGAAATTTGTAATACAATAACTTGATCAATGGACAACGTAGACGGAGTTCTTTTAGTCGATAAAGATCCAGACATGACATCACATGATGTTGTGTCTGTGGCGCGTCGCACACTAAAACAAAAAAAGATAGGCCATTGTGGTACTCTGGACCCAATGGCAACTGGCCTTCTTATTCTTACGCTTGGGCGTGGCACTAAAATACAGGACCTATTGATGGCAGAGGACAAAGAATATGTGGGGTCCGTAAAGCTAGGTGAGGTGACGTCGACTCAGGACAAGGAAGGTGAATTAATTAAGAAAACTGAAGTGCAAAAATTTACTAAGGATGAAATTGATTCAGTTTTAAGTGAGTTCACTGGTGACTTTTACCAAACTCCACCAATGGTTAGCGCGATCAAAAAGGATGGGGTTCCTTTGTATAAATTAGCTAGAGAGGGGAAGGAGGTTAAAAGGGACCCAAGACTTGTTCATGTTTATGATTATGAATTGTGTGATATTAAATTACCTGAATTTGATTTTAGAGTAGTGTGTAGTAAGGGGTTTTATGTTCGAACTTATGCCCATGAAATAGGGGCGAAGCTAGGATGTGGTGCGCACTTGAGCTCATTGCGGAGGACGAAGTCTGGGAAATTTTTAGCTGATGGGGCGATTACATTTGATGAGCTCAAGAATGGTACGCGTGAGAGTGTGGCTGAAAGAGCTCTGAGTCTGGCTGACGTGTCAAGGTTGCGCGGAGTTTAAATTTTTGATGTTAGCATGCTCAGATTAAATTCTTTTTCAGAACTAAATGAAATTGAAAATACTGTTAATTTAGCGATTGGTTTTTTCGATGGGGTTCATGTGGGACATCAGGCAGTGATAAGAAATATTATTTGTTCCGATGAAAGCCCGGCGGTTGTTCTTACGTTTGATCCTCACCCCTTAAGTATTTTGTCTCCTAGCCAATCTCCGCCAATAATTACGCCTTCGGAACACAAGCAGAATCTTATTGAGAAACTGGGTGCCGATTATTTGTTGGTTATTAATTTTGATGAGAGCAGGGCTAATCAGAGCGCAGAAGAATTTGTAGGCGAGATAGTTGATTCATGCACACTTAAATCTATTTCTGTTGGTAATGAATTTAGATTTGGATATGAGCGTAAAGGTGACGTTAATCTATTAACTGAATTGGGAAAGAGCTTGGGATTCAAAGTGAATGGTATTGATCGTGTGTGTGATGAGAGTGGAGATGTGATTAGTAGTACGCGTGTCAGGGAATCCTTAAAGCGCGGTGATCTCAAGGATGCAAATAGTTTGCTTGGTAGAGAATTTTCCATTTCAGGGCAGGTAATAAAAGGGGATGGGATTGGTCGGCGGATGAGTTTTCCTACTGCAAATATTGATATTTTTGAACCTGTAGCTATTCCGAATGGAGTCTATGCAGTATTAGCTAACCTTGAAGGTGAGAGTTTTCAAGGAGTTGCGAACTTAGGGGTAAGACCAACCGTCATGGGTTCTAATAATTCTGACCAGAAACTTGAAGTCTATTTATTTAATTTTGACCGTATGATTTATGGAGAAAATCTTGAGGTTTCTTTTGTGAATTATATCCGTGAAGAAAAGAAATTTAATAGCGTGGATGATTTAAAAGATCAAATTAGCAATGATGTTAAGGAGGCAAAGAAATTTTTTCATTAAAGTTTCAAATTGTAGCTTTGGCCGACAAGTCGATTATGTAAGCTCCATCATGACGGGGCAATGATCAGATCCCATTATCTGGCTGAGTATGGTTGATGATTTTAATCGGCCCATTAGTGGTGATGATATGCACCAATAGTCAATGCGCCATCCTACATTCCGTTCTCTGGCTTTTGCTCGATAGCTCCACCAAGAATAATGGCCTGTGCCTTTTTCGAATTCACGGAAAGTGTCGATGAAGTTGGCTTCTATTAATTGATTAAATCCTTCACGCTCCTCATTTGTGAATCCTGGGCTTTTGGTGTTTGCATTGGGGCGGGCTAGATCGATTTCAGAGTGAGCCACGTTTAGATCTCCACAAAGTATCACCGGATTTTTTTTTGCTAGGCTCTTCAAATATTTAAGAAAGGCCTGATCCCAGGACTGCCGATATTTTAATCGCCGTAATTCATTTTGAGAATTTGGTGTATAAACATTTACTAGGTAAAAGTCATCAAAGCTTAGTGTGATTACTCTTCCCTCTGTGTCATGTTGTTTGATTCCGATACCATAAAAGACATCTTGTGGTTCTATTTTACTGAAAATTGCTGTTCCTGAATAACCCGCTTTTTCCGCCGAGTTCCAGTATGAGTGGTGTTTCTTATTCCAATTTAAATCAACTTGCTCGGGTTTGGCTTTAGTCTCTTGAATACAAAAGAAATCAGCATCTATATCATTAAAAAAGTCGCAAAAACCCTTTTTTATAGAGGCGCGGATGCCATTGACGTTCCAGGATATAAATTTCATTTTAATTATAGTAGGAGTTTTAGCAGATTATAACTTGAAATAAAACGACAATTGAGTAAACAAATCATCCCCCTTGATACGCTATTTTATCCGTTAACTTTTCGGATAATTATGCAAGTCCTCCAATTTAATAGTTAAAATAAGTATGATATCAGTAAAAAATCTCTCAAAAAGCTTTGGGCAGAAATTGGCGGTGGATGATATTTCTTTTGAAGTAAAGAAAGGAGAAGTGCTGGGTTTTCTTGGGCCGAATGGCGCTGGTAAATCAACTACTATGCGGATGGTGACCGGCTATCTGCCTCCTACTTCAGGTGAAGTTGTTATTGACGGTATTAATGTGTCGGAGGACTCAATAGCGGCCAAACAAAAGATTGGTTATTTGCCGGAATCTGCGCCGTTATATACTGATATGACGGTCTCTTCGTTTCTTGGTTTCATTGCTGAATTGAGAGGAAAAGGTAAGTCGGACGTCGAAGCTGCGATTGATACTTGTTTTCTTGGTCCGGTCAAACAGCAAAGTATTGATACTTTATCAAAGGGATACAGGCATCGCACATGCCTTGCACAATCAATACTTCATGACCCTGAGATTCTTGTGTTAGATGAGCCGACGGACGGACTTGATCCTAACCAGAAACAAGAAGTTAGAAATTTGATTAAGCGTATGGGCGAAGATAAGGCGATTATTTTTTCAACTCATATTCTTGAAGAAGTTGAAGCGGCTTGTACAAGGGCGATAATTATTGATCAAGGTAGAATAGTTGCTGACGGGACGCCTGATGAGTTGAAAGCGAAAGCGGCAGGGGCCGGGGCTCATACAATTAAGATTAGTGGCATGGCAGGTTCAGGCATTAGATCTGAACTTTCTTCAATTAGCGGAGTGGAAACTGTTCGTGAATTCGCATCGACCGAAAGTTCATTTTCAGGGCAAGTTATTCCTTCTAAGAAGGTAAATACAAATGCTGAAAGTATATTTAACCTTTGTAAGGAAAAGGGGTTATTATTAGAGGAACTTAGAGTTGATGAAGGTAGGCTTGATGATGTATTTCGTGAAATAACTAAAACAGATACCCAAATTTCAGAAAGAAAAGTCAAGGAAGAGGAACCAGAGGGAGTAATTCAAAGCTAATTAACCGCTATCAAGAAAAAATAATTAAGTTCATAATTTATGAGTGCTCTTAAAAATATTTGGATTATTTATAACAGGGAATTAAAAGCGCAGTTTAATTCAATGCTGGCATATGTCTTCATTGTTATTTTCGTTCTTTTGACAATGTCGCTAACTTTTTTGTTGGATGACTTTTTTGCTCCTAATGCACAGGATGCCTCGCTTGAAAATACGTTTTTCCGTTGGCCCATGTGGTTACTTATGTTTCTTGCTCCGGCTGTGGGTATGCGCCTTTGGTCCGAAGAGCAGAGGACTGGGACTATCGAACTGCTCCTAACGATGCCTCTAGCCGTTTGGCATGCAATAGTAGGGAAGTACCTAGCCGCATTATCGGTTATTACTATTGCTATACTGTTTACTTTTCCGGTAGTTATCACTGTCGCTTATCTCGGGGATCCTGATAATGGTACTATTTGGGGTGGATATTTAGCGTGTATTTTTTATGGAGGTGGAGCATTGGCGATAACTTGTGCGGTTAGTGCTCTGACAAGAAGCTCAGTGGCTTGCTTAATAATTGCGCTTTCGCTTTGCTTCGGTCAATTGCTGATAGCTATTCCGCCTGTATTGGAGTATGCAGCAGATAATTGGGGAGGAGCTGTTGCTGATGTTTTGGGGTCTCTAGGAACATGGGCCCATTATACTGAAATGAAACGAGGTGTTATTTCGTTTTCTAATGTTGTCTTTTATTTGTCAATGATAGGCTTTTGTCTATTCCTGACTAGTGTTGTAATTAAATCAAAACGCTCCTAACCACTTATTAAGTTTAGTATGTCATCTACAAAAGAAATTAGTAAGAATAATAGCGCTCAGGTCTGGCTGTTTTCAGCGATCGGCGTGGTGCTTGTTTTCGGAATCGTTTTAGCACTTAATTTGATAGTGTCGACTAACGTCCCTTTCAAGATTGATTTGACTGAGGATAAAATTCACACCCTCTCACAAGGAACTAAAGATGTGATCGAAGGGCTAGACACTCCTGTGACAATGTCATTTTTTGTTTCTAAGGATAAAGATAATATGCGGCCTGAGCTAATACCTTTTGCTAAGAGGGTTGATTCTTTATTGAAAGAATATGAAAGAGGATCTAGCGGTGGCTTTATCGAAATAGAACGAGTTGACCCTTCTCCTGATTCAGAGGAGGAGGATAGGGCCAAGCTAAATAATCTGCAGGGGATTCCAGGTCGTTTAAATGAGCCGGCATATTTAGGGCTTACCATTACTTGTTTAGATAGGAAATCTTCGATTCCATTCATTGATCCAAACAGAGAACAAATGTTGGAATATGATATTTCAAGAGCGATAGTTGAAGTGACACGCGAAGGGGCTCCTAAAGTGGGATTAATGTCAGCGCTTCCAGTTCAAGGTGGACCAGCCACGCCTTTTGCCCAGCCGGGCCAAGGTCAACAGAATAGACCGTGGCAATTTTATACTCAACTCAAGAGAGATTACGATCCAGATCCGACTGACATTGGAAGTAACTTAGTAGATTTGGGTTTGGATATTGAAGAGGTTCCGGGAGACGTCGATGTAGTTCTCCTTGTTCATCCAGCCGGAATTTCAGAGAACGCTCAATTTGCTCTTGATCAGTTTTTGTTAAGAGGTGGGAATATTGTCGCTTTCCTTGATTCTTTTAGTGTTGTGGCTGCACAATCGCAACCACAGAGGCAGCAGTTTGGTGGTGCTCCGCAGGCACCTGGTATACCAACATCCTCAGATTTAGAAAAATTGCTCAATGCCTGGGGAGTTAATTTTGAGGCGAATCAGGTATTGGCTGATACGACATATGCAACGGCCCAAACTCAGGCCTCAAACAATCCAGCAGTTCTTACAATTACACGAGAGGCTATCAATAAAGATGACACATTAACGACTTCGATAAGGGATCTTTTGATGTATTTCTCAGGTGTTTTTTATGTAAGTGAGAAAGAAGGGGTTAAAGTTGAAACTTTAATTAAATCAAGTGCAAAGTCGCAATTAGTTGTTCCCCAGAGCGTTCAATTTAATCCGGATCAAGTTACTCAGAACTTTAAAGCTTCAGGCAAAGAGTATCCTTTGGCATTGAGGTTGAGTGGGAAGTTTACAACTGCATTTCCTGAGGGTAAGCCGAGTTTGGAAGAGGAAGAGGAAGAGGAAGAGGAAGAGAAAGAGAAAGAGAAAGAGGAGGATTCTTTGAAGGAATCAAAGGAAGTCGGCAAAGGTTCTGTTTTCTTGGCAGCTGATTCAGATATGCTTTTTGATGCATTAGCAGTGGGCAGAGATTTGTTTGGTCGAACTACATACCGAAATAATAATATTCCGCTTCTTGAGAATGCAGTTGACCAGGCTTCTGGTGGAGGGAGTTTAATGTCTATCAGAACTCGCGGAAGTGGTCGCCGCCCATTTAGTAAATTCAAGGAATTGGCTGAGGAAGCCTCAGAAAAATTAAATAAGGAAATAGCAAAGGTGACGAAGACTGAACAAGAGGTTGCTAGCGAAATATCAAAACTCATGCAGGAACAGGACAATGACCAGATGGTAGTGCTTAGCCCCGAGGTCGCTGATAAAATAAAGCAATTAAGGTTAGATGAGGTTGCAGCCTCTAAGAAGAGGCGAGAATTGAGTAGGGATCTGCGCAAGGACATTCGTAAAATAGAAAACAAAATTAAAAATCTGAACATTGCGGGAGTCCCCATTTTTATTATTTTAATAGGGATCGCTCATCTGATAATCCGCCGCGTAAAAATTTCGGCGCGATAATTTAAAATTCAAAAATTAAGGCATATAATAGATATGAAACCAAAGCATGTGACCATTCTTGGAGGGTTGTTTGTAGTTCTAATTGCAATCTATTTTATCTCGAACAAGGATAAATCTGAAAGCCAGAGCAAAGCGGGGCCCAGTGCAGGAGATAAGGTTCTATCAATTGCAAATGTTAACGACATAACAGGTCTAACAATTACGGACTCTGAAAATTCTGTTCAGTTGGGAAGAAAAGAAGGGAAGTGGGTAGTTGTTAATCGTGCCGATTACAATGCTGACTTTACTAAAATTAGTAGAACCTTAAAGAAACTGGATGGACTGGAGATTGCTGAGCAAATTAGGGTTGGCGAAAAAAATTATGCGCGCTTTGATCTTAAAGAACCTGAAAGCGGTGAAGGTTCAGGTGTAAAAATTCAACTTACAAAGAATCGAGGGGATTCTGCTGGAGAAATCGTTATAGGTAAGAGATACGGCGGGGCAACTATTGACTCGGGGCAACAAGGTGGTGGAAATGGAAAGTATGTGAGAGTTAGTTCGAACAAGAAACAAGTATTTATCGTTTCAGACTCCCTTTATGACGTTGAATCTTTACCTTCAGGATGGCTGGAGAAAAATCCTTTTGGTATTGATAAGTCGAAAAACATCACAGTCGAACATCCTGAAGGAACTAAGTTTGAATTTGTTCGAGAAAATGAAGGAGACGATGCTACCTTGAATGAGCTTTCTGAGAATGAAGAGTTAAACACTTCCAATACGTCTACGATCACGTCTCCTTTTGCTTCCTTTAACTTCAAGGATGTATCTACAGGGGAAGATGCAGATCCCGAAAAGACAGGCATGAAAGCGCCTCTTCAGGTGACGGTCACAACTTTTGACGGATTTAAATATGATCTTAAGTTGGGCAAAGGTGAGGGAGATAATGTGGATAGCGGAGGGGAGGAGGCGACGATATCAGCCGCTAAGTATTATTTAACTTACAGTGTCAGTGCAGAATTTCCTGAGATTGTCCTTAAGGATAGAGAGCCTCAGGAGGATGAAAAATTATCTAATGATGCTAGTGATGAGGACCGTAAGAAAGTTGAAGAATTAAAGAAGGAGCGCGATGCTGCTGATAAAGAAAAACAGAAGAAAGAATTTGAAGATCTACAGAAAAAATTAGAAGAGAAGTTTGAAAAAGAGAAGGCATTTGCTGGCGTTGTTTATGAGATTGATAGCTGGAGTGCTGAGAAGTTTTTCAATAAGCGTGAGGATTTAGTCAAAGAGAAAGTCAAAGAGCCGGATGCTGCAGAAAATCCAGATGAGGGTGCTGGTAAAGGGGGGCTTCCTGAGGGCATATCGATTCCTGGTATTCCAG
>JABGYE010000010.1:0-11784 GCA_018675395.1 Akkermansiaceae bacterium
AAGGTCTTTTTTCAGGTTCTCGCTAATTCCTTGAACAGGTACTGATGGGATAAGCAAATGAGATCGTGGAATGATAAGGTTATTAAAGAGGTCAATTCCTTTGGCTCGAGCCATAGAATCAATTTCACAGCACTTTAAGCAGGCCATCGCTTGTTCAGTTAGATCATTCTTCACTATAGATTGTAAGTGATATTTGAGATCATCGTCACCGAGGCTAGGCCATGGCTGGAGGCACCCATAGCCTCCAGCATGATTAATTAGAGCTCCCTCAATGGTACCTGATGAGGATAATGCATTAGGAGGAGATTCAAAATGGGTCGTATATTTGTGAATCTGCACTTTGTCTTTCATTAGAATACTAACCCAAAGTATAAAAGAATGGAAAAGTTCAAGTACGCTATGACGGAAAGTCCGAGGAATCTGTTATATAAAGGACTTGGTTCCTTTTTGATTACTAAAAAAGCGATTATTGCGGACAAAGGCATTCCCATGAGGGGAATGAGTGCGGCAAACTTATGACCAAGAGGAATCCAAATTAGCCCCAATAGATAAGGTAGTGTACTTAGTATCAATATCTCTATTCGAGCAAATGTTATACCGTGTCTAGCCGCTAATGTTAGTTTCCCGCATTTTCTGTCTTCAGCTATATCCCTAACATTGTTTATGCTGATAATTATTGCGCATAAGAGACCTGATTGAGCTCCAAGTAAGATAGATTCCAGACTGATGTGATCGGTAAAAACATAAAAAGTGCCATTCACTGCAATTAATCCAAAGAATAAGAATACAAATATTTCACCAAGCCCTTTGTATGCTAGTGGCCACGGCCCACCAGTGTATCCGTAAGCAAGAAGTAATGAAATAATGCCAATTATAATAATCGGCATCCCTCTAGCCACGATGAGAGGTAACGAAAATGTCATAGCCATGAAACAGAAAGTTAGTCCTGCGATGATAAGACTTTGTGGAGAGATTATCCCAGATGAAGCCATTCTCTTTGGTCCAATTCTTTGATCCGTGTCAGCCCCTTTTTTACTGTCTAAAGCATCATTAAATAAGTTAGTAGCTATCTGAATGCAGAGTGTGCTTAGAATAATCGAAACGAATAAAATATAATTAAAAGATTCAGTGCTTGTATACGCTAGTACTGATCCAAGAGACACAGGCAGTAATGCTGCCATCAATGTTTTTGGTCGTGATGCAGCTAAGAGTGCAGGAAAAAACAGACTCTCATCATTCATAATTAAGGTAGCCTCGGAAATTTTGAGAAGTCAGGGCTTCTCTTTTCATTGAATGCAGTTTTGCCTTCTTGGGCTTCCTCAGACATGTAGTAAAGTAGGGTCGCGTTTCCGGCTAGTTCTTGGAGCCCGATCTGTCCATCACAATCAGCATTCATTGCTGACTTAATGCATCTTAAGGCCAGTGGTGAGTGTTGAAGCATTTCGCGGGACCATTTGAGTGATTCATCCTCAAGTTGATCCAAAGGAACTACTGAATTAACGAGTCCCATTTCCATTGCTTCAGATGCACTGTATTGACGGCAAAGGAACCAGATTTCACGAGCTTTTTTTTGGCCGACAATTCTTGCGAGATAACTAGAGCCAAGTCCTCCATCAAATGAACCTACCTTTGGACCGGTCTGTCCAAATACTGCATTATCTGCAGCTATTGTAAGGTCGCAAACGACATGAAGAACGTGCCCTCCCCCAATTGCGTAACCAGCGACCATTGCGATTACTGGTTTTGGAAGGGAGCGAATTCTTTTTTGTACTTCAAGTATATTGAGTCGTGGGATTCCATCCTTGCCGATGTAACCAGCTTCTCCCCTCACCTTCTGATCGCCTCCAGAGCAGAACGCTTTATCGCCTGATCCAGTTAATATTAAAACACCAATACTTTCGTCATTTTGAACCATTCCCAGGGCTTCAATGATTTCATTAACTGTTTCTGGTCGGAATGCGTTCCTTACTTCTGGTCTATTAATAGTAATTTTGGCAATGCCATCGTCAGTCTTATCAAAAAGAATATCATCAAAATCACAAATTTTATTCCACATGGTTTCTATCGATACACGATAAATCAAGAAATGAAAACATTGATCGCATCTACTGTCTTTTCTGGGTTATCCCAGGGAACTCTGTGTCCTGAATTTTCTATAATTTTAAGTTCTGAAAGAGGCAATAAATCGCAGGCGTGTTTAGCAATTTTTGTGTACTTCAAATCAGATTGGCCAGTGAGCCAAAGAGTAGGAATTCTAATCTTACCTAATTTTGTGATTGGTGGTGATTGAATCCCTGAAGACCATTTGATAAAAGTATTAGAAATTTCTTTTTGCTTAGGCATTAATCCGTCTCTATCGGCGATTCGTTTTGAATTATCAAAGATAGATTGTCTTTCCCAACTTTCTATGAATTGACTCCAATTAAAATTACAAAGTTCTGACCATTTTCGGTCATGCTGAATACGCTCATCTCTGGCTTTAGTCTCAGTGATACCAGTATTAGCTGATATGAGTATTGCTTTTGACCATGGTGAATTGTCAGCTAGCAATGATTCTAATGCGATTCTAGCTCCTAGCGAATACCCAACAATAATGTCATTGGGTTTTGCTAATGAGTTTATTTTCCTTGCTGCCATATCTATTTTCTCAGAGCTATAACAATAGATGTCTACTGCATTACATTGAGCAGTTTTAAGAGCGCCAATGATAGGGTCCCAATCACTTGAATGACCAACTGCACCGTGAAGGAAGAAAATCATAATGCGCTACAATTTATTCCAAATGACTTCACTCGATTCGAGGTCGGGTTTAATCTCGATAATAGTTGGTCCTTTGGGAATGTTACTCAAATCATTTGGAGTCATCGCATTGATATAATTGATTCCCCACATTGATGCCCATGACTCGAAACTAATGTTGTGATGATTCATAATGGATTCCTTGACTTCGTATGAAGAGGAACGGACTGCGGGTAATCTTGAAAAGATTTTTCCTCCACCATTATTAATGACAACAATTCTAATATTTTTGTTATTGTGATTTTTAAGTATCCATGGAGCAAAGAGATCATACATTGTCGTAAGGTCACCGAAAATCCCCCATGATTCTTCTTCATTAAGAGCTACCCCTAAAAAAGTTGAAATGTTACCGTCGATTCCATTAGCGCCACGATTTGAATAACATTTTAAGTTCTTATTTGTCCTGATAGCGGCAATTTCCCATTCTCTTGTAGGCATACTATTGCCTAAAAAAACTATGGAATTTTCCGGGATAGATTCAGACAATCTCCTGAACCAAGAAATTTCAGAATTTGGGTATTTAGGAATAAGAGCATCAAGTAAAGTTATAGAATTGTATCTTTTTTTAACTTCATTAGAAAAAGGGTAACTGAGTTCATTCCAATTAACTTCCCTAACAGCAATTGACTCTCTTGAGAGTCCCGGAAGACCGTTCGATGTCACAGAAAAGACTTCAATTGATTCCTCGCTTTCAAGGTCTCTCCAGTATCTACAGGAAGGGAAAGAGCCTATTCTAAGGATAAATTTAGAGCTAATATCTGAAGGTAGAGCTGAAGTAAGTCTTTCCCTGAGACCTGATATAGATTCGGCATAGACAGATAAATTGTTAATGTTGATAAAATTATATACATCTTCTTGTAGATCCTCATTAATATTACCAACTAGTACAAACAGGTCACTGGCCTTGTTGAGAAAGCTTTGTAAATGTTCGGTGTCAGTACTGATCTGATGTGTACTTTCAGTGGGATTGGGTAGCGAAGTAGTTCTTGGTATTTGAGTTTTTTCCTTGTTAAGCGAATCTTTGGAAGGCTCTTCTAAACAAACATTTATATGTAATGGCATTGTTGCTGACCATTCCATGGTATTATTTTCTGCGTAAGAACCAAATATGTTGATTTGATTAATGGTCTGGGGAGAACCAGTTCCATGGAATCTTTTGGGCCGATCCGCAGTTAAAAGTATCAGGGGGATTGATTGATAAAAAGATTCAATGACAGCCGGCAAAAGTTCAGCCACTGCGGTCCCTGAAGTGGTGACAACGACTATGGGCGCGCGCGTTTTAATTGATCGTCCCATAGCAAAAAATGCAGCACTCCTTTCTTCAGGAAAATGATGTGTATTGATATTATCGACAGAATGAATGAGAGAAATTAGTTCTAGGTTCCTTGCGCCTGAACAAATTACAAACTCACGTGCCCCAAGTTCGAGGCAGACCCTGACGGCGTCCTTGGCTACGTTCATTAATTATAAGAGTTTCACTGATTAAGGCCTAAAGAACTTTTGACCCATCTACTCTTGAATGCAAGTTCATCCCATTCCCTATCAATGAGACTACCTTCAACGATTCCGCAGCCAGTTGGTAGTTGCAGTGAATTTGTAGTGAAAAATAATCCGCGTATTAATACAATTGATTCGAAAAAGTTGCCGATTTTTATTCCAAATGGCGATCCAAACATGGGCGGCACATTAAAATCACTTCTGAACTGATTGAGGAGGTCAATGGTAGCGTTGGTCCTGGGCACGGTTCCAAGGGCTGGTGTCGGATGAAGGGCTCTAATGATGTCATCGATTTTGTGTTCCTTCGATAAGGTCACAGAAAATTTTGATAGGAAATGAATCATTCCTCCAATATCAAGTATTTCTCTTTGAGATTCTTGAATTGGTCCAAAGAAATTCAGCCTCCTATTGAGTGAATCTACGACTAATTGATGCTCATGCTGTTCTTTATCGTCATTTTCAAATAATGAATTATTATCAGAATTTGAAGTGCCTGCTAAGGCCATTGTTTGCAATTCGAATGAATTAAGTTTAAATATTTGTTCAGGTGATAGCCCTACAAAGCCTTGTCCATTTTCTGAAAACCCGTAGGCAGATAACGAAGGCAAATGAGGGAAAGACGAATTGATGAAATTAAAACAGTAAGAAGAAGGGTCAACTAATGGAGCGCTTGAAATTACAGCCGGCACAATCTTTTGCAGTGTACCATTTACTCTCAAATCAGTAATTTGATCAAAGCATTGCTTAAAATCCTCATAGTGAGGTTCATCCCATTGAAGTTTTGGCAGAGGCTTGTTATTTGAGAGCTTAGTGATCTCTGCAAAATTAATTTCTTCATAAGATGATGGGATGTACCAAGGGACAGTTGAAGATAAGTTAAAATCGTTTAAATAAAATGAGACATCATTTTTGGATGGTTCGGCTGAACGCGTGAATGGTCCCCTTCCAAAAAAAACTCTACGATCAGATAACTCAATGAGTGCAAAGTCCTCATTGAGTTTATTAGAAGAAATTATTTCTGTTTCTGATAATGGCTTATTCAAAGTGAACGGAAAAATGTATTAAATCCGTCTCACAAATCCAGCCAAATTAAATGTTTTTCAAGACAAGATATTAATAATCCCACTTGATTTTGATGCCTGCTAGCTGAGGTGCGCCCACAGTGCCGGCATTGAGGTCTGGAGTAATATTGAGGTAAAAGACTTCATCTGTTAGATTAGTTCCAAATAGGCTAACCTCGAGACCTGAATTTGCTTTGTATCCTACGGCGGCATTAAGAACGGTGAATCCGTCCTCAACAAATGCGCCAATATTTCTATCATCGAAGAATATCTCCCCTTTGTGGACTAATTCGAATCTAGCAAAGAGGCCTGTTTCATGTTGATATGTTGCGGAAAGAGAGGCGTCAATTTCAGGAACGAATGGCGCTTTGTTTCCTGACAAATCGGCCCCTGTTAGTGGATCGGTGTACTTTGTAAGTTCAGTGTTCACTTTACCTAGAGACCCCTGAAGTGTCAGTCCATCAAGAATTTCAGCGCTGAATTCGATCTCAACGCCATATGACTCAGCTTCTTCCGCGTTAAGTACTGCATAGTCAGTAGCGACTAGTGATCTTTCAACTTGGTAATTATCAATTTCGTTGTGAAATAATGCGATGTTTGTTTTTAAGTTTCCGTCTAGCCATTTTTTCTTTAATCCAATCTCATTGTTCCATGATTCTTCTTCATCAAATACAGCGCTTTGTGGGTCATCAATGAATGCGCTAAATCCACCAGGTTTAGAAGAAATTCCTGTGTTAACGTAGACTAATGACGTATCATTTAACTCAAAATCAATTCCTGCTCTTGGGCTGGCAAATGAATAGTCGTTTTCAAGGTCAATCAGAGGAACCGGACCAGCTAGACCAAAGGCATTCCTGTATATACCCTTTTCGACTTGATCTAATCTGAGTCCGAAATGCATGCCGGTCCTTTCGATGCCGTTATAGGTAATTTGACCAAATAAGGCATAAGAATTTTCACTTAATATGTAATCAGTTGTCGTCGAGGCAGGGGTAAAACCGCCACCAAATTGTGGAGGTAGTGGGATGATGAAATCTCTCCTTGTGTTACCATCGAGCTCAGTTTCACCAAAGTAAGCGCCTCCAGTCCATTCAAGAGTAGAGTTGTTATTTGAAGAAAATCTGAACTCCTGAGAAATAGAATCTTGCTCTTGATATATTTCTGATTCGTTACCAGGATTTGGACCGAAATCTAAGTCGAAATAGTAAGGGCTAATTTCCCAGTTCCTTCGTGAAGTGACAGATAGAAAATTTAGCTCATCGCTTTCATAAGACATTCTGAGGGACTGGCTTTGAGCGTCCTGTTGAGATGAACCTCTGACGTCGGAATTTAAAGTGAAGGGGTCGGATCCTAATGACGTGAGCCTAGATATTCCATCATCGTAGTTGTCGTAGGACGCACTCAATGAAATTTCCCAATTGTCAGAAAGGTTCCAGTAAATTGATCCTGCGCCTGATCTATGCTCCTGATTGTCTGGAGATATTCCAAGTAATGAATTGTTTAAATATCCGTCACGCTCGAAGTACTGCCCTCCTAAGCGGAAAGAAAGAGTATTATCATCATTAAGTGGCCCCATAATATAAGAATCAAATGACTTGGAGTCATAGTTGGCAAATGACGAAGTGATAGAGCCTTCTAACACATTTGAAGGACGCTTAGAGACGATGTTAACGACGCCAGCATAAGAATTTACTCCGAATAGAGTGCTTTGTGCTCCTCTTAATATTTCAACTCTATCAACTGCATGTAAAGGTGCGGTGTGTGAGAATATGTTACCTGATGGAACATCATCGACATATTGAATTACTGAAGGTGAACTAAAGAAAGGAGTATTTGTAAGGCCTCTCATGCTTGAAACATCGCCAAATGATCCGATTCCAGTATCTGTCTTTGAATAGTTTGGGATGAGATCAGCAAGATCTCGGTCACTGAATCTGTTCATAACTCCCAGATCAGTTCCACTAAATGCAGTCGCGCTCATTGGCCATGAAAGGTATTCACTAAGATCGCCGTAGACATCACTCTGTTCAAGTTGGGGAGAATCCTGAGATTTGGAGGTGAAAGTGAGGCTATGAGTCAAACTTAAGATTAAGATTAGGGACTTGAGATGCATTTAGATGTTTGGAGTTATTGTTTATACAGAGAGAAATTCAAAAAAATCAGGGATGTGATGCTTATGTATATATACTCAATAAGTGGGATTTTAGTTGTTTATTTTTTGTATTCTAGAACTAAATCATCATATTGAATGACTTTTCCAGAATATGCAGTTCCCCATAATGATGCTTTTCCTTGTCCTGGAGACCCTTCGTGGAGGTGTGTAATTAGATCATTATCCGGGGCTTTACCACCATGCTCCCATGCTGAACCTGAGATTTTCCAATTGTCGCCATCTTGCTCTATTTTGAGACGTAGATTGACCCACTGATCTGGGGTCCATTTATATGAAACGCTTTTAACTGGTTCCTCATTCTTAACGAGCTCGATAACATTTTTTGATGGTACAACCCTAAGCCTATATCCAGATATTCCGTGAAGTCCTATCCCGAAACGTGGATAACTTCTTCTTTTTCTAAAGCCTCTTATTTTAGCATGTACAGTAGCGGATTTTTTGACAGAGGGACCAAATATCACAGCATTCTCAGTCAATGGTTCTGCAGACATTTCTAGATATCTGCGGTTATCAGATTTTGTAGATTCTGATGTTGTGACTTTAAAGATTCCGTCGATTTCCATCATTCCCTTAGGGAACGAATCTATTTCAAGTGATTCAAAATCGGTTGAATATCTTTCCTGCCCTAGCATGAGTGAGCAGCTAATCGATAGAGATAATAGAGTGAGTGTTATTTTTTTCATTCGCTACGGATGCCTTGAATTAGGTTGCCATTGAGAGATAAACGTGCGGAAATGATACAAAACGTAACACTTCCCATACAGATTAGTAAAACAATCCCAAGAAGAAAATCAACTGGGAACTGAGCACCTTTGCCGTTGATGCTTGGGAATACAGCTATGATTGAAGCTGATATCCCTGAAATGATGCCGAACCCAACTAAGAATAGATGTTCAGAAATTAGCATTCGCGTTATATTAGTTCTTCGAAATCCTAGGGCTGTCATTATTGAAAGCTCAGATCTTCTCTCAATGACGCTTCGAGCGATTAACATTCCCACACCGATAGTGCCAAGTAATAGACCCAACCCTCCAAGGACGCTGAAGATTGATATATAGGTGTTCTGGACTCTGGTATATTCTGCTAACTTTGAATTTGAGTTAACAAATTCAATTCCCCTTTGTTCAAGCGCTCTAGTCACATCTCCAATCATTTCGGTTTCATTTATTGCGCTTGATGAGTTTGAGTTAACTAGAAACATTTGATAGCCGGAAGTGCCTGGGAAATATTTAATAAAATTCGCTTCCGACATTACAAGATTGCCTTGAAGGATTGAGTTTTCGAGCAGCCCTACAATTTGTAACTTTAATGGCTGACCATTTTCGGCGGTATAATTAATAAAATCGCCAAGCTTCTTTTTCATTGCCCACATGACAGAGGCCTTATCACCAATGACAGGAATAATGTTTTGAGGGGATTCATTGTTAAGCATATCCCAGCCAGTTCTATTGTGATGGCTTGAATCATGTGGATTAGTAAGGACTGAAGCGAATCGGAATGCCCTATCTTTTATTAAAGGTTCGGGATCCACTCCAAGCGCTCTGGGTTTTATGGCGTGATTAAGGTTTTGGCAGCTTGCCTCTTCTCCGTCTCTCATGACCCTAAAAGGAACGAAATTGATTTCGCGTGTACTGTATTCTTCGAATCCAAAATTATCGCGTTCTTTTGAATCGTTTAAATCTTCATATATTGGAAGAGTTGATTTAGCAAAAAACTCATATCCCCCGGTGCCGGATTCATTTCCATTATTGTTTGATGAATTGCTTAAGCGGAATGCGTTAACAGATATTATAAGAAAGACTCCCGAAGCCACCATCGCTGCGACGGCTAAAGAACGACCCAATTTTCTTGACGCATTTCTTCGAGCTATATTATACAGACTGCTCTTTTTTGTCCGATTAGAAACTGAGAGGGTCTTAAGATAATAAGAAAAAACTTGAATGAAGCCGAATAGGAAGAAGAAACCGCCTCCAAAGAATGTTCCTGCTAGCTTTTCACCCTCTGCCTCATATCCTAAAGCGACACAAACTACTCCTAAGGAAAAACTTAAAATTATTACAATTTTCTTGGGGAGACCAGGTCTGGTTTTTCCTCTTCCTTTGTCATTAATACTTAACCCAATCCCATTAGATGAAGCTAGCAACTCTCTTGGCGGTTGAGATGTGATTTGATTTACGGAAATTCGTATCACTGCTAAAGCGAACAGGAAGATTCCCAATGTGCCGTAAATTAACGAGTCTGATTTAGCTTCAAATACAAATTGAAGGCCTGCCGCAGCATCTGACCAGACACCACTCAAAGCTACAAGGGTGACTTTTGTATAAAGGTAACCTCCTGCAGCACCCAATAAAGACCCTAAGAGAACTGAGATCAAAAACTCAAAGAGTAGAAATTGCCTTAACTTTTTTTGTGTAAAGCCAACGGCGCCAAGGGTCCCTAGCTGAGTCGTTCTAGATTCTACTGCGAAGAGGCAAAGCATTAATGAAAGTAACAATGAAGCAAGTATTAGAAATCCGCTGAGTGAAGCAAATAGTGAACCAAAATTTAAAGCATTTGAAACTGACACTTCAGCTTCATTTTGAGGATAGCGTATTTGCATTCCCAGATCGGTAAGTTTCAAATGAGGTGAGACTAGCTCATGGAAATTATTATCATTGAGTGTAGTGACTAATATAGATGTTGATTTACCGAATCTGTTCCCCCAATGTGTTCGGGCGAATTCAAGGGGAACAAAAATCTTAGGAGTTGCTCGGTATTGGTCCCAATAATTTTCATCTTGTGGGCGAATCTTCTTAGTATCGAGTGGCAATCCGCTTTCCCAACTAGAGAGCGTTTTGGCTGTCTTTAGGCCCGGAAATTCAGGAACCCATTTCATTTTTAGAGCAGGGTTATCGCTGGCAATTACGGATGCTACTTTTAATTCCCTCTTATCGGATTCATCTTCAAGGCCATTTTCATCTAACTGATCACCTACAGTTATAAACTCTCTTGTATTAATGACCGAGAAGTAACTAATATTGATTGTATCGCCAATCCCAATATCAAGCCCACCCTTCTTTGTGTCATCCGATATCCAATAGTGTAGGCATATTTCATTTTCTTTCGGGGTATTTATTCCAAGTAATTTTGCAGATCGCGGACCGATTCCAGTCCCTACTGAATATGGGACAGACTTGTCATCGGCTCGGATATCATTGACAAGGTATGAGAGTATTGGCTCGGCAGTTTTATCCACTCTCATGATTGTAGATTCAACTTTTTCGTTAATGAATACCCTATCACTTTGAAAAGTTGTGAAATTAATGCCGGAATCTGAGTAAGAAGAGTAGTCGAGTTCAAGGTCTCGATACGTCCATTTATCTTGAGTGGTTTGTTTAAAGTTGTCCTCAGCCGAAGAAAGTATGAGGTTTGCCCTGCCCTCTTTAGACAGTTCTTCTTGTAATGTTTGCAAAGGAATAAAAACATTCAATGCTGAGCTCTGCTCTGCCTGAAGGCTGAAGCTTCCACCACGCTCGGAGCTTACAATGTGAGTAATTTTAGATGAAATTGAAGCCAACTTTCCTGACTCGCCTGAGAGAGGGGCATCCCGCGACACATGGCCTGGCATTTCAACTCTTATGATGACTTGATCCCCTACCTGTAACTTTTTTTGGTCAGCAAGGGCGCTTCCTATTGCTAAAAAGTTTTCGTCATCCGTTGTGATTACAAAATTGGAGTTGCTAGCTAATTTCCAAAAGTTATTATTAACACCATACACATTCACTCTGTTAACGCGTTTTGATTTGTCAGGTGTGTTTAATGTTCCGGGAACATTCAAAGCCGCAGTTGAAATGTTATTTGATATTGATCGATTGATTTTCGAAGCTAAATCTGCAGTGAAGAAACGGTCTCCGGCGATGAGTGCCGACCTGACTGAGCCGACTCTCTGATTAGCTGAATTTCTAAGTGTTTGCTCGACTGAATCTCCTACGAATAGTGACCCCGTAAGAATCGATGATGCAAGAGTAACGCCCAAGCAAAGGCATATTGAAATTTTCCAATAATGTAAAAATCCCTTAAGAGCGAATCGAATTAATGTCATTAAATCTCAATGATACTAGTGCCTTCAAATGTAAGGTTTCTTTCTGTTCGATTAGCGGTTTTACGATCATGTGTAACCAAGATGAGTGCAGTATTTCGATTATTACAAAGCTCTAACAAGAGGGATATCAATTCTTCTCCTCTTTGTCTATCGAGTGCACCAGTAGGTTCATC
>JABGYE010000009.1:0-8932 GCA_018675395.1 Akkermansiaceae bacterium
GGACCTATGACTTCATAATGAATTTGGAAAAAGGTTCGAAACTTACTTTGAATGGATTGATACGAGAAAATCAAGGAACACATACTTGGAGCAATGGGGCCGGAATAATCAAAAATGGTCCGGGGACGGCAGAAATTACTGCGAACTACTCAGGAATTTACAATCGTGACATCAGAAATAACCGATCCTATCGAGGATCAACTATCATTAATGATGGCCTCTTACTTATCAGCAATAAAGAAGGATCTGGTGTCAGTCCAAGTTCAAATGTCATCGTCAATCACGGAGGAACGCTTGGAGGGACTGGAACCATTGGCCTTGGAAGTTCCTCATCAGAGGTGACTGTCAATGCCGGAGGTAAAATCACCCCCGGCAACGAAATTGGAACTCTGACGCTCAAGGACGGACTCACTCTTAATAAAGGAGCAAGGCTTGAATTTGATGCAGGAGAAAAATCTGACCTGTTAAAAATAACAGGAGGAACTTTCCGGGGCACTGGCAAGAGTGGAGTTGTCATCACAGTGCGTGATTCCGGAGGCATGGAGCCAGGTAAGAATTATGATCTGATCGACTGGACCGGCGCCAGCTTTGTGGATGTCGATGTGAGTGATTTTAGACTCGATAAAAGCAAAACTTTTCAGGGTTCATTTCACATAGTTGACACCAAACTTCAATTCAGCGTTTTTGCGCCCAGATTAGTACCAGAGACCCCACCAGAATTACCTCCAAAACCAGAACCTGAAAAAAAGAAAATAATCACCGGACACTTGCCCCCTAAAGTGTCGAATTTTGTTTGGACAAATTCAAGTGGTGGCAACTGGTCAAATAGTGAAAACTGGAAAGATAACAAGATACCGAATTCAAAAGAAACTGAATGGGTCGATTACACATTTGAAAAAGCTCAGAAAATATCAGGAACTAGCGTTTACTGGTTTGACAATGGAGGTGATAAAAAAATTCCTAAGAGTTGGCAAATCCTATACAGAGACGGTGACGGATGGAAACCGGTACAATCAAATGATCCCTACACTCTCAATAAGGACATTTTCAATGAGGTGAGATTCAAACCAATCGAAACGAAGGCTTTGAGGCTCGAGGTCAATTTGCAGCCCGGCGTTTCTTCAGGCATACATGAATGGAAATTGGTCCAATAGTAAGACAATAGCATTATATCTTTACCACTGATAATAAACCACTTAGACTTACTCTAAGATTGAAATTTGAATACCTAACATGAGCACAATCACAACTCAAAAATGGTTAATGGAACGTCGCCATGCATTGAAAGGTATTGGTGTATCAATGGCCTTACCAATGCTTCAGTGCATGCGTCCTTTAAGGGCCGCTGAGAAAATTAAACAACCGAAGCGTAGCGTTTTTATATATCTTCCTAATGGAGTAAATACCAACGACTATGAAATAAGGAAAGCAGGGTCAGAATATGAGCTCTCTCGTATCCTTTCTCCCCTGCAAAAACAACGGGCCAACATCACTCCAATATCCGGTCTCTATCACCCCAATTCCTTCGGCATTGCTCACAAAGCAACCAATACCTGGCTCACAGGCGCCAAGTACGGACCAACTGACCGCAATACAATTTCTGTTGATCAATTAATCGCCGGAGTCAGTGGACCAGATACAAGGTTCCCTTCCCTCGAGTTAAGCAATCAGGGCCATCGACTCGCAGTGAGTGCTGATGGCGTCCAACTCCCCGCTGAAAAGAATCCTTCTGTGGTCTTTAAGGAATTATTCACAGAACCTGAGGGTGGAATCGATAAACAACGTCGAAAGCTTAGCCGCAAAGAAAGCATGCTTGACCTGGTCCTTAACGACGCTAAGTCACTTTCCAACAAACTAAGCAAAGAAGACCGAGGACGTCTAGATCAATATCTCACAGCAGTTCGTGAAGTTGAAATTCGCACTAAGAGAGCAGAGTCTTGGCTAGAAACTCCAAGGCCGAAAATTGATTCCAGCATCGCCAGCAAACTTAACCGTAACGTGCCCCTTGAAAAGCTAGGAGATTATCTACGTACCATGTATGACATCATCGTTCTGGCCTTTGAGACCGACATGACTCGGGTAGTGACATTCAATACAGGAAACGAGGGGACTGGGCCTGCCGTTCCTGAAATTGGAGTCAAACGCGATCGCCACTCCCTTTCCCATCATAACGGAAACAAGGAAGCCCTGGAGCAATTAACGAAAAGCGATGAATTTAATATACTTCAATTTTCTTATTTTCTAGATCGGCTTTCTGAAATTAATGACGGAGAAGGAAAACTTATCGACACGACAGTTGCTCTTTATGGTAGCGGCCTTTCGTACGGCAACAGTCACGGGACAACGAGTCTGCCTCTGGTCTTAGCGGGAGGATCCGGACTCGGCTTCAAGCATGGAAAACATGTGGATTATAACCGGCAAATCAAAGATTTTGAAGGATATGGTAACGGCGTCGGAGTTTATCACAGCCCCGTTAATCCTAAGGCTCACTTCAGCAATTTATTATTAACTATAGCTCAAAAAATGGGAGCCCAATCTGAGTCTTTCTCGGACTCCAATGGTGAAACAACAGAAGTCCTATAATCAAATGAAGACCTGTGGGCGTTTTTCATTTCTAACTTCATGCGTTGTCTTTGTTTTAACCTTACTGGGCATCTCTTCATTGATTGCCGAGGAAACAACAACCCCAAAGACTGATGCAAAATCTCCTTATGCCTCTGATGAACTTCTCAAACAGGGCATATTCCCACCGGAGGAAACAGGAACATACATTGAAGGGGACCTTGTAATTAACGATCCCGTTAACCGCCGAGGCGCAATCAGAGAAAAAAGAAACTTTCCAAGGCACTACTTTGCCATGCTCCCCTACGGCATGGTGCGCTATCACGGCGCACCCGCTGATCTTTGTGACATCCCACCAGGAACGCACATGCACGGAAAGTTCCTGCTACCGCTGGAAGGAGAACGGGATACAATCCCCCTCTCCGAGAAAGTGCTAAAACAGAAACCGCATTACCGCAATAATCACGCAATTCTGCTTGAAGATGATGTTAGTTTTTATTCCCGGCAAGGCCGGTCATGGAAAGTGATAGGCTTTGAGCAGGGCGGTGGTCCCGCTCCCCGCCTCAAGCTCTCCGTGGAGCCGGTCGGACCGGAAATTGAAGGAGGTATTAACAAGGCCGCACTCTTTGACATCGATGATTCGACCCGCATCTGGAAGAATCGCCAAATGGTCACACGCGACGCAATAAAATCAGGCCAATTGATCCAAGTCAATCTTACGTGGGGCCCCTTTGACAGTCTCGCCACGACTGATGTATGGCTCGATGAGGGCAGTCTGAAGGCCTCCCGGGAAATTCAGAGAAATAAGCACTTAAGGCTCATTCGCTCAAGATTTCTTCCAGGCTGGGTCGATGAAGTTAAAAACAATGACAGTGGTGGAGGTGAAGTCACAGTCACTTTCTTCGGCGGCATGGATTCCTCACTCTATTCTGATATTCGAAAAATCCAGAACGTAAAAATATGTAATGCAGAAAACACTCTGCGAACCTGGAGCTACCACCAAGAACATGCAAGCCACGCAACTATTTTAGATAAAAATGAAATTAAGAATCCTCCATTAGGCAGTAGTAACTTACAGGTCAAATTGAAAGTTGTTAGAATGCTTGATGGATTCCGTCCGGGCAGAATCGTCCGAGTCAAAGGCCCTTGGACTTATGTACTGCTCCCATGGGATGAGCACATCAATAGCGAAGAAGCATATGAACGTTCAAAAAAAATGATCCTCCCATGATCTTCACGAGAAAAACGCCCTCGTTCTTTATTCTTGGATCATTACCGATCCCATTCATCATAGCTATTATCACAATGAGCTCCTCTGTCCGCAGTGCTTCAGGATTCAATGGGTTGGATAAAACATCACAGAATTTTCTGAAGTCTTATTGCATCAGGTGCCACGACGAATCTAAGCAAAAGGGGAAATTCCGTTTGGATACACTGGACACTGACTTTACGAATCCACTAGTGGTCCAGAAATGGGATGAGGTAGTGTTCAGGATCAACGCAGGTGAAATGCCACCAGAAAAAGAGCCTCAGCCTTCGGCATTAGAAATTGGAAACATCGCAGAGACCATAACCCAAAAAATCCGAGAAGGGACCGCGACCCGGATGGCCAAACGCGGGAAAGTACAGCAGTACCGACTAAGCCGCGAAGAATATGCTCATACAGTTTATGACTTACTTGGAGTAGTATTTGATGTCGAAGCGCCCGGCGCATTCAACGAGGACCCACGCTGGCATGGGTTTGAACGGATCGGCTCATTACTTTCTACTGCTCCATCTCATATCGACCGTTACCTTAGAGCTGCAGATAAGGTAATCGAACTTGCTTCGCTCGATAACGAGCCTTCTTCGAAAAAAGATCGTAAGTATCCTGGCGAAGAAGGTAAACGTTACTTTGCCCAGTTAGGCGAAGGCTGGGATGCAATTAACCTTAAGAGCCCAGGCCATTACCGGATCAAAATTAGACTCAGTGGGTTGCCGGCATTCACTGGTCGAGTTCCACGACTTTCACTTTGGCATCACCTGTACAAGCGGTCCATAGTAGGAATGGATGTTTCAAATCCAGAGGATAAACCTGAAACAATCGTTTTTGAGAGTTTATTTAATGCTGGGGGATATAAAATTTTAAATAATGCTCAAACGAAAAAACATGCCAACGGTGGTGTTATAAGATTCAGAACCGGAACGATTGATGCGGGACAAAAACTAGCATCAATAAAAGGAGGATTCAGATCAGATAAAACAAAAATAGTTGATGAGCAGGGACGGCCAGTAATGCCCACATTGCTCATTGACTGGGTAGAAGTCGAAGGACCGCTCACAACTGAAGCCAATCGTGCCAAAAAAATTGGTATTTTGCCAAAGAAGGAAGATGATCCCGAGGAACTGACTGCATGCCTTAAACGGTTCGCGGAAAGAGCATGGCGGAGGACCGTCTCTGACCAAGAAATTCAGCGATATATAAAATTTATTGCCGCTGAAAAAGAAGCAGGCGCTGATTTTCTTTCCGCCTACAAATCGGCCCTGTCTGGGATCCTGGTATCCCGTAGCTTCTTCAATCTGGAGGAAGGCTCACCCAATGAGAACCGGCTCCGGATCAATGATTTTGAACTGGCTAGCCGACTTTCTTATTTTCTCTGGAGCTCCATGCCTGATGAGCAACTATTCGCAACTGCCCGTGCAGGCAAACTTCATGTTCCAGAAACACTGATGAAGGAACTTAAGCGGATGATTTCCGATCCGAAAATCGACCGTTTCCTGGACTCATTTCCCAGACAATGGTTGCAACTGCATCGCGTGGGCATGTTCCAGCCAGACCCTAACCTTTACCCTGAATATGGACCGTGGCTGGAAAAATCGATGATCATGGAAACAACGAATTACTTTACGGAAATGTTTCGTAATAATCTTCCTATCCGTGAAGCCGTTGACTCTGACTGGACAATGCTCAATTCGAGACTTGCTACTCACTATCAATTACCCGCACCAAAAGAGCCCAAACTCATGCGCGTTTCACTTGAACCTAAATCCGGACGAGGCGGATTATTAACGCATGCCTCTATCCTCTCTCTGACATCTGATGGAACCCGTCACAGGCCAGTTCACCGAGGGGCATGGTTATCCGAAACCATTCTTGCTCAAACGCCACCGTCCCCTCCCCCTAACGTTGAACCGCTGGAACCGATAAAATCCAACCAGCCCAAAAAGACTATCCGGTCACAACTCGAGACGCATGCGACTCAGTCTAATTGTGTTTCCTGCCACGCCAAGATTGATCCACTCGGACTAGCATTTGAAAATTTTGATGCTATCGGTCGCTGGAGAGATAAAGAAAGAGTCGAGGGAGGAACAGGTGAAAATCCACCAGTGGATGCGTCAGGAACTTTTCCAACTGGTCAAAAATTTGATGGACCCCAGGAATTCAAAAGGGTACTCGCTAAAGATGAGAAACGACTAGCTAATGCCTTTGTTCAGCAATTGGCAACGTATGCCTTGAGAAGAGTAATGACTGTAGATGATCGGCCCCATATAGAGAAAATTGTAGAAAATGCAAAAAGTGAGAATTACCGACTAAAATCCATAATTGAACACCTCATCACTTCGGAGCTATTTCTTAATCGATGAAAACAGTTCTATGGATTTTCGCATGCCATCTACCAGTTAATCTGGCCAGTGCCGCTGAACGAATCATGGCCTGGGATTCCAAGGCCCTGTTCACAAAACCTGACCTTCATGAAACCCATGAACGCAAAGCCAAAGGAATTCGTTCATTCTTTTACGAAGGTGCCGACTATAAGGGTAAGCCGACCAAAGTATTTGCCTACTATTCGACTCCCAAAGGAAAGCCACCCAAAGATGGCTGGCCTGCAATAGTATGTACTCATGGGGGTGGCGGCACGGCTTACCCTGAGTGGGTCAGATTTTGGAACGGTAAAGGTTATGCGGCGATCGCTATGGATCTGGAGGGACACCTGCCCGGAGGCAATTCCCATCAAGTCGAAGGAAATTTTCCAACTGGAGTGGAACACCCAGATGCCGGTCCATCTAGGATTGACTGGTTCGGTGACAGGAACTTACCGGACAAGGAGCAATGGTTCTATCATGTAGTTGCTGATGTCATTCGAGCGAATTCACTCTTGCGTTCATTTAATGAAATTAACAATAAAAAGATAGGCCTGACCGGCATTTCATGGGGAGGAACTGTTGTTAGCGCAGTGGCCGGAATAGATCAGCGCTTCGCATTTGTGATACCGGTTTACGGGGGCGGATACATACACGAAAGCGACAATGCAGGGCTCTCTCAATGGTTTCCTCCAAAGAACATGACAAAAGAACAATTTCAAGATTATCGAACCAAATGGGACCCTTCCATACATTTGCCCCACGCCAAGATGCCTGTTCTATGGGTCACTTCGGTAGCTGACCCGGTCTTTCAAATCAACATATTCTCCAAATCTTCTCAGGCTGCAGGAGGGGATAGCAGCTTGTGCATCCGTCCATGGATGATTCATGCTCACGGAAACGGATGGACCGATGCTCCAGAAATCTGGCAGTTTGCAGATAGCATTGTGAAAAACAGCCCATCACTTCCAAAGTTGCATCGGCCTGAAACCAATGCAGATGACCGAATCGTTCACACATCTTACGAAGGCAAGGGCAAGTTCACTGAAGCCTGGATCTATTACACTAAATCTCTAGGAAAATGGAAGAACCGTAAATGGCATTTCATCCAATGCTCGATCCAAGAAAAAGAACTAATTTCACAAAAGCCTATCCCAACAGATACCTCAGCCTTTTTGGTTTACGTCTTCAGGGACAGGAATGGATACCGGGACAATCATGCCGCATCTGAACTTGTGAATTTAAATAAATAAACTCTTCAAATATTCACACCCCATTATAGGAAACAGCTCTGGACCCTTTTCTTTACATCAACAGCATCATTACCTAAAATGAATTAATGCTCCTCTGGATTGCCAGTTTTATCTTTTGTCTTAGTTTCTTATCCGCTGAAGAAACACATTGGAGCCTACGCCCTCTGGAACAGCCAGACATTCCTAAAAGCAGTTACAGTTCACCAATCGATGCCTTCGTTGAGGAAAGACTTGAAGGCGCTGGACTCTCATTCTCAGCTCTCGCGGAAAAACGTGTATGGATTAGACGCGTGCACTTTGATTTAATAGGGCTACCACCTTCGCCTGTGGAAATTAATGCTTATCTTAATGATTCTCGACCCAATGCGGAAGAGTTAATAGTTGAAAAGCTCTTAGCGAGCCCTCGTCATGGTGAACGCTGGGCACGACATTGGATGGATGTTGTGCGATACGCAGAAACTCATGGTCATGATGAAGATGCGATACGGGAAAATGCGTGGCATTATCGTGATTGGCTCATCCGTGCATTGAACGATGATTTGCCCTACTCGAAATTTGTCCGTGCACAAGTTGCCGGTGACATGATCAATGTGGACCTTCCTGGCTCTACAGCCGCAACAGGATTTCTCGCTTCTGGACCATGGGATTCAAGTTCACAAATGGGGATTCAAGATGGGACCACAGACAAAAAAGTCGCTCAGTACTTAGATCGTGACGACATGCTCAGTGCCACCATGTCGACCTTTACCAGCACTACCGTTCATTGCGCACGTTGCCATGATCACAAATTTGATCCGATCTCATTAAAAGATTACTATTCCCTGCAAGCCGTATTTGCCGGAGTAGACAAAGCCGATCGCCTCTTTGACTATGATCCAGAAATCTCCAGTAAACGCTCTAAGTTAATTGCAGAACAGCAACAGTTCGCAAATAAAATAAATGATCCAGAAATCATCAAAGATATTTCGAGTTGGGTTACAAGGTTAAAAGAAACTTTACCTGTATGGGCTCCTATGACCCTTAAAGAAATAAGATCTTCGAGAAGCACACCTCACACCGTACTGCCCGATAATTCCATTCTTTTTCAAGGAACTGCACCGGAAAGAGACACTTACAACATTAGCGGCATCACTGATCTCAAAAAAGTAAGAGCAATACAAATCGAAGTCCTAACCGATCCTTCACTCCCCATGAATGGACCAGGTCGCGCACCTAACGGGAACCTACATTTGTCAGAAATTCACGTACATATTAATGAACAACAAGTGCCGATCATTCGCGCTTCAGCCGATTTCAATCAGACCGATTGGGAAATTAGCAAAACGTTTGATAAAAATGAACAGACTGCGTGGGGCATCCATCCCCAAGAAGGGAAATCACACCAGTCCGTTTTTATCTTTGAAGGACCGGTCCGGATCACCAAAGATACAAACATTAAAGTCGTACTGAAGCAACTCCACGGCGGAAGTCATTTGATCGGTCGATTGCGAATCAGA
>JABGYE010000382.1:0-9981 GCA_018675395.1 Akkermansiaceae bacterium
GGAACACCGACCTCGACGTTTGGACTTCCAAGGATCGAGACCTCAGTCGCTACTTCAGGGAGCCTCGGCAATGCCTACAAGGGCTTCATCCGTAACGGTAAACCTGAGCAATTGGGTAACTTCGACTTGAACCTGCCGAGGGACCGTTTCATTGATCGTTATCAGCTCCTCGGAGAACTTGACGATCTAAAGCGCAGTCTAGATCAGAGCGGCGAAGTGAATGGAATGAGCCAGATCGAACGCCAGACATATGACCTCCTACTTCGCGGCGTAGCCGATGCGTTCGATCTGTCCAAGGAAGATCCTAAAACCATAGCAAAGTACGACACTAGCCACCTCTTCAACATGTCTGACTACCACAACGGTGGTAAGTACTTTCTTTTCAACGGGAAAAAAAAGTTAGTCGACCAGGAACGCTGGACGAATCTTCTCGGTAAGGAAATGCTTCTAGCCAGACGATTGTGCGAGGCGGGATGCGGGTTTGTGACCGTAGTCGATTCGAGCTGGGATTTCCATGGGAACGGCGCTAATAATCCGGGAACTCTCGTTGGCATGAACACTTTAGGTGCCCAGATGGATCATGCCGTTTCCGCCTTCCTTGATGATGTCGAGCAACGCGGTTTGAGCGATCAAATTCTGTTAGTCATCACAGGCGAGATGGGCCGCTCACCAATCAAACGCAATAAGGACGCCGGGACCGATCATCACGGTGACTTGACCCCGCTTCTTTTAGCAGGCGGCGGCTTGAATATGGGACAAGCGATCGGTAAATCTGACCGGACCGGTAGCCGTCCGGCTTCCGAACCATACAGCCCGGAAAACCTACTCGCCACCATAATGCACACCATGTTCGATGCGGATAAACTTCGTGTCTCACCTGAACTATTGCCGCCCGAGATCTCCAAATTGATCCTCGATGGCCAGCCCATAAAGGAACTATTTTAACTAAGGTTTAAATAGTCACCCTAATTTACAAAATTCCAATGACTCTCAATTCTTTCCTGCCATGCCGCGCCGCAGTACTCACCGGACTTTTCATTTCAGCTATCACGATCACCAAAGGCGCAGAAGGGGCTAAATGGATTCGGCATGAAATTTTCTCTGGAGCTCACGTCAACTCCGCCACGGCCGCCGATTATGACAATGACGGTGATCAGGAAATTATCTTTTCCGGAGCAGGTCAGATCTTCATGTACCTTGGTCCGGATTATCAAAAGAAGCAGGTACTGGCTATGGCAAATCCCAAGCAACTCAAACGCAAGAATCAGTGCATTCACAGTGTCCTCCATGACGTTGACGGAGACGGCGATCTGGACTTTGTCGGCTCTTATGTACGTGGCCTATTTTGGTTAGAGTGCCCAAGTAAGAATGCCACAACGACGAGTTGGAAGATGCATCAAATTACTGATCAAATTCATGGCGTCCATTGCATTCGCTCTTTCGATATTAACCGTGATGGTAAACCGGATCTCATTGCCAACGACTTCACTTTCGATAAAGGCCCTTATTCGGGATCAATTTGCTGGCTCAAGCCGTCTTTCCCCGCAAACGCGCCGATCAATTGGTCCATCATCCCCATTGCAAAAGGCACTGCACCTGGTGGTAGCCACTACTTTGATTTTGGCGACGTCAATGCCGACGGTCGTCCCGATTTGACACTCGGAGCAAAAGGTAAACCCTTTGCTAACGGTAATTATTTTGCCGTCTTTTACGCTCCGAAAGATCCTACCCAACCTTGGCGTCGAGAATTTTTACCTGATGCCGGAGACCAGACTGGCGCCACGCATGCGGCCCCGGCGGATGTTAACGGCGACGGAAAGACCGACGTTCTCGCTAGTCGCGGCCACGGCGTTGGTGTTGTTTGGTTCGAGGCTCCGGATTGGACCCAACACATTATCGATGACAAGATTACTTTTCCTCACACGACAGATTTTGGTGATATTGACGGTGACGGTGACATTGATCTCAGTACCGTGGGTTACGGTTCAAAACTCGCCTCTTGGTATGAAAACGATGGTACCGGAAAATTTACTCGCCACATTCTAAGCCTAAATCAAATGGGCTACGACACCATGATTACAGATCTCGACGGCGATGGCGACAAAGACATTCTTATTGCTGGCCAAAGAAGTGAAAACGTCGTCTGGTTCGAAAACCCCCACAAGTAAATCTGGTGAGCATAACTTCGGCTGGAGGAAAAATATAACCTCTCTAACATTAATACCTAATCATTCAAATGTGGCATCGGAAGTTGTTCTGGATGCTTTTTAATCCATAGAACTTTTGGTAAACGCAATTCGCCCTCGGTTACATTTCCATTATTATCTATTGCTCTAAACATAATTGAATCTTGCCAGTTGTCATATTCTTCGGAGATAAACCAAACATGATCCGGGAAATCATCATCACCATTCTCTAATCCTACTGTTTTTTCGTAACCAGCATTACTATCATATCTATAATAGATCCTATCACCTCTTTTCAATTTAGGGTGCTTCTCACAACTAATAGAGAGCAACAAAACAAGGGGTAGTAGCGGTAATCTCTTCACGCTAATAACATAAAAAAAAAGTGCTTTGGGAGCTAGTTAATTCCATTAGCCAAAATAAGATATTGAATTAACTGGAGGAAAAACGCTCAGTGACAGAGTAATTTCACTTCAGCCCCTCTCTAATTTTCTTCGGAAAGTCTGTAGTTATAGAGTCTACACCCAAATCACGAAAGTGCCTTGCTTGCTTGATCTCGTTAATGGTCCAGCAATGAAAAGATAGTTCACCTTTACGTAGCCTTTTCACAAAACCTGAATCAATTACCTCTTCATTGGCCTGAGTTCCAAGACCGCTAGCCAAAGACATTTTAAGAGTTTGAAAAACATCATTCTGCTGAGGCATCCATGCGCCCTTAATCTTTCTGTAAGATTCTAGAAAATTAGCTTCGATCTTAGGCCACTGTTTGCGGCAAGCCTTAATGACATGATAGTCAAAGGCGATGAAGCTGATTTGATTAGTCATTTCAGGTCGCTCTTTGATTCTTTGATCAAGAACTTTAATTAAAGGTGCCATGATCTCAGTCCCACATTTAATTTCGATAAAGATTTTTTTTCCGTCCGGAACTAAATCTACAACTTGTTCCAATGTGGGAATACGAGCACCAGAATATTTTTTATCCTTCCATGATCCCACATCAATGTCCTGCAACTCCTTGAGATTGGACTTTTTCACAACAAGCTTAATCTTCCCCCCACTAACCTTGCCTGTGTCAGCATCGTGAATTGCAACGATATATCCGTCATTAGTCAGATGGAAATCTCCCTCAATGCCATCAGCTCCAAGCTTCCACGCTAAGTTAAATGCTTCTATTGTATTTTCAGGGGCAGCACCGGACGCGCCACGGTGAGCAATGATTAGCGGTGTCTCAGAGGATGCTAAACTGATCAGAACCGAGAAAAAGAAAAGCACAGATATTAATGGGGATGGAAAATTCATTGTCCGCCGAGTTGAGTCCGTGCATTTATTCATAGGAATACAAAGGTTCAAGATAATAATTGATCATGTCCAGAATCAATTCTGTTTACATTTCATCGCAGTTTGGCTTAGACCTGCTTAGATAAAGAACGGCTAAGTGATTATATCCTCATCTTCAATGAAAAGGATTCTCGACACGAGGACCTAGAAAGCACAAAATAATCCCTCTAATCCTAAAGCTATGAAAAAAATCACCTCGACTCTCATTACTCTAATTGCAATCTCAGGACTGAGCTCTGCAGATCACCATAGTAAATCACTCTTCAACGGAAAGGACCTCACTGGTTGGCAGGACCGCAGCGGCAACGCCTCCAAGTGGGAAGTCGTTGATGGTACACTCCAAGGTCAAAAGAAAACCGGCGATATATGGAGTAAGGAAAGGTTCGGAGACTTCGTTCTTTCACTAGAATTTAAAACTACCGGTAATAGTGGCATTTTCTTTAGAACAGATAACCCTAAGAACCCCGTGCAGACTGGAATTGAGGTTCAAGTTGAGAAACCTAACGGTCCAAACAAGCACTCGGTAGGCGCTCTCTATGATCTGGTCCCTCCAAAGAAAAATAATGCAACGACCGGTTGGAATAAAGTCAAAATTACTGCAAAGGATAATATGATCACCGTTGAAATGAACGGTGAAGTCATTAACGGAATGGATCTTAATAAATGGACAGAGCCTAATAAGAATCCGGATGGCTCCAAGAACAAATACAAGACAGCTTTGAAGGACTTCAAGAGAGAAGGACACATAGGTTTTCAGGACCACGGGCACCTTGTCTCTTATCGAAACATTAAGATCAAGAAGCTCTAAGGTTAAATAGTATATAGACCTATGGTCCTCGCCCATTTTGGTACGACCGCAGCATTATCGATTTTCATATCGGTCACCTGTTCCTTTGCTAAAAATAAAGAATCAACAAGAATCAATCAGATACAGCTCATTGGGACTCATAACTCATACCATATTGCTCTCCCTGCAAAGAATCTTAATAGAATAGGAATTATCAACCGTGGACTTAAGAATTCCCTTGAATACACGCATCGCCCACTCACAGAGCAATTACAGACACTCGGAGTACGTCACTTTGAATTGGATGTTTTCGCTGATCCTAAGGGAGGCCACTACTCAAGAAGGAAAGCCCCTAACCTACTTGGCTTCAATGCACCCGTAATGTTTAGTAAGGAAATGGAGAAACCAGGATTCAAAGTCCTCCATGACTCGGCAGTCGATTATCTCACTACGACCCCCACCCTCATCTCCGCATTAAAAGAAATTCAAGCATGGTCAGAAAAAACACCCTCACACGTTCCCGTCTTCATACTTCTTGAAATGAAAGATAAAAGCCCCGTTCCTCTTGCGAAGAAACCGGTCCCCTTGACCCGTTCGCTACTTGAAGGAGTCGAAAAAGAAATTCTCAGCGTATTTAAAAAAGAACGAATCATTACTCCGGACTCTGTCAGAGGAACATTCAAAACCCTAAGGGAAGCAATCCTTAAAACAGGATGGCCTTCACTGGATAAATCCAGAGGAAAAGTCATGTTCGGACTCGATAATGGCGGAAAAATCCGCGACATGTATATTGCAAAAAATCCATCACTAGAAGGAAGATTATTATTTGCTAGTGTCGGTGAGAATGACCCCGGAGCTGCCTTCTTTAAGCTCAATGATCCCATCAGAGCGCACGCGCAAATCAAACGCTTAGTCAAATCAGGTTTCATGGTCCGCACGAGAGCAGACTCTGACACTCAAGAAGCAAGAAAAAATGATACTTATAGAAGGGACAAAGCTCTCTCGAGTGGAGCCCAATTTGTGAGCACTGATTATCCTGAGCCAAATAAAAAATTCTCAGACTATTCTGTCTCATTCAAGAAAGGGGTCAATTATCGAGCAAACCCTATAAGCGGAAATAATTAAATATGAAACTACAAGATTTCTTATCTCTATTAGCAATACTTAGCTTTCCTATTTCTGGACTTACAGAAGAACCTAAGTCCCTTGACCCTAACTATAGACTCGAACTCTTTGCCGATAATTCAATGGTCTCAACCCCGATTGGTTGCACACTGGACCAGTCAGGTCGACTCCTAGTAGTAGAGTCACATACCCATTTCCGGCCCGATGATTATGAAGGACCTAAAAATGACAGGATCCTAGCATTTTCTGATAAGAACAATGACGGAAAAGCTGACAAGGTTGACATCTATTACGAAGGAGGAACCCATACGATGTCAATCAAAGCAAACGGGAAAGGCTCCACCTACGTTGCCACACGCGCAGAAATATTTCGACTAGATGACAAGGATGGTGACGGGGCTGCAGACTCAAAAGAGAACCTGATAACACTAAAAACACCGGGAAAATATCCTCACAACGGTCTTTGTGGATTAGTTTTAACCTCTGATCACTCCAAACTCTATTTTGGACTCGGTGAAAACCTCGGAAAGGACTATGAAATTATCAGTTACTCAGGCCCGATAGAAGTGACCAGTTTGAAGGGCGGTGGAGAAGGCGGTAATATTTATAGTTATGATCTCTCAGATGGATCCCTCTCAAAAATAGCGACTGGTTTCTGGAATCCTTTTGGAATCTGCTTAACGAAGGAAGGGGAAATGTTTGCCGTAGACAATGATCCTGACCAAAGACCAACAAACCGACTCCTCAAGATTGTCCCTGGTGGCGATTATGGTTATCAGTTCAAGTACGGAAGACCAGGGACGAACCCACTACAAGCATGGAACGGTGAACTTCCAGGGACTCTACCGATGATTTGCGGGACTGGTGAAGCGGCCTGTTCAGTGATTCCTTATGGTGAACATTTATGGGTATCAAGCTGGGCACTAGGACAAATTGAACAGTACAAACTGACCAAGAAGGACTCAAACTACTCCGCAACTATGAAGACCATAGTTAAAGGAGATGCCAATTTTAGACCAGTTGACTTTGCACATGCCGAGGATGGATCCGTCTTCTTCACTGACTGGGTCAATGCGAGTTACCAGCTACACGGGAAAGGCAAGGTCTGGAAACTGATTCCTTTAGGAGGAAAAGGAAATAAGCCTGAAAAGCAAAACTCAATAGCCACTGAAAAATCACCCGGAAAACTGGAAGCGGAACCATTAAAGGACATGAACAATGATCCTTTCAAACTTGCCTCTTTCTTTTGGCACACTCAAAGATCCGAAAATAAAACAAAATTAGAATGGAAATCCCTATCAGAAAATTCGAAAGTAGCACTCTTGACTTCTACCAGATGGCAGGAAAAAAAAGATACGGACCTAATTTCCAAGGCCATTAAAAATCCTTCCAAAAAGATTCAAATCGCAGCCATCAGAATCATCGCTGATGAGAATATGAAACAATTTAAAGAACCCTTAGAAAGATTACTTGCCTCCGCAGAGCCAAATTCACAGTTATCCAAAGTGACCAAATCAGCCATCAAGGAACTTGAAAAATGAATCCGCTCGACTAATTATAATTATCTATAACTATGCGGAAAAATTTGGATCTTTGTCGACGATCATAAGTTCTTTTAATAATAAATCATTAAGTAACAAGTTTTATCTAATGACTAAATCATAATCTATTGAGCGTTACCAATGTTGCTCCCCAACTTCCACTCGTTTCATTTCCTGATCGATAACTCCTAACTTGGTCATGCATTTGATCCAAAAGTCGATGTACACCTTCACGCAAAGTGCCTGTCCCCTTGCCATGGATGACACGGATCTCAAGGATCTCCCTCTGCCTGCATTCTTTAATATATTCCCTAAGAAGTGAACTGACCTCATTGGGACGAAAAGTGTGTAAATCAATCTCTGAAGTGATTGGATACTCAATCGGATCTTCTTCAGAACCTTGGATAGACATGCATCAATTCAATTAGTAGGGAAATTATCTAGTCTATAGAATAGACACAAAATGAGCCAGTTATGGGAAATCTACCTGCAAAAAATAATATTTATTATGTCAATGTTATGCGGAAAATAACTTTTTTGTTTTTTTTCCTAATATCTGCCGCTCACAGGTAGTTATATTAGTATCTCATCTAGTGTATGTGGAAACTTGCTGAGACTTGCCGTCCCCTTCCTTTTCTAAGTGGGGTTATTCATGAAAGGAAAGGGAGGCGGCTCTTTATTTCATTAAACTGATCAATTCTCCCTTCTCTGGAAAACGTCCCGTCTCCTTCTTTGAATAAATAAGTGAACCGTCAACGGTAACCTCAAAGACCCCTCCACTCCCTTCAATAATTTCAACGTTCGCTTCTGCAAACCCCTCATTGATCTCGTCCGTCGAACTGACGGCTTGGGGTTTGTAGTTTCACATTCCTCAATAAAGGATCTCTACATTCATGGTCTTATTATCTGAATAACGGTTATTAAAAAAGTATTATTGTAAGCCTCCAATTAAAGTCAAGGCATCACTCGGTTTCTCTCTTAGTTTCTTCAAAATTATTAATGTAATGGATGTAATGCTTCTTAATTTTTTCCATCAATTCACCGCCAGTTTATTCCACTCGGCCTGACTGGCCTTAGACTTCTGATACTCCATTATAATTTTCCAACTTCCCTTTCTTTTCACAAGGAGTGCCTCAAAGTGAATGTACTCCTTTTTGAGATTCTCTCCGGGGTCACCACTTGAATACAGAAAAATACCCGTCTCATGTGCGGTGGTTGAATCACTGATCCTCTGTGAAAATCTGAACTCAACGTTCGCCTTTATCTTACCTTCTTTGGTGGCAGTGAAATCTTTTTTCCAACGGGCCAGCGCATCTGAGAGAGGGTAACTCGAATTATTGGTTCCTGAAACTAGTACCCCTTCCTTATGACAGGTCGCCTCATAACTTTGGAAATCACCTTCACGAACTGAACGTGACACTTCGGCCCAATAATTATCCAGTTCCTTTGTCCTTTTCTCAGTGGCCGTACCTGACTGTGCAACACTGAAAGAAATTAAATAATAGAACCACACCAAGAGTAAAATTTTCATTCATCACTTTAACACCAATCACAGCAACGAACAATCATCCTAAGGTTCTTTATAAAAAGAGTATATAAACACTTAGGTAACCCCTAAATATTCTTTACTCATTTTAAAGACCTCAGAGCGAACACCTAGAGCCGCTTTTAATTTCACATCACGGTCCCACGAATTTCGAGTCTTACTCAGCTCCCACATTTGCCTCAACGTTAAATTCAAAGGGTATTGCCAAGGCGTGACAAGTGGAGTGTTTGTGAGTGGATAATCGGTCCCGTACATCAAACGACCAATGAGCCTCTGATCATTGAGAACGGTCTTTAAATATTTCCTGCGGTTCGTCTGAGTGATCGTCGAAAGATCAGCAACGAGGTTCGGAAAATTCTCCATCATTTCCAGCAACCTCTCTACATTGTCCTGGCCTTGAGACTTGCCTGAGCTTGCAACGTGCGCAGCAATGACTCTAACTCCATTTTCCAAAGGAAGTTTCAGTAATTGAGGGTCACCTAAAGCGTTATTCGTCTTGGAAAATGAATCCTCATCCCCCACATGCGTTAAAAGTGGAATATCAAGATCAACAAGTTTCTGATAATAAGGGACATACCGTTCATTTGAAGGGTCAATATTCTGAATATTTGGCAGCCATTTGACTAGAACAGCACCATTCTCTTTTGACCAGATCAGCTCTTCAAGCGCATCTGATCGGTTCGGATGAACGCTAGAACCAAAGTGAAGCTCCGGATACAGTTTTACTTTTTCTCCAACGAACCGGTTAGGAACACAAACTTCCCCGGATCCCTTATCGATCTCCCCATCATCAGTGTAAGGGGCATCCATTGCCAGAATGACGGCGCCATCAACGTGATCCGAATCGCGGACCGAAGAAGCAATGACTTCCATTAGGATCTGATCCCCCTCCTCATTGACCTCCTCCTCATTACTACCAAATACCTTCAGGTATAGTCCAAATTTCCAACTCTTACGTAATTCATCAGAAATCCAAGCCTCGCTCCCACCTGCACCAATGCCGGCAGTGTGGCAATGCATATCGAGGATTCCTTCAGGTGGCACGGATACATGCTCAGCTATGGGACCACGAAAGAATACTAACCTAAGCACAAAGAGAGCCAGTAAGACCCCACTAAAAATTATAACAAACAACATCTCAAATTAAGGGTTAACCCTTAGTAAATTTCAGGCTCTGGAGTTACCTCAGTGCCCTCAAGAAAATCAAAGTCACATCCCTTATCGGCCTGAGTCACATGATCAATAAAGAGCTTCGTATAACCTCTATGATATCGCTCATCATTGCAGCAATAATCTTCGACCCGACGTGCAATCTCCTGCTCAGGAACATCCAAATCAATTCTTCTATTTTCAAGGTCCAAGGTGATCTTGTCCCCATCCATCACGGCAGCTAATGGTCCTCCGACCGATGATTCCGGAGCCGCATGAAGGACACAGGTCCCGTAACTTGTCCCCGAC
>JABGYE010000008.1:0-9127 GCA_018675395.1 Akkermansiaceae bacterium
CCCGCCGCACCGCTCTCCCATGATGAATCATCATAGTCGCTTTCCCTCCAATCCGTTCCAAGATCATTCCCATCATCAAGGTACTTCCATACCGCGCCTTCAAGAACTAACGGGATCTCATCTTCCGCAAACGAATAGATTATCGCGCTAAGCAAAAAAACAACTGAGAGAAAGTTCTTGAGGAGGAATTTCATGATGTCATGTGTGGTGGGGTTCATTGAGTCGATCATTCATTATCGACACTAACTACTTAAATAATGACACTAACAGGCTCAGACGCAAGATCTTCGGAATCGATTCCGCTTCACTGAAGCAAAAAATTAGCATAATAATAAACAAAGGAGACTTTTATTAATAAATTCTAATTAAAATCTGCTAAATCTAATCATATAAACCACGTGCCCATTATGAGATTTTCCATCATTCTATCTGCTACACTTTTTTTCTGCATCACAATGAGTCCTGCTCAACGGCCTGAAAGATTAAGTTATAAAGGAAAGTCATATCAAATAGTTGAGATAGTCGAAGTCAAAGATGATAAAGCCAGCCTCAGGACCACTGACAATAAAACCATTACGATTCCAGTACGTTTCCTTAGCTCAAGGCTCCGAGCAAAAGCAGAAAATCTGCAAAAAAGATTAGATAAGATTAGAAATTCAAATGGATCAACTAGCCTCTCAGTCGTCAAAGCGAATGCATCAGAAACTGAAATAGCAATCCAACAGTCGATCATCCAAGGGACTCCCCTGAAGCGCTGGGTAAACGGGACCGTTTCCAATGATCAGTCCGATGACGGCCTCATAGTAATATCATCAGTCACGGCACTGGATATTAAACTTGATAGGGACGGTGTCCCATTACCGCCAAAAAAAGTTAAAGGCAGCGCAATATTCATAAGCGGACCCGTCATGATCGAAGGCGCAGGCAAAAAGCCATTCAATCAGCACGTGGAATATATTGCCTGGGACACGGGTCAAAGGATCAAACATAACGGACAAGAAATGCCTAAATTGAGCCTCAAAAAAGTTGAAGCTCAGCTACTCGTAAAAGAAAGGACCTGGACAAATACAGGAGGAAATCAGTTAGTTGCCGCCCTAGCATCAGTGATTGAAGGGGTAGGTAATTTTCAACGCTCAGACGACACTGAATTTAAATATCCTATAGAAAAATTATCAGAGGAGGATCAAAAGGTAATTAATGATACAGTAAAAGAACGCTACAATGATTTGCGTTCGACTCTTTAGAATTATCATAATTTCTATAAATTACCCTTAATTTACAGTATATCCTTAAAACCGCATTGACGCTCTTGTATATCAATTGTAAATTCAAAGTGATAAAATAAGCTACCCCTATCCCTGTACACTAAAACCTAATTTCATAACGATCCAATCGGTATAATATGAGCAGCTAAAAACGCCAATTGAACTCTTTTTATACTCGGATAATTAATTTAATCTAAAATATTTCCACACCAAACTAAGACAAAGCATTTTCGCTCTGCCTAACTCATTGAATCCATGAAAACGTCGACCCGACAATCCAATCATTCCCAAAAAAGCAAAACTCATCCCGACAAAGGACCTGCCCTTAAGAAGCCAAGAGAAAAGGAAAGCGGAATTGCCATTGTTACTGTCCTTTCAGTACTCATGCTGATGACCCTTTTGATCTGGGGATTCTTTTCAGCTGCCGAAAAGGAATTGGACTCTTCAAACTATTACGGGTCCAGTCTCAGGACCAGGCAATTGACCGATGTCGTGACCAATATGGTCATGGCCCAAATAAGAAAAGCGACCGCTGAACAGACTCAGGAAGGGAAACGATACACTTGGGTCTCTCAACCAGGTGCCATAACTACATTCTCAAATAAAGGAACAGACTATGACGCGCTTGCCGCCAAAAAATTCAAGCTCTACTCCTCGGAGAGAATGGAAGAACAGAGTGAATATAACCTCGTCAAGGATGTCGTTGAAGACTGGGACAAGAAACCCGCTCATTACGTTGATTTAAATTCTCCGCTGTACTCAGAGAGAGAAGATGAACTGTACTTTCCTATCGTTGATCCTAGGGCACGTCGAAGCTCCAACAACACGAACCGCGACAATGTAGAGGGCTTTAACTACACACAAAACACTTCAACAGGGACTCAGATCCCTGGAGTCCAGTTACCCGGAAGTGACCCGAAGTCACAGAGGCTCCCCATGCCTGTACAATGGTTATATGTCCTCGAAGATGGGACCATGGGTTACTTGGATAAATCGAACAAATTCATCCCTAACTCAGGAATTAGTCAGCCCACATCTAATAATCCAATCGTTTCCAGAGTCGCTTTCTGGACCGATGATGAATGTAATAAAATAAACGTTAACACGGCGGCTGAAGGAGTGCCTTGGGACATCCCAAGGTACGATTCAAGACATGAGCGTGAAATGGCATTAAAACAGCCAGTCGAAAAAGAAACGACTCGTTTCCCTGGCCACCCTTCGATGGTCTCACTCTCTTCAGTGCTTTATCCGCATGAGGATGTTTCAGAAGATAAGGCCAAACTGAGAAACATTTACGATCTAGTTCCAAAGATAGAGTATAAAAACTCTTCAGCGTCCGGGTCCACGAACGCGACTAAGGGAGTCACTTGGGACGATGACCGTCTTTACGCAACTTACGATGAACTTCTATATAAGCATGAAAGAAATAGAAGTATCGACGAAAGACAAGAAGCTCAGACTTTCAGAAGTTCTCAAATCAGTAGAAGAAAGTTAGAGCAGTCACGTTTCTTTTTGACTGCTAACAGCATCGCTCCTGAACTGACCATGTTCGGAACGCCAAAGATGACCATGTGGCCAACCTACACAAATACTGGTAGAAATACCTATTTTGATAATCTGATCGTCTTCGTCTCCACGCTTGGTAAAACCAGAAGAAAATATTACTGGCAAAGGAACAGCAGTGGAAGTCGTCACAATGAGATTTACGGAAACGCTAGCGGACAGAATCTTCAACTCCTTGATAATTACTTGGTGAATCTCATTTCTCCCAGCAATGAGATCCCAGGGTACGGAGGAAGTTTAGGAAGAAAGTACGGCTCTGGCCCTTATCAGGACGGCAAGCAAATCCTCACTCAGCTTTGGGACTATGTAAGGACAACCAATCTAAACGATCCCTACAACACGGACCAGTACACGGCCCGAGGCAATTCCTCCGGGCACGGTCAGGTCGCCGGTTGCTGCCTCTGTGGAGGGACCTCACCTCACCAGAGCAGGTGGGACAAGCCTTATCTGAAGTTTCCAAGAGGATACGGTCGATTACCCACACTCACAGAAGTCTCGTTAATTTTCAAATGCACTGGCCAACGAACTGAAGACGGAACGACTCAGGGCAATGCAAGCCAGCTCCCACCAGGAGGCGTACGCATTGAGGTTGGTCTGCTACTGGAAACTTTTTGCCCGAGTCACGGATTCACTAAAATGGTTCCCAATACTTCTTTGCAAGTCATCGGAAAACGATTTGGAAATTCGAATCAGGAACCCGCCGCAATCACTATTAACGGAGCTAATATCGGCAAGTTAATTCCAAACAACAAGGCAAGATGCGAAACGTCCATGAGCCTCAAAGGGTTCAGAGGTTGGGGAGCTCATGGAGGACCTCGCCAACATGGAACGACTCAGCCAGTTTATTGGACCCCATCAGGAGGCAATGCAGCTGGCGGAGTACCGGTACCTGGAGGCGGTGGACTCTTAAAAGTTAAAATCCAAGGTGCAGCGGATAGGGTTCCAGCTTCAGAGCCAGACATGCGCGTCGTTCTATACGACACACGGGGCGGTGCTGACAGTTCCGATGTGAACAACCTCATTCAGGTATTCGAGCTGGACTTCCCAAATGAATTCACCATTCCCGTTCCCCGTTATGATAATCGTGATACCTGGAAACAGACATGCTCTAAGGCCAGAAATAATCCACAGAACCTCATTAGCCCCGGCACCGTCGTCAGATCACTCGTCGTCAGTCACAGTGATTTCAGGCTCTTAGGTGCAAAGCGAGTCATCGAAAATCACGTATTCCAGCCTCATCCAAAATTCAATAGCACTGACAGGCAAGCTCATAGTTTAGTGGATCCGGACGGCTATAAATACACTGGATTCTCAAACGAACGAGAATTCATTGTCGGTGCAGGCTACTCAGACTCTGCAACGCCTGACTTCCCTATCTCGCCGGATAATCCAAATTTCTTCGTTGATGTTAAAGGCAATCCAAGGACTGATTATAAGTTCTCAGTGGATCCAATGATCACCGGAGATTGGGACAACGGTATCGCAATGCAGATGGATGGGCCTTACGTGAACCGTGGTGACGATGGCAACCGTCCAAGCGGAAACCGCAACCCCTATTTTGACGAAAAAGCACTGACTGCTGCTGACGTGACATCAAAAGCAAACTTCTCACCGAACCGTGTCATATGCGGACCTGGGATGTGGGGTTCCATGTCATCCGGAGTACAGGAAGGCATTCCATGGAGGACACTCCTCTTCAGACCAGATCCAGAACATTTCGGTGCACCAGATCAGCCCAATAAAGGAGATCCGCCAGACCACCTATGGATGGATCTTTTCTGGATGCCAGTAGTAGAACCTTATGCCGTTTCCATGCCAGCTGCAACGAGAGGCAAGATAAACCTAAACACTCAGATCGTCCCGTTCGATTACATTAAACGACACACTGCCATACACGCATTAATGAAAGCGGAACGGGTAGTTGCCATTCCGACCGAGCAAGGAGACAAGTACAAGGAAAAGAACGGAGGCTCTGACTCGTGGAGGAAGAAAATCGACGCTTACGAAACATTACAACAGTGGGAAGATAGGTTTGAAGAGAACAGACTCTTCCGTTCTCCTACAGAAATCTGTGAAATGTATCTAGTTCCTGAAGGCACTACGCTAGGCAACAAGAGTGGAAGCCAAAATCCAGATTATCCTAAGATGCGGAAGTTCTGGGCCTCTCACAAATTGACCGGTGATAACGTCAAGGAAAGACCATACGCAAACATGCAACCAAGACTAACGACCAAATCTAACGTCTTCAAGGTACACATGATCGTTCAAACCTTAAAGAAGGCTAGGAGTGTGGCTCCGGATATAGTCGACGCTGAAAAAGACAAGCCAACAGGAACTTGGCGCGGATCAGCTATCATAGAGCGCTTCATTGACCCTAGTGATAATACGATCCCGGATTACTGGAATGATCCAAACATGCAGCAACCTTCATTGGAAAATTTTTACAATTATCGCGTCCTGCACATCAAACAATTCGCTTTGTAATAAAGAAATTATCATCCCGAAAATTGAATTAAAATGAGCCGTCAATGCACGGCTCATTTTTTTTACAGAGTCTCACTAAAATCAGGAACTCAATTCCACGGCCGACGGATTGGGATCCAAGAACAGTCTCCAACTCTGATGGTAATGACTTTCGAGTTCTTTTCTAAATCCAACCAAAGGCCTCCACTTAGGAGCGACCGGTTTCTTTAAAGGAAACATCCCAGCCTCTTTGGGTAACTTGTTACCTTTCTTCGTATTGCACCTAATGCATGATGTTACAACATTCTCCCAACTCGTCGCGCCTCCCTTATCTCTCGGAATCACGTGGTCCAAATTCAATTCACGAGTATCAAATTTTTTGCGGCAGTATTGACACAAGTAACCATCTCTCTGGAAAATATTTTCTCTGGAAAACTTAACTTCTTTTCTTGGAAGCCTATCAAAAGCTGCAAGCACAATAATTGAAGGTAAGCAGAAGCAGGAAGAAACAGTATTAACAACTGGCCAATCCTCAGGGCGCTCTTCGAGGCGCAGCCAAGATTCAAAATCATGAGTCGAAAACTGCTCTTCACCGAACGTTCCAACGGCCTGAGCATGACCCAGAAAAAGAAGCCCTATCGCTCTTCGAGCAGAGCATAAATTAATAGGTTGCCACAGGCGATTAAGCACAAGCACCTGCCTATCAATAGAATGATTCACAGTAAAATAATGCCAAATAATCCAATTCCACTCAATACATAGAATCAATATATTGTTAATAAGTCTTTATTTTTAATAAAAGATTTCATTTTTATTAGTTTTTTATATTTTTTTTAACACATATTCAGTCAGTAGCTTATATTGAGCACCCCTTCAGAAAATGCTAAGACTATCAGCCCTCAAAGTTTCAGTTCTCAGGACAACTGCAATCATTGCAGCCATATGGTTAAACTGTATCCCCACAGCCCATTCTCAGGATCCAGGAACGATATATCTAGAAGCTTATCTACAAGTTGAAGATGCAGAAAAACTTGAACAAAGTGGCAACTTCTCTGAAGCGCTTCGTAAGTTCAATGACGCTAAAATTATACTAGATAACATTGCACGTGACCATAGAGGCTGGAGACCAGAAGTTCTAAATTATCGCAGAAGAAAAGTTAACGAAGCCATTGATCGGTGCCGAAAAAATCTGCCCGACGAAAGAGTAACTGATGAGGTTCCTGGAATACCAAACAAACCTCCAACTAATGACACCAATAAAGAATCACTGTTAGAACGACGGGACGCTGCGATTAAGCAATTAGAATTGTCACAGAAAAAACTTCAAGAAAACCTACAAAGAACTCAGCTCGATTACAAAAAAGCAGTAAAGGATCTACAAACATCACAAGGGGCTCAGGCAGGCCTAATGAATGAGCTCAAAGTTGCTAGAGAAAAACTAGATTCAGAAAAACTAGATTCAGAAGATGCGAAAAAACTAAAGACCGAAATAGCCCACCTCCAAAATGATCTTGCCCTAGTAAACGAGTCATTTTTAAAAGCGAAAAAACGTAACATTGAACTTGAGCAAGAAATTATCAAAGTTAAATCATCGACTGATTCGATTGAAGCTCAACGCGCAGAACTGAAAGTTGAAAGGACTCGTATCGAGGAACTTCTCAACGGGGTCAGTGACAATGATGTTAAAAAATTACTAGCTGAAAACCTCACATTAAAAAAGCAACTCTCGGAAGCCAGGACCGAAGTGCAGCGCTTATCAAGCGAGAAAGAAAGAGACGCTGAGCAAATCGCTTCTCTACGAAACAGAATTAAAGGAGTAGAAGAGCGACTCGCTACCATTCAGCAGGAAAATAGCCAATACCAAGAAAGAATTACTGACCTTTCCTCAAAACTCAAAATCACTGAAAATAACTTAGCTGAAGCATTAAAATCACCCAAGGGCAAAGATTCAATCGCTCAGACCGCGCTCTTAGAAAACAAAACACTCAGAGGTATCGTGAAGCGACAGATCATGCAACAAGCATGGCGCAAGCAAGCCAAGGAACTTGTATTAGAAGAACTGACTAGGCAAGGAGTCGCTTCGCGTGGACTCATTAATCAGATTGAAAAACTTGCCGGCACAGGTACTGTTCTAACTGCCCAAGAACAAGAACTCTTGAAGGAAAGTTTACTCGGTGATCTAGGTAAGAAATCAGGACTAATCCTTGTTCAAGGAGACCCGCAAAAACCCATTACTTATCCCGAACTTAGCCAAAATAATGAAGGGCAACTTTCAAAGGTGGGTCTCAATGAAAATTTAACACAATACGCAGCCGCTATCGCTTTTGACTTTGCCAAAGAGAACTACAAAGAATGCACCAAGAATTATGAAAAAATTCTACAAATTGTACCTGACAACGTCTACGCCCTAAGGAATCTGGGGATCGTAAAAATGAGGTTAGGGCAAAATCAGGAAGCTGAAACGCTCTTTAAAAAATCCATTCAGATAGAACCAGACAATGGATACTCACACTTTATCTTAGGAGTCTATTATTACCGCATAGGACTCGATGACCTAGCCATTAAAAGCATCGATGAGGGATTAAAAAAATCTCCAGAAAATGCCAAGGCACATCATTACCTAGGAGCAATTTGCATTAAGCAGGGACTCAGAGAAAGAGCGATCAAGGAATTCGAAAGCGTCATAACCATTGATCCAAATTTCGGAGACGCTTACTACAATCTGGCTTACCTCTACGCTACCGAAGACCCTAAGCGCCTTGATCTGGCACGAGAATGCTACTTGAGAGCCCAACAAAACGGCACCTCCGCAGACGAAGCAATGGACCAAGCGCTGGGCAGTTAAATATAAATTTTGCTTATTTTGTACTTCAAAATGTTAACCCCTCCGCAGAAAGCTAACAAAATTCACTTGATCGTGCAGTGATTTAGTAATTAATGTCCACCCCGCAATCAGCTATTAAAGGCTCAAACTATTAAAGGCTCAAAGAATCTATAAAATGCTAGTATACCTTCGTAAACATCAGAAAACGGTCATGCTCTTCGTGGCAGTAATTGTCATTATTGCCTTTACCTTCTTCTACGACGCTGGTCGTGGACCCGACAGAGAGAAGCGGAAAGAACTCTTTAGCATAGATGGTAAATGGTACAGCCAGAGTGACTATGAAAACATTCTGGAAAAACTTTCCATAGTCTATCAGCTCCGGTCCATGGATTACTTTAATTTTGCCAATCAAATAACCAGCGTAAGAAATAACCAGAATCAGAGTGGAATGGCTCAAGCCTTTGCCTACAATCTAACCATTCTAAGGAACCGATCCAAGAGCCTCGGTATTTTTGTTTCCGATTCGGAAGTGGAAAATGAAATACAAAGAATGGACATCTTCCAAGTAAGAGACACTATGGGGCAACCTCTAAATAGATTTAATCTAAATGCATGGGAATACTTTAAATCAACAGCGCTCGCAGGAGATTTTACTGAAAAGGACTTTGCTCAACTTATTAAAGATAAAATTAGTTACGTAAAATTAACCGAGCTTGTAGGAAGTGGTGTTGTCCCATCCAAGCATGAAGTAGACATGGTTTATAAAAAAGAAAACCAAAATGTCATAGCCTATGTCATCAAAGAGCCAATCGAAAAATCCAAAGATGGAATCAAGGTCACTAAAGAAGAAATAGAAGCACATTACAATGAGCTCAAAGACGCGAATGACGATTTATTGAACAAACCAGAACAAAGATCTTTCGAATACGCATTCTTTCCAAATCCAACTTACGTAAAACCTGAGCCAGCACCTGAGCCAGCACCTGAGCCAGCACCTGAGCCAGCACCTGAG
>JABGYE010000007.1:0-3132 GCA_018675395.1 Akkermansiaceae bacterium
AGTTTCTTCTGCCTTTGGAGTTTCTTCTGCCTTTGGAGTTTCTTCTGCCTTTGGAGTTTCTTCTGCCTTTGGAGTTTCCTCTGCCTTTGGAGTTTCCTCTTCTGCCTTTGGAGTTTCCTCTTCCGGCAATTCCTTTTCGTCGTCAGCCATATAAATTAATAAATATTTTACTAATAAAATTGATTAAAAGATTTGTTAAACCTTTCCTTTCTTCGCGTTCGGATTCCGTTCGACCCCTACTGTTCTCTTTTTCCCGCCTTTACGTGTCCTCGCATTCGTCTTAGTTCTTTGACCTCGTACAGGCATGCCTCTACGATGCAATATTCCACGGTAGGAATTAATTTGCTGTAAGCGCTTCATGTTCGCTTGAAGCTCTCTCCTTAAATCACCCTCAATAATAATGCCCGCAGAATTAATAGCATTAACAATTTGGCTCAATTGGTCATCAGTTAGTTCACCCGTTCGTATGTCAGGATCTATACCAGCCTCATCAAGGACCTTCTTTGCTGTTTGATTGCCTATTCCATATATGTAAGGAAGCGAAGCTTCTATACGTTTCTCGTTCGGAATCTCTATACCTAAAAGTCTAGCCATCTGAAATTAACCTTGTCTCTGCTTGTGCCTTGGGTTTTTGCAAATAACTCGCACGACTCCCTCTCGCCGAATCACTCGACAAGATTCACACAATCGCTTTACTGAAGGTCTTACTTTCATTTTATTTGCTTTGTTTGTTTGCGGTGTAACCCAATTAAGGCTCACCCCTTTCATTGCCGCATTTCGAAACTCTTCGTATTCTTCATCCTCGACACAACTCTAATCGAATCAGCATCAAAGATATTTAAATAAAGAAACCGGACAGCTTCCGCAAAAGCGGAGGAAATGTTTAGCATAGATTACGCATTCTGCAAGGGTCACTTCTCCTATTTTTAAGGCAATTCACGAACTTAGAGGTGATAAATATTTAAGATTAATTGAATTTTAAGCTTCTGACCCAGCCATCATAGTCCTTTCGCGCCAGGTCAGGATCTCTGGCTCTCCATCAGTAATTAACACAGTATGCTCAAAATGAGCACTTTGTTTGCCATCTGCAGTCACAACGGTCCAATCATCATCGAGCATTTTTATCCCTGCGCTGCCCATATTCACCATGGGTTCTATCGCTAAAATCATCCCCTCCCTCAATTTAGGGCGGTTCGTTTCGGGCCGGTAATTTGGAATCTGCGGCGACTCGTGAAGGTTCTTCCCTACACCATGCCCTACAAATTCCCTTACTACAGTAAACCCTTTAGTTCTAACATGCTTTTCAACTGAAGCACACAAGTCGCCAAGCATGACTCCTTCCCTAGCAAAACTTATGGCAATGTGCAGGGACTCTTCGGTCGCCGATAGAAGCTTTTCAACTTCATGGCCCACGTCCCCCACTGGCACCGTCAAAGCATTATCTCCTACCCACCCATCCTTAATGATCCCAACGTCCAATTTTATAATATCACCAGGCTGAATGACCCTAGGCCCACCAATGCCGTGAACAATTTCTTCATTTACCGATATGCAAACATTACCTGGAAAGGCGGGACCATTCCTTTGCTTGTAACCAAGAAACGCACTCTTACAATTGTTTTTTTGCATCAAGTCAGCTGCAAAGGAATCCACTTCCCCAGTCGTAATTCCTGGTTTTATTTGAGCTGCAGATTCTAAAAGAATGTCACGAGCTAACCCGCAAGCTGCACGCATAGACTCGACTTGTTTGCCCCGGTAAATTGGCATCTTACTCTACTCTTACTTAGGTCAGAAGAGACTTTAACTAATTAACCTCAACTTCATGAGTTAACCATGATCGCAACGACTCCAACAATAATAAGCACCGCAATCAAAAGATATAGCCACACCATAGAATTCTTACCCGCAGCCGAACCTGCCCCTAAGCGCCTGTCAGTTCGTCCACGAATCTTTCCTTTACGTAAAAATCCGTCGTAATGCCTTTGTATGAGATGAGTCTCTGCTTGTCTCATCATGTCGAGAAGAACACCAACTAGAATCAAAAGACTAGTGCCTCCAAAGAATTGAGCAACGTTCATTGAAATTCCTGCCCTCCTTGCAACTAACGCCGGCAATAAAGCAATGAAAGTAAGAAAAATAGCTCCAGCAAATGTTAGCCTGCTCATCGTGAAATCAAGGAAAGCGGCAGTAGGTTTGCCCGGTCTATGTCCTGGGATATATCCACCGTTCTTCTTTAGATCATCAGCAATTTGCGTTGGCTGAAACATTGTTGCGACCCAGAAATAACTGAAAAAGAAAATCAACAAACCTGTCAGAGTGTAATACATCCACCCCTGAGTTAATTGAGAGGCAATGTTATTCATTGTTAAATTATCTTTAAAAGCAAAAGCAATTATTTGCGCAGGAAAAAGAACAATGGCCTGAGCAAAGATAATCGGCATCACTCCTGCATAATTTACTTTTAATGGCAGGTATGAACTTTGCCCTCCATAAACTTTTCTCCCAACGACTCGTTTAGCGTATTGGATTGTGATCTTTCTTACTGCCTGAGTAATACTTATCACAGCTGCGATCACCACAAAAAGCAATGCCACTAAAAACACCAGTGTTAAGGGCTTCTGTAAGTCTGCGGCTTCGCCAGGGGCAACTTCGGCTGTTGAAATATAAGTTTCCCATACCTGCACCAAAGCACCAGGCAGCGCTGAAACGATATTAACTGAAATTATCAATGAGATTCCATTACCGATGCCCCTCTCAGTAACTTGTTCACCTAGCCACATCATTAGCATTGTCCCTGCCGTAATAACCATCACGGTCACAAAGATAAATTGAAACCCATACTCCGGCACAAGAGATCCTGATTCGCCCATGTATCGAGCGATATCAGCAAGGAAAATATTGTTCTCAGGATTCTCTAGCGATTGGGCAAGCATGTAGCCCTGTATTAAACATAGAACAATCGTTACATAACGAGTCAGCATGTTGATTTTGGATCTTCCTCCATCTTCCCGCGATAATCTTTGTAATCGAGGAACTACGGCAGTCAGAAGCTGCATCATAATTGACGCACTAATGTACGGCATAATCCCCAATGCAAAGATGGCGCAATTCTTAAGGCCTCCACCACTAAAT
>JABGYE010000189.1:0-9623 GCA_018675395.1 Akkermansiaceae bacterium
AGCAAAGGAAGACCAGTACGAGACATCATTGCACAGTCCTTCCCCAACTCACTCATCTTAGGTCTCAGCGCACTGGGGATTGCCATATGTATTGGTGTTCCTCTCGGAGTCATTTCTGCAATACGAAAGAACAGCTGGGTTGACTGGGGTTCGATGTCAATTGCCATGATAGGCATATGCGTACCCGCTTTCACTGTCGGCCCACTACTCCAAATTTACATCGCTGCACACTTACCGGGCCTCAAAGTTGCAGGATGGGGAAGCCCAGTAGATATTTTACTTCCTGCTCTGACCCTTGGCCTAACCACGGCAGCGTACCTTGCAAGACTGACCCGTGGGGGCATGCTTGAAATCCTTTCTCAGGACTTCATAAGAACGGCAAGAGCAAAGGGAGTCCCATCCAATAAACTGATCACAAGGCATGCCCTTCGGGGTGGACTACTCCCCGCAATTGCTTTTATTGGACCTTCATTCGCGGCTCTGATCAGTGGATCTTTCATCGTTGAAACAATCTTCCAGGTTCCAGGAATGGGACAGCACTTCGTGAATGCAGTCATTGCACGAGACGAGTTTTTACTGCTCGGGGTAGCGTTATTCTTCGGTTTCCTCATTGTCATTATGAACCTAGCAGCTGACATCCTGACTGGAGTCTTGGATCCTCGGGTCCGCCTAGATTCGAATCAAAAGTAAACGAGTGATTAAAATTAAAACCATGACCAATCAGATCACAGGCACAGAAGCGGGAACCTCGCTCTGGCAAGATGCCTGGTTACGGATGCGTAAAAATAAGATTGCCCTTGCAAGCATCTTAGTCTTCACAATCACCTGCTTCTTCTGCTTTGTCATCGCTTGGTTCTGCAAGGATCCAAACCAAGTCAATCTAGCGAACAAATTCAGTGGCCCCAGTTCTGAGCACTGGATAGGGACAGACGCCCTAGGACGGGACCTCTTCTCGCGAATCCTCTATGGCGGACAGGTCTCTATACTGGTCGGACTCATTGCAACGGCTGTTTCAGTGACTATCGGAATTATTTATGGTGCCTTGGCCGGTTTTTTCGGCGGAAGGGTAGATGCCATCATGATGCGTATCGTTGACACCCTATTCTCTATTCCTTTCCTGATGATCGTTATTGTTTTACAGGCTGTCCTCTCTGAATGGTCACGGGATCCCTCCGCATGGATCGTCACCAATTTGAATTGGGATAAAGGATTCACGGACCGCATCACAAATGTACTACCCCTTTTCTTTGCTCTCGGGCTCTTGGGCTGGCTGACCTTGGCACGTATCGTCAGGGCACAGGTACAGAGCCTCAAGGAACGGGAATTTGTCGAAGCCGCCACTTCCCTCGGACTCAGCAAACTGACAATCCTTTTTCGTCATATCATTCCAAATACCCTAGGACCAACTGTAGTTTACGCGACACTAACCGTTCCAGGGTTCATTATGTACGAAGCGACCCTCTCTTATCTTGGACTAGGGGTCGAATCTCCCAACAGTTCCTGGGGAATCCTAATTAAAGAAGGAGCCAATTATCTGGAAACAAATCCCCAACTACTGATCTTCCCCGGTATTATTTTCTCTATCACTCTATTTGCATTGAATTTCCTCGGGGACGGACTCAGAGACGCTCTGGACGTGAGAGCCTCCAAAGATTAAACAGAAATAGGACAAAATGCCTCTATTAGAAGTCAATAACCTTAGAACATACTTTCACACCCGTAACGGAATTGTGAGGGCAGTGGACGGCGTTTCATTCTCTGTCGAAAAAGGAAAGACCATTGGCATTGTTGGTGAATCAGGATCAGGAAAATCTGTGAGCTGTTACTCTCTTCTCGGATTACTACCCATGCCTCCTGGAAGAATCGAAAGCGGAGAGGCCATCTTCGATAAGAACACGGATTTGTTAAGTTGCGGTGAAAAGGTCCTACGCACGATCAGGGGAAAAAGAATTGGAATGATTTTTCAGGACCCTATGACCTCACTTAATCCTTACATGCGGATTGCGGATCAGATCATTGAACCTCTCCGTTTGCACATGGGAATGGATAAGGGGTCAGCTCTAAAAAAAGCTATCCATGCGTTGGATGAGGTGGGGATACCTGAACCTGACAATAGGATAACCATGTATCCTCATGAGTTCTCAGGAGGGATGAGGCAGCGAGTAATGATCGCTATGGCCCTGATCACGAACCCAGAAATACTGATCGCCGACGAACCGACCACAGCACTCGATGTGACTATCCAAAAACAGATCCTGGACCTAATTAAAAAACGGCAACAAGAACTGGGAACTGCAGTCATATTTATTACTCATGATCTGGCTGTCATTTCAGAAATTTGCGAAGACGTAAATATCATGTACGCGGGAAGGATAATTGAGAGAGCGAGCGCCAACGAACTCTTTGCAAATCCAAGGCACGCGTACACACGCTCCTTACTCAAATCGATTCCGGCACATCAAACCAAGGGAGAAAAACTCTACACGATTCCAGGGCTCCCTCCTGACACTTCGCAGACTATCCCAGGCTGTGCTTTCAGAGAAAGAAACCAGATCGGCGACCAGAGCAAATGCCTCACCGACTCCAGACCCGAATTCAAAGAAATAGAACCCAATCACTGGGCACAGAATTGCCCAGGCTGCCTCTCCTGAAAACTCAAAGAATGCCTTTTCTAGAAATAAAAAATATAAAAACACACTTCCAAAAGAAAAGGGGAGGCCTTTTCTCGCGCACTGTTGACACGGTCAAGGCCGTGGATGGTGTGAGCATTGCAATTGAGAAAGGAGAAATTCTTGGACTCGTTGGTGAATCCGGTTGTGGTAAATCGACCCTCTCAAGAACCATCATGCAGTTAATTCCTCCAACTCAGGGAGAAGTGATTCTGGAGAACGAAAACCTCACTAGCCTTAATACTGAACAGGTCCGGCAGAGACGACTGGACTTCCAAATGATTTTTCAGGACCCTTACGCGTCTCTGAACCCAAGGATGACAGTCTGGTCCACCCTCAAAGAGGCTCTCACAACTAGGCACGGAAACCTCAATCATGAAGAACTTGAAAGAGCGGTCATTGCGTTAATGGAGCGGGTCGGGCTCGATCAAAAATTCATGCGTAAGTATCCACATGAATTTTCAGGCGGACAAAGACAGAGAATTGCAATTGCCCGGGCACTGGCTCCCGAACCAAAACTCATCATTGCTGACGAACCGGTATCTGCCCTTGACGTTTCCATTCAGTCCCAGATTTTGAACCTTCTCAAGGACCTGGTAAATGACCTCGGACTGACCATGCTTTTCATATCCCATGATCTTAGTGTCGTACGTTATATCGCTGACCGAATAGCAGTAATGTATTATGGAAAAATCGTTGAGACCGGAGAAGCTGAATCGTTAATGGAAAATCCACAGCACCAATATACGAAAGAACTCCTCGAATCCGTACCTAAAGTTCTAAGCACTGGCTAATTAATTATGCGTCCATTAACAATGTACCGGTCCCTAGTCCCTATCATCTTAGTCCTTGCCATAACAGGACCTGATCTCAAAGCTCAAGGGCCAAGCACCAGTAAAGTCACCGAGACCCTCAAAGCCGTGTTCGGTGACTGGAACAAAGCCATGACAGAAAAGGACCTCTCTCTGTGGCAGAAAAGCACAGCAAAATTTCGACAGATCGGAATACGGAACATGATTGTTTCGCAAAAAAATAAATGGCCCGAAGCACTCTTCGAAGGACCAGTAAAACCACCCAATCTGAGTTCTATGAAAATGGCCAAGACCATGATCAACGGGTCCACCGCGCAGCTCGTTTATTTTGGCAAGGCAGACTTCGGCATTAGTGAAGAGGTCAAGGCCCCTGAAGGACTCTTGTTCCTTATGTTCATCAAAGAAAACAATGATTGGAAATTTAGCACATCGCGTTTCATGAATCTCAGTAATGCTGAAGAAATTTCTACAGCCGCACAATCAGGGAACTTCGCTTTCTTAGAAAGTCCGCAATTCAAACCTCCAGGCAAAGTACCACCAATACCAAAGTTGTGCCCTTTACCTGAAATGGTTGGTTATCTTGAGATTGTTTCAATCGGATACGAAACTAAGGTGGACGTTGCAGAAAGATCCAAGCACATGGTCATTAATAATGTGCATAAGGGACTCATTATCGGAGGACTGAAAAAAGGTATCAATCCATTTTTTATTGAAACGCGACCACTGAACAAAAAGAAAGGCCCTAAGTCAAAGACTCACTTTGAAATCAATGTTTACCGTGAAACTGATCAGGAAAGAAAGCCCCTGAAGCTAATTTACGGTAGTGGACCAAAAAAAGATCCGGGAAATTTCAGGATCATTGTTCGTGGAGACAGTTAGGGGCTAACCATCAACTCAATAGTAGTCGTCAGTGATTTTACGACTCCAGAGAGTCGCTCATAATCAATCTTATCAGGAGTGTCTGTGCCCTTCTGATAATGTGGATAACGATAAATTGAGTTATCTGACAATTGCAGCACCGGATAACCTTGCCCCGTTAAAGATACAAAATTCTCACTCTGATAATCCAATAAATCCCTCGAAATAACAATCTTCCTTACCGGCATTTCATATTCCTCAGAAAATTTGGAATAAAAAGATTCTATAAATTCCTCAGATGACAGCTCACCGACCAAGGCAAGATAATTACCTTTCCCCTGGTATTCTTTCTTCAATTGAAGTGGGACTCTCTGGTCGTCTATTTGATCCGTATAATAACCAAGAGAATCCAAATAAATCATTCCTATAATCTGCTCGTTTATTTTCTTGGATGACTCAGCGAGAAAAGAAATGCCTGATCCTTGGATCCCATCGCCAGTTCGAAATGTCCCCACACAGGCAACGAATCGAATCGTTTTGGAGTGCTTAGTACTAACAAAATACCTGGCCGTGGCCAAGAGAGCAGCTACTCCTGTCCCATTACAATTCGCTCCAGGAGAATCCGCTGCAGAACTGTAGCAAGTTCCTACAATGATGATTTCATTTACCTTATCAGTTCCAGGTAATTCCACTTCAATGTTTCTATAATTACCACTCTTTCCATCAAGGAACGTTACCTTGGGACGATAACCAATATTCTCTTCACTCAGTTCTGACTCGATCCACTTTGCAGTAATCCGTGTCTTTTTCTGATCAATGCTTGGTCTTGGACCAATATCATTGACCTGCCTAGCTACCCAAGCATTAAGATCTTTCTCGGTGACGCTGACCTTGGAATTCAATAATGTGCGACTCCCATCACGGACACGTGAAGCAGGAGAAAAAAAAGAATAGCTAAGTGCAATGACCCCAAAAAAGAACATGCCAAGAGGCAATCCAACCAAAGCGAACTTTATAACATTGGACTGCTTCATACTAGGTAAATAAGAATTATACCCTGCCTCGCACGTCATCCTTAATGACTCCTAGCGTGGCAATCGCAGCCCGCTCATAAGATCCGAGATCAGCTAACGGTTCGGTAATTGACTCCAATTCCTTTGAGAGCAAATCCCTCTTCTCTTTGGACTCGATGAGTCGCAGAATTTCTGAAGCAATTTTTTCAGGACTAGCATCATATTGAATAAGTTCACGGACCAGTTCTCGGCCCGCGAGTATGTTCGCCATCCCAAGAAAATTAACCGCAATCAGGCCCTTGGCTAAGTAATAAGTAAAACCGGAAACTTTATAGACTAGGCAGTATGGGAGTCCTAAGAATGCCGCTTCGAGAGTGGCCGTTCCTGAAGCCACGGCCCCGCAAGAAGCGACAGACATCAATTCATGAGATTTCCCAACACTCACCTTGCAGGACAACCCGGAACTCTGAACCATGCTTTTCATCTTTTCCTCACAAACAAGATTAGCCGCCGATGCAGCAAAACGCATTTCAGGCATTATTTTCCTTATTTCATTAGCCGCCCCAAGGAGGAGAGGAAAAATCTTTTCCACTTCCCGGTTACGGCTACCCGGTAAAAGAGCGATGAGCTCATTGTCTCTTTTAGCTTTCCCTCTAAATTTTCCCAGAGCCTCGGACAAAGGATGGCCAACGAACTGAGCCTCGAGTCCAGAACGCTCATAGAAAGAGACCTCAAAAGGGAAAAGACAAAGCATCAAATCTATTACTTTGGCCATTCTGGTCACACGCCCTCGCTTCCAAGCCCACACCTGTGGACTAATATAATAAACTATCTTCGTCTCAATTCCTCTCTTCCTGATCGCCTCAGCTAACCTCAGGTTAAAGCCGGGATAATCGACTAGGACAACGGTGTCGGGAGCAATGCTTTCAATCTCATCAAGAACTTGGTCAAAGACCTCCTTAAAGAATCTATACTTTTTTATGACTTCCCAGAAACCAACGACTGCTGAATCATCTGTCCAGTTTCGCACAGATTTAGACACTTCCTCCATACAAGGCCCACCGATACCTGAAAATTGAACGCTTTTATCGTGTGATCTTATAGCCCTCATGAGGCCAGAACCATGATTGTCCCCACTCACCTCACCAGCCACAATGTAAATCTTACGAGACATAGGGCTAACCCTTATTACCGGAATCAATGAGGTTAGTTATTTCGATTGCAAGCTCAAGTGCCGCAGTCGCTTCGTGACCTGAAACAGCAGGTTGTCGCCCCATCGAAGCGCACTCAACAAAGGATTCAAGCTCACGCTTAAGAGGTTCATCCTTCTCTACTTCGACAGGCTCCATTTTGATTTCCATACCGTCTTTCCAGTAGAACTGACCTTCCTGCGCCTGATAATCAAGCGAGAGGTAACTCTCACCCTCAAAAACACGTAACTTACGCATCTTTTCGGGAGAAATCCTACTAGCGGTAATATTTGCAACACAACCAGACTCAAACCGTATACGGGCATTTGCAATATCCTCGCGTCCGGTCAGAACGGGTACTCCGACAGCATCAATACTTTGGATCTTGGACTTCACCAGATGCAGAACAATCTCCAAATCATGAATCATAAGATCCAAAACTACCCCAATGTCCATGGAACGGTTCGGGAACGGAGAGAGTCGATGCACCTCGATAAAGCGCGGATCCTTAAGCCGCTCTTCAATTTCTCCGAGCACAGGATTGAATCGTTCAATGTGTCCAACTTGTAGCACGCAATTCATTTCTGTAGCCAAATTCACTAGAGCTTGAGCATCCGGTGCACTTTCAGCTATCGGCTTCTCTATCAGAAGATGCTTCCCCTTTTCCAATAAAGATTCACCAATGGATCTGTGCGTATTAGTGGGTGTTGCAACTGAAACAACTTCGACAAGACTCGAAAACTCTTCAATTGAACCGGCCAGTACTCCTCCGTAAAGATTCACAATTTCTTTCGCAGCATCAGTGTCGGAGTCAAAAACAGCGACAAGATCAGCAGAATCAATTTCTGAATATATGCGTGCATGATTTTTACCTATCGCTCCTACCCCAATGACGCCCGCTTTAATTTTATTGCTCATTATAATTTTGTATATTCTCTATTCTTCATAAGCAAAGACAGTAACTCCTTTGTCTCTGGCCAGTTCTTCTATTTTATCTTTTCCGAGCATAAGAGTCTTCCCTGCTTCGACCACAATCGCAGAAATATTAACTGACGCAGCAATTTCAATAGTTTCAGGACCAATGCAAGGAACATCAAACCTAAGATCCTGGTCAGGCTTAGAGACCTTAACGACTACGGCTCCATCCCTCCCAAGATCTCCTCCCCTCTTAATCGCAGCGTTCGTTCCCTCGAAACCTTCGACGGCAAGTACGGTCCCTTTACTTACGACTACCGTTTGTCCGATGTCCAAACGGCTAATTTCTTTTGCTATCTTATAACCGAACGCTGCTTCATCCGGCAAACGTTTCCCGGGCTTCGGTCCGCACACATGTCCCGGACCAGGCAACAAATCATCTAGGTAGGTAGTTGCAGGAATTAATTCTATACCATGCTTGGAAAGCTCTTCACCTATGCCATTAAAAATTGATTCCGCATTGCGTTCCTTGAGCTTGCCGAGCAGCATCAGTGTTCTCATGTCAGGCCTTAAATCGAATAAATTTTTTGGCTCAATCTGCCCAACCATCACTGCCCTAGTAATTTTTTCGCCCTCAAAGAATTTTATTAATTTACCTAACTGACCGACCCTCATCCAAGAAACGGTATCAGATATTTCTTCGATTATGGGATCCGTTTCCCCCTCGAATGCAGCCGAAACTAGGCGTTTTACACCTGCAGAACGTGCCCCATGGGCAAATATTCCGGGATAAATACCATTACCGGCAATCATTCCAATGGCTTCATTTTCACTCATTACTGATCAAAAAGCGCGATGATTGGAAAATGTCCAATTGAAAAAAGATTCACAAACCGCAAACCCTTACTAAAATAGGGGTCGTGAGCTCTAGTTATCAGGTCTTCGCACGTAAATATCGACCCCTTACATTCAAGGACATCCTTGGACAGGATCATGTTGTCCAGACCCTTTCAAATGCCATTGAACAAAACAGGTTAGCCCATGCCTATCTCTTTGTTGGGCCGAGGGGAACAGGGAAAACATCAACCGCAAGAATCCTTGCCAAGGCACTCAACTGTGAAGGCGGTCCAAAAATAGATTTTGATCCTAATGAAAGTATTTGCCAGGAAATTGCAGAGGGGCGGTGCCTTGACGTGTTAGAAATTGATGGGGCAAGTAACAACGGAGTCGAGCAAGTCAGAGAACTTCGCGACAATGTAAAATTTGCTCCGACTCACGGGAAATATAAAATCTACTACATTGATGAGGTTCACATGTTATCTAACGCTGCCTTCAATGCGTTACTAAAGACACTAGAGGAACCTCCCGAACATGTGAAATTTATTTTTGCAACGACAGAAGCGACAAAAATATTACCAACAATAATTTCTCGCTGCCAGAGATTTGATTTAAGAAGGATCCCAACCAGAATCATTGCAGAACAACTCAATCACATCGCCAAACAAGAGGGCATCGAATTAGATCCGATCGCGGGCACAGCAATAGCAAAAGGAGCAGAAGGAGGAATGAGAGATGCTCAATCAATGCTCGACCAACTCGTTGCCTTCTGTGGTGAGTCAATCCATGAGTCCGATGTGTTGGAAGTCTTTGGATTTACTGGAATTGAAATCATCGCAGGCCTAGGGTCAGCAATTTTGAACAAGGAAACTGTCAAAGCCCTTGAGACTATCTATGAACAATCCGAATCAGGAAAAGATCTAAGCAAACTCCTCACAGACCTGATCGGCCACTTCCGTTCAGTCCTCGTTTATCAGGTCGATCCTTCTGGAGCCTCAAAAGAACTGGCAACAGAAATACTTAAGAGAGTAGAAAATCAGTCCAAACAAATTGATACGGACAGGTTACTCGCACTGATTGATCATTTAGCAACAGTAGAAGGCCGCATGAAATGGGCACCCAATAAGCGACTCCATTTGGAGGGAGCCATTATCAAAGGAATCCAGATCATAGAAGAAACTAGGCTAAGCGATGTCATTGATGCTATTGACGGTGCCATCTCCGAAATGCCGGCGGAAAAGACTATTCCAACAGCAAATAAAGATACCAAACCTACTCCCAAACCTACTCCCGAGCCTACTCCCGAGCCTACTCCCGAGCCTACTCCCG
>JABGYE010000011.1:0-6857 GCA_018675395.1 Akkermansiaceae bacterium
AAGGTCTTAACCTTGATCTCCCTGAACTGATTCAGGATAACATGGGAGAGAGTGAAAGCGATATTGAAGATCAAAACCAAGGACCTGACTTCACCAAATTCACCAAGACGACTGATCTAGATTTTGATCAAGACTTTGTAGATAGGCAGCAAGAACTAGCCCATGAGTTTGCCGTGGCCCAGTCAAAAATAGTAACTTGGGATGAAAATCGTACGAATGAAACTCCCGCCTCTCCCAGATTCACTAAGATAAAGCTAATCCAATTCAGTGCATTAGCAGCTATTCTCATAGTAGCAGTTATTCTCATTTCATTTAAAGGAACCCATAAGAAACAAAATAATAATCTAGCTTTCAATTTTGGTGAGGAAAATGAGTCGGAAAAGAAAACAAATAAAGAATCAGAAACGATTAGTGAACTATTACTTGAAGTCGGAGCGAAAGAGTTACACTCCATGGCAACAACTGCACTGACAAATTTCCTAGAAGCAACAGATGTTAAATCAAGAATTCAATATTGCAGAGAATCTCAAAGGGTCCAACCCCTCATAGAGTCCTACTATTCAAAGCATGATTTTGGACCCATAAGTTACAGAAAATTCAGTACGGTCGGCGACAATGAAACCGGACCATTGCAGGGGTTTTATTTACTAAAGATAAGTTTCGCTGATTTCAGCATAAGGCCAGTAGTCATGGGCCTAGAGAAAGGGAAAATGGTAATCGATTGGGAATCCTTTGTTGGCTACTCAGAAATGAGCCTAAATGAATTCGTTGATGCTAAGCTAAAAGAACCAACAATGTTTCGTTTGCATGCTAGGCCAGATGATTACTTCAATTTTCAATTTAATGGAAAAGACCACCGGTGCCTATATTTAAGGAATCCTAAAGATACTGAATCTGTATACGGATACATAAAAAAGGGATCAACTGTAGATGATAAGCTATCTGAAATCATAGAATCAGGGAAAAGCATCAATTTTATTATAGTTAATCTTCAATATCCTGATGACCCCGGAGGCAAGAACCAAGTCATCATTAATGACATAATCGCTTCGGGATGGTTATTGAGTGAAAATAACTAATTGAAGAACCTTCCTAATCTGGCTAAGAAATAATAAAGTATCATTTATATCTTCAATGGATTCAAGTGCCTCCCCAGACCAGACTTGGTTAATTGCTTCCTGCCCAGGGTGCTCACGTCAAATCAAAGCAAGAAAGGAAATACTCCTCTCAAACTTGGCCATAGAATGCCCTCATTGTAATAGCGCGCTAAACTTGAGTGCTGGATCAAGTAATCTCAAAGAGCCTCAATACGCTAAGGCAGAAGAACAGCAGAAAAACACTCCTGTAGTGCGGCGCCGCAGGAGATCGAAAAAATCGAAATTAATTGAATGGGACATTGAAGAATCTAAATCAGAAGAAACGGAACCTGAACAGGAAAATTCTAGCGAACCTAAACAGGATGGTACTAGGCAAAAAATCAGAAGACGGAAGAACAAAAAGAATAAACAAAGTAAAGCATACCAGGCGTTCACTGGAACCACTATCTATATCATAAGCGGTGGAGGGCTCATTCTACTGAGTGCTATATTCTATAAGGGAATATCCACTATCAGCCGTGATCTTTCCGGGGCAGCAAACACTACAAACATCCCTAATACCTCACAAAAGAATAACAATAAACAATTATCAACAAATCTGACTGTCCAAGAAAGAGAACAATGCATGGAAATCATTCATGCATTTACGAGCGCTAAATCATTAGAAGAGAAAGCTACTCTTGTCAGGCATCCAGAAATTACATCAAAACGAATTCAAGAATCTGTATTTGGTCCAGGAGATGAAAAATATGAGCGGATCGCTTTGAGCAAAAAACAGGTCATTGATGGAAAATATTATATTTCCTTGATGGTAAAAGTGGCTAACACCAATAAGTATCGTTTCTTTGCATTTGAACAAACACTTGAGTCCATAAAAATGGATTGGGAAGTCTCTTTTGGTCATCAAATGATGCCCCTTCAAGTCTTCAAGGACAAGAAGCCTGAATCCATTCAGGAATTCCGACTCATTTTGAAAAGCGGAACTTATTACGCTCATCATTACTCTGATTCAAGTAAATGGAAATGCCTAGAGGCAAGTTATTCAGGAGATTTTAACTTCAAGATGTTTGTCTATGTCGACCGCGAATCAGTCCTGGGAAAGGAAGTTATTAATAAACTCAGCCCAGAACCTTCGCTTAATCCTTCACAAATCGCTAAAGAGAGGCCATTGTCAGCCATCGTTAAGCTGAGATTCAATTCGGTTTCAAAAACCGACAATCAAGTCGAACTCGTGGATCTTATTCAAGATCATTGGTTCCAGTAGTCCTTATTCAAAAGGACATTTCTTAATAGGTTCCTATTATCTGATTATGGATCACTAAAAATAAAAAAAGGCTTCCGGTTTTAACCGGAAGCCTTTTAAACAAAAACTACTAACTATATATTAGGGGTTTTGTAATGAGGGGAAATTGCCCTCTATAGTTAAATTAGATTAGATTAACGACGGCGGCGAAGTGCGAGGAATCCTGCTGCAAAGAGAGCAAGAACTGAAACACCTGGCTCAGGAATAACTGCACCAACTGCTGCGGCCTGAAAAGCGCCTGCAACACCAGCAGCTACTGCTGTTCCACCAACTGCACCTAACTTGATATCACCACTGTTGATATCAACACTTGCTGCGAACAATGGAGCGTCAGCAGCAAATGGTGCGCCTGTGTCGATTACGAAAAGGTGACTTGAAGTAGCAATGTCGGCTCCGTCACCACCAACAAGGATGATGTTCTTTCCGTCAAATGCTGCGTCTCCACCATTTCCTTGTCCAACACCGGAGAAGAAACCGTCAATATTAAAAGCAGCAGCACCACCAAAATCAGTGGAAGCACCAAATGCTGTAAAGTCAGCAGCGAGAGCAGTTTGTGCTGCAGCTGCGTCAGAGAAATCAGAAACTCCCGTTGTTCCAACGGAAACGAAACCACCGTTAATCGGTGTGCCGCTTGCTTGAACTTCCCAAGTAGAACCGAAGTTACTGAAGTTCACTGTTCCTGCTGCAGCAATTCCTGCGAGAGCAACAGAAGCGATTGTAGCTGTAAAAAATGTTTTCATAGTTAGGGCTTATGTAGTTTTTTGTTTAATTTGTGTGAATACCAAACGCTAAATCAGCATTTGATTATCCTATTTATACCAGTCTCTTCAGGTTTAGTCGAGTATTTTTCAGTATTTTTTCAATTTTATTCATTATTTCGTAAATGCCTGTAAACCAATTAATTATGCTTAAAAAATAGGTATTCATGGCCTGATTTTAACAGTTATCTGAAAAAAAACCGACCCAAATCAATATTTCCCTATTTTTTAAGGCAAATCAGAAAATGCTTACGAATTTCATATTTCGCGATTTCCCCCTGAATCGCATGACTTAAAATAAGAATTTTCAATTGGTTTTAACTTCATATCATTTCAGACTCCTCAGATTACGAGAATCCTTTCACCCTGGCCCTATTAATGTATGAATCTGTGCTTCTGGGCTTTGATCACTTATCCAAAGCAAAGCGGTAGAACTTCTTGCCATCAGGAATTTGGATAGTGCGTGTCATCTCACCATCGAGCTTTGTCCATTCGGTAAGATTATCACTCTGTTCAATTGTTAAGCCTAAAGTGATGTTGTTGCCATCAGGCTCGACAGTCAGAACTACCGAACCTGCTCTAGCATTACGCACTTGTTCAAGTGTGGGACGCTTCTTTAATTCAACGATCTCGGCATCTTTTTCAGCAATTGAGGCAACGAGTGTTTGGAGTTATGCTTTTATCGCATCTATCTCAGTCATAATGGATTTATCTTTCTCACGCAGTGCAATCATTTGATTGCCTCTCACTATAGTCCCCCTGACCAAGTGCATCTATTTGCCGAGCTATCGCTGTATCATTCTGACCAAGTATAGTTAATTGTTCACCTATTGCTGTATCGTTATTACCAAGGGTTTCAAATTGTGTAGTCACATCACTGATTAGTGCATCAATCTTAGTAGTGTTCGCAGCAATAGCAGCAGCTTGTTCAGGAGATATGCCTCCACCAATACCCCCTTCAGCTCTTTGGGATTGAATAATGTTACTTTTATTGAGGTTATATAAATCAAGTGTCTCTCTCCTAGTATTCTTAATTATTGATCCAGAGAGGCTGGCTCCAGCAAGGTTGGCTTCTCTGAGGTCGGCTACAATGAGGGGTCAACTCCTCCGAGATCAGCTTTGCTGAGGTCGGCTGTTCTAAGGTCGGCAAATGGGAGGTTAGCATTCCGTCTTATTTCATAGACTTGTCCATTAACCTCAATCTTACCTGTCCTTAAATCAGTTTCAGGATCGACGTTCTCTTCAATCCAAACACCCTGCCCAAAGGAGGATATCGCAGTGATAATAAAAAAGAATATGCTAAAGATGATCGACTTTTCCATGCCTTAGTGTTACCGCATTCTCGTTAATTCTCCAAATTACATTTGAACCCCCGCACCCTGACCTATGACCCCTGATTCATGGTCAGTTGTTCGGGGATCACTTATCCAAAGCAAATCGGTAGAACTTCTTACCGTCTTTAAGCTGAATAGTCTTAGTGATTTTTTCGCCAGTCTTTTGCCACGTCTTTAGGTCTTCGCTTTCCTCAATGTTAAATGTGATGATTGCTTGTCCATTTGATGAATCGATAACAATAGATCCTGCTCTTCCATTTTGATATTCAGCAAGCCGGGTCTCAAGTTCTACTATCCTCTGATCCTTTTCATCTGGAAGAACTTCAATTATTTCATTCAATCCTATAACCCCAGAGAGAACGGCTCCAGTGAAATCAGCTCCAGTGAAATCAGCTCCAGTGAGATCGGCATTTCTGAGATCGGTTCCAGTGAGATCGGCATTTCTGAGATTAGCTCCAAGGAGTTTGACACCAGTGAAGTCAGCATCCCTGAGGTAAGAATTTCTGAGAGTGACAAAACTGAGGTCGGCTCCTTGGAGATTTGCTTCAGGGAGGGAGATAGAAGCGAGGTTGGATCCTCGAAGATTGGCATCTCTGAGGATTGCTCCGTTGAGCTTTGATCCGGCAAGAATGCTCCAAGTGAGATTAGCTCCGGTTAGGTCAACATTTCTTAGGTTAGAGTTAGGGAAAATCCGATAGATATTTCCATTAATCTCAAGATTACCACCCCTCAATCTCGTATTTGGTTCAATTATTTCATCAATCCAAACACCTCCATCCTGCCCAAAGGAGGATATCGCAGTGATAATAAAAAAGAATACGCTAAAGATGATCGGCTTTTTCATGCCTTATGTTTAGTGCATCTTTAATGGTTTTCAAAGTGTCAGATCGAAGCCTCTGCACTAACCAGCTCAGCCTAATTAATTCTTCCGCAAAATAAGCCTCTCATAAAACGCAATCCGCCTCACCGTTTTCACGGTGAGGCGGACCAGCCGCGCCTTATTGGCGCTCTTTAAATCAGTTTGGTCTTAGAGGTCCAATCCGTTAGGAATAGCGACACTAACAGAACCTGCTTCTCCCTTGCGCTGGATAGCATATCCAGATCCAAGAGTTGAAGTGCCCCTATCAGCATTTCCTTGCCCTACTGCTTTCCAACCTTGAGTTTGTGGAGGGAATCCACCACCGTCGGTGTAGTAGTACTGATCGTATCCGCCTTTTCCGTCTGGGCTCCAGACAAGGTCTCCGCTTCCTGCATTACCTTTAGCAAGGGTCTCCTGAAGACCAGTGTCATCAAGAGCAACACCTACTGGAAGTACACGGTTAATGAAGTTGAATCCTGTTGCTACGCCGAATGAAGTTGCTTCAGTACGAACGTGACCAACAAATACGATGTCAAGGTCAGCTGCTTCACGACGCTGGATGAAGATACCAGCAGTGAATGGAACTGAAGTTCCGGCCTGGTCTGCACCACCTGCACCGATGGCGCGCCATCCTGCAGGACGTGGTGGGAATCCAACGCCGTCATCATAGAAGATCTGAGAGAATCCGTCTCCTGTTGGAATCCAAACAACATCAGCTGTAGTTGCGTTGCCTGCTCCGAGTCCTGCTTCGTTAGCAGCACCGAAGAGAGAACCAACGGTAACGTCAGCGCGAACTTCATAAACATCGCCAGAACTTACAGCGAGGTCAGTATCAAGTGTTGTTGCATCATTTCCATTTACAGATGCAGACTCACCACTAGTGATGTTCTGAACTGTATAAGAAACTCCATCATCAAGAAGAGCAGTAAAGTCAGCGTCATTGTCTGTTGCATCATCTGCATCGAACTCGCCAGCTGCAGCAATCGCATTTCCAACGTTAACACCCATCAAGGTGAAAGAATTGCCTTTGGCTGTTTCTGTGTGATAACCAACCGGTTTAGTGGTTGCTGTCTGAGCGCTTACTACGCCCATAGTTGCTAGGATTCCCAAAAGGGTAAATTTTATTTTCATGGCTGTTTTAGTTGTGGGTGTTTGTTTAAGTAATTAAATAACTGATTTTTATTATTTTAGTAGTTTCCGATGACTCAATCAACACTTTTTCCGTAAATTACCTAAAGAAATCAGTGACGGGTTTGTCACATATTTCAGTCACTGCTATTCGGTAAAATAGCGCCTAAAATAAGGGGATTTAGTATAAAAACCCGTTATTTCAGGTTGTGCCGATCAGCGCCTAGGTGAAAAAAGTTTAACCTTTCCTGAAGACTTTTTGCGCTTTTCTCCAGTGCTCTTACGGAGAAAATTACTAAAAATGCCCTTTTTCTTTTCTTTTGCTTTCTGTGGCACGTTTTGGAAAGGGGCAGCAGGTTCTTCCTGCGGAAGTGGCGG
>JABGYE010000373.1:0-2266 GCA_018675395.1 Akkermansiaceae bacterium
AAATATTGGTAATTGGTTTCATTTGGTATCTACTTACAATTCTTTAAATGGTGGAGTCGGTGCTATTTATATAAATGGGAAGAAGGTTCAATCTGGGAATCATTCTGCTTCACCTGTGGCTATCTTCGACGTTGCTCAAATTGGAGCTTGGGGTGGTCGACGAAAATTTAATGGGAAAATGGATGAGGTTGCGATTTATGGGACAGCCCTCACTGAATCTCAGGTGAGGATTCATTATGAGGCAGCTAAAGCTGTCCCAATAAGAGGTCATGAGGCCGATGGAGGTCCTTATATTGTTGAAGGGTTGAATGGAATTGAAGGTAAGGTGATGGCGGTTAATGGCCAGGACCTGTTAGGAGTGGTGTCTTTTGGTGGCGCTAATAGGAATTCTTTTGTGTCAGTTACAAATCCTAATGGAGATGTAACTGATTTCGATTTTGATGATTTAATATCAGTTAATGTTACTAAGGTTCAGAAATTACCTGGTGTTGAGACTCGGGCCAAAATCGCATCTAAGGCGCTAGCTCTTAATCGAAGAGTTTGGCTAATTGGAGGCTCCTTGTTAATTGGAAAGATTACTAACATCGAGACCAAGATGATAACATTGAAGAATGATTTTTCTTCAATGTTAATTCCGCGAGCTGCGATTGCGTCTATTGATTTTGTTGGAGGTACATTAGAGAGCGGAATTCTTAATTCACGACCAGAAGGGGCATTGCTTTTTGATGGTGATTTTTTAGAAGGGCAATTAGAAGAAATGGTTGGTGGAGCTGAGTTGGCGATTAAGCAAGTGGCAGTTGGTAAAGTTAAGGTGCCTTTGCATAAAGTTAGAGCAGTAAAGTTTAAAGAGGTAAATAAAAAGGGGGGCGACGATGGTTTTAAGGTTCGTACACGATCTGGATCTCTGATTCATGCTCAATCTATTAGGTCTAAAGGCCTGAAATTGATAGTTAGAGATAGCTCCAGATACTTTCTGAATATCTATGCAGGCGAAGTTCTTGATATTACAAGGAACAGCAACTGAAGGTAGTGCATAATTAATGACTGCCTTGAGATGGGCTTCTTTCTTAGGAGCTTATTTTATATTTGTTTTAACTTGGCTGACAGCCTATGACGAAGCCAACTATAACAAATAAGAAAACTAGAGCGAGAACAGTGATGACCATAATTATTCTATTTATACAATAATTAATTTCTTTCAAATGAATATCATTATTTTTGTTTTTATATAGAATCTTCTGAGAATCTAATTATTTAGCAATAATGACAACACCTTCCCTAGAACAGCGGGATTTAATGAGGCTTTATCCCGAAGGTGAATCGCCAGTAATGTATCAACGCTGGGAAAAGCTTCTATTTTTACATTGGGAAATGGAACCTGAAGCGATACAAAGCACTTTACCTTCAGGTTTGTATGTCGATACATATGAAGGAAAGGCATTTGTTGGAATAGTTCCTTTTTATATGCGAGGAATTAGGCCGAGAGGTTTTCCTGCAGTTCCATATTTATCCAATTTTCTAGAGACTAATGTTCGTACTTACGTTCATGATGAGAGAGGGGTTCCTGGTGTTTGGTTCTATTCTTTAGAAACTAATAGGTGGATCGCCTGCAAGATTGGACGATCGGCTTTTCATTTACCGTACTTTTGGGCAGAAATGAGAGCGGATGAAGGTGAAAGAATTAATTATAGACTGCGTCGTAAGCAGTCAGGCCTTGATGAGGTTTCGTATTCCTATAAGTTGAAACCTCATTTGAATGTTTCTGAGATTGGGACTTTGGATTTTTTTCTTTTGGAGAGATATTTACTGTACGCTTACAAATCGGAAAGTGAGGACATTATTACGTGTCGCGTTCATCACGACCCTTACAGATTTTGTTTACAGGCGGAACAGGAATGGAATGCGACCCCATGCTCAATGAATGGGTTAAGCTTACTCTCCGATGATGTTGTGCATGCCTGTGTTGCAGATTCGGTTAGCGTTGATGTTTTTGCACCAAAGCCGCACGAATGCTGATGTAATTGAATTACAGGAATTCCTATTTTAGGAAGTGTAATTGGGCAGTCCCGAACTGCAATGGTGTGGGTTTTAACCGTACTTTTGGTGCGCTTTTTTTGAATCTATGAATGGAGCGCGGATTAATCCATTATCAAGCTTTTCACCTTCAGGATCAATGTAGAGGCGTCCGGTTCTCCTTGGTGGGCCTTTTTTATTTGGCAAACCAAGAACATGAATATTGAAGATGAAAGCAGGGTCGTCTTCTGCC
>JABGYE010000205.1:0-4737 GCA_018675395.1 Akkermansiaceae bacterium
CGGCGTTCAGGATCGATATTATCGACCCTTCCTAGCCATTTGGGTGGCTCATCGAATGGGGTATGGACAGCAGTGAATGGCACATATAGGAAAAAAGGCTCTTTCTTTTTCTCTTTGATAAAACGGACCGCTTCGCTGGTCAGGAGATCCGTCACGTGCCCCTCTTCCTCAATGAGTTCATCATTCCTGTGCCAAGTCTTGGTGTATGGACCATGCTTATAGAGGTGATTCCATGGATTAATTCCACCCGCCAACGAACCGTAAAACTGATCAAAACCAAACTTGCGCGGACCCCATTCAGGCTTTGAGCCCAAGTGCCACTTTCCACTAATCGCGGTCCGATAATCGGCACCTTGGAGCCCCCTTGCCAACGTCATAGTGTCCCATGGGAGGACTCGTTCATTACTGGGCTTGGTATTACCAAATCGAGACCAGTAACGTCCGGTCAAAAGCGCTGCCCTGGTCGGAGTGCACATTGGAGCCACATAATGAAAATCCAGCTCCACGCCCCGGCTCTGGAGCTGGTCAATGTTCGGAGTCCTTATCGATGAACCGTGATAACCGACATCGGCCCAGCCCAGATCATCAGCGACAAGAATCACAATATTGGGTCTATTATTCTCTGCAGCTGCAGACTGCCCATAATCAGGGAAAATGACTAAATAAAGTATGATTAATACCCTTAATGTGTTCATACCCCGGCTAATTTAGTGGCCTTTGGACCTATTATTTCTCTCCAGAAATGCAGTAAATTGATCCCTGCGTTCGAATTAAAAGTTTCCCATCACTCATTGACGGACAAGCCATGCACAACTCATCAAGATCATTCACATGCAGAATTTCAAATTCCTTTCCAGCCTTCAAGACATAGGTCTTTCCATTTTCAGCAAGGCAAAAAACTTTATTCTTATAGGCCCAAGGAGACGAGGTGAATGAAGCTCCTCTTGGAAAGCGTACCCGGTCATAAAATTTGGCTCCGGTCTTGGCATCATAGGTAGATATCATGCCCTGATCGAGTAGCAGATAATAGATATCATTGTATACGACTGGAGTCGTATTATAAGGCCCGCCCTTTGGCTGGTACCACTGGATGAAATCGTTGGAGTTCTGATCCTCTTTGAGGGAAATGTCTCCAGAAGCGCCTGGCCTGATCGCGTAAACGGGGCGGTGAGGATCGGCAAAGTAACCTGATGTCACATATAGGAGACCATCGATCACAAAGGGTGAAGGAATGACCAAATTGGACATTCTTCCTGAGAGCTCCCAAAGTAATTTTCCGTCCAGACCATAGGAAAGGATTTTTTTCTTGCCCGGAACGACAATCTCGGTCCGGTCCTGGGTCTGCCAAATCAGAGGCGTTGCCCAAGTACTTTTTTCTTTCCTCATCACTCGCCAATTTTCCGTACCCTTTTCAGCATCCAATGATGCAATGTAGGATTGCTCATGATTGTCATAGACATAAAATACTTGGTTCTCATGGAGGACCGGTGAAGCAGCCGCACCATAATCAAACATGGTTTTTTTAGGGGTTATTTTATGTTTCCACAAAATTTTGCCATTGAGGTCATAGCACCAAAGACCAAGGTCCCCAAAAAGGACATAGAGTCTTTTCCCATCCGTGACGGGAGTCTCGGCAGCGTAAGTACTTTTTGGGTGCCGACCCACTGGGGGTTCGCCGGTATGTGCTTCATTTTCCCATAATACCTTGCCTGTCTTAAGATCCATACAATAGACCATCCAGTGATGCTTTCCGGATGGTATGCCCCGACGCCCTCGTCCCAAGTAAAGCCCAGCCCTGGGCTTTACATTGTCCTCGGCCTTATCATTAACGACACTAGTAACAAATACCTTGTCTCCCCAAATCACGGGTGATGACCAGCCCATTCCTGGCACATCTGTTTTCCATAAAACGTTCTCTGTCTTCGACCATTTGAGGGGTAAGTCTTTTTGGTTCTGATTAATGGGTAATCCATTGGCTTGAGGGCCTCGTAGTCTGGGCCAATGCTCAGCGTTTTCTGCTAATCCCGAAATTGAGAGAAAAACCAAATTAATAATGAAAAATGTAATTATCCGCATCATCATACCCTAAGATAAGGCTCTTTAAATCAATGATGCGAGAGTAATCCACATAACTTTTGGTAAAGACTGCATTGAGCTCTACGTACTAGTTTAGATTCGCTCATAAACAAATATGGCAAATACCATTCAAAATGAAACAGTTTCAGGTCAGGCTCCGGGCTGGCCTGCCGCTGCAGCCATTGTGATTGGTAACATGGTTGGGATTGGGGTTTTCACTAGCCTGGGTTATCAACTCAACGATGTCTCAAGCAATTTTTCTATTCTGCTTCTTTGGGTCATCGGTGGAATCTATGCAATTTGCGGAGCCCTATGCTATGGGGAACTGGTCGCGAGTAAACCGCGATGTGGGGGAGAATATCATCTCCTTTCATCGGTTTATCATCCAGGTGCTGGCTTTCTCGCAGGTTGGATTTCAGTGACTGTTGGGTTCGCGGCGCCCATCGCTGCCGCGTGTGGAATTTTTGGAACTTACTTTGTGGAGTCGACAGGAATCGGTGATGAATCAGGAAAAATTCCTGCCGCCATAATGCTTATCACAGTGACCTCAGTGCATCTGCTCAAACTAAAAGTGGGAGGCACATTCCAGATCATTATGACAAGCCTCAAATTTGGCTTAGTTCTTTTGCTTGCAGTGTGTGGAATTACCATGGGCAATGCAGGCTCCTGGGACTTTTCTCCTGGCCCCTTTGACGTAGAAAAAAATATCATTTTGAGCTCTGGTTTCGCAGTCGCCCTGTTCTACGTAAATTATGCATTTGCTGGGTGGAACGCGGCAACTTATGTGGCGGGTGAGATTAAAAACCCCTCCAAGAATATACCCAGAGCATTGCTTATCGGTACCATTTCCGTTCTGCTTCTTTATTTACTTATCAATATTGCATTTATCGTCAGTACACCGAAAAGTGAAATGGTAGGTAAGGAAGAGGTCGGACTCATTGCGGCAAGGTACATTTTCGGTCAGTCAGGCGGAAATCTAATCGGCGGGCTCATCGCGTTCGGATTAATTTCTGCTGTCAGCGCAATGACTTGGGCTGGGCCCCGTGTAACGCAAATGATTGGTCAGGACTATCGCAAATTGCGTTTCTTTGCCAAAACCAATAAGAGCAAAATTCCTGTAAATTCAGTACTATTTCAGTCCTACATTGCGTTCTTTATGCTCTTGATCGTCGATCCTGATCAAATCATCGTCTACTTGGAATTTGTATTGAACCTATCACTTTCTGCTGCAGTTGCCGGCGTCATATGGTTAAGACTTAAGCAACCTGACATGGACCGGCCCTATCGCTGTCTCGGCTATCCGCTGACTCCAATTTTATTTTTATGCATGGCCCTTTATGTGGAGTGGCGCTTAATAGAAACCCGACCCATAGAATCGTTGTGGGGTCTAGGAACAGTCTTCATTGGCATTATTTTTTATTTTCTTGTCCGCGATTCATATGAACCGCCAGATAATGAAAAAGGTTAGACCTCTAAAATGAATTTAAATATAATCACAATTTCCACATATGAATAAAGCGGTAACAAAAACCATTATCATTCTGCTCGGAATGATCGGAAATTCTATCGCGCAGACTGAAAAGAAGAATCCAAGGATACCTGGGGCCGTGATCATCGCTAAAGAACTTGCGGGTAAGCTTGTTTCTGTGGACCAGGGTTCTTTCAAGCGCCATTCACTCGACCCTGAGAAAGCCATCGATCATTTCCTTTTTTACTATTCTGCGAATTGGAGTCCGAACTGCCGTAAATTCACTCCTGAGTTAATTAAGTTTTACGTAAAAGCAAAAAAGGAAGACACAAATTTCGAAGTTATTTTTGTAAGCCGCGACGATACAGAAAAGGAAATGCTCGATTACATGATGGAACAAAAAATGCCTTGGCCTGCTATCCGCTTCAAAGAATTAACAACTTTAAAGTTTCTCAAAGAAGTCTCTGGGAGGGGCGTGCCTAGCTTAGCTGTACTTGATAGCCGGGGCTTAATTTTGGCACAAAGCTATAAGGGAGGTACAAAATATCTTGGTCCTGATCCGCCTCTGCATGAATTTCAAAAACTAATAGGTTCTAAAGAAAACGAGCTCAAGAATTAACTTACCAAAGCCAAAGCGCTAAGTATCGCAGCAAAACACTGAAAAGGTGCGCTACATCACCGGCATCTACCCGGTTTGCAACATCGCCCTTTATTCCGGCATCAAGCGTTCCTGTAACGCCTACGAATTAAATACCGAACAGATTGAAACCAAGCTGGACATACATAACTCCATCGACTGGATAATAATACAAGACAATCCTAGTCTTCAACTAAGTCAGCAGTAATAATCTCCAAATGATGCGCTGTTTTTCGTACTCTCTTTGCCTTTTCCTTCTCACCATCACGGCCTGGTGCGAAGTGCCCAGCATTCAGCTGGCCGACAAATCGTTGCGCGTTGAGTTTCTCGACAGTGATGAAAAAGAGTTCTTTGTCAGCCAAACGATGGACCTGTCCGGGCGTCTGTTCGTTGGTTGCCGCGAGGCGTTGTATGTTTACGAGCCAACCGCGGATGGTGACTTCGGACCGCGCCGGGAGTTGTACCGTTTCCCCAAGGACTCCTGGCTCTATGACCTCGAGGTCTACGGCAATGATCTCTTTGTCCTGACCAACACGGCACTCTACCGCATGCGCGA
>JABGYE010000006.1:0-4035 GCA_018675395.1 Akkermansiaceae bacterium
CAAAGGGTACGCCTATGGATCCGAAGAATTTAATTTCCCACATGCTTGGCTTTATCGTGATTGGATCATTGATGCTTTTAACAAGGACCTTTCGTATGAAAAGTTTATTCTAATGCAATTAGCAGCTGACCTGATGTTTGATCAGGGGCTTTGTGATCGATCTGATCTGGCGGCGATGGGATACCTTACGCTTGGCAGGAGATTTATCAGTGTTGAAACCGATATTATAGATGACCGGATTGATGTTGTTACGCGTGGATTGATGGGACTTACAGTTTCATGTGCCCGTTGTCATGATCACAAGTTTGATCCAATACCTACAAAAGATTATTATGCTCTTTACGGTGTTTTCAAAAGTTCTCACGAAGAGCTCATTGCTTTGGATCTTCAAAAATCTGAGGCTTTGATCGAATTGAACAAAAAGAAGCATTCATTTACTCAAGAATTTGAAAAGAAAGCGTTCGAGCTTGAATCTCGATTTTTGGTTCGTGTTGGAGAATATATGTTAGCTTCCCTAAACATTGAGGAGGTTCCTCCTCCAGATTTTGCAGAAATTATCGAAAAAGATGATCTGAATCCGGCTCAGATCCGTCGTTGGTATGAGTATTTGATTCAGAATGATCGTAAAACGGATCCTGTTTTTTTACCGTGGCTAGCCTTGGCCAAAATCGATGAAAAGACCTTTGCTATGGAGGTCCCAAAAATTTTGGATGCTCTTTCCGATGCTAATGAGCTTGTAATAACCAAACTTCGCAAGGTCCCTTTAATGGGCATGTCAGACGTGGCCAATGTTTATGCTGAACTTTTTCAGTCCATTGGTGAAACTGCTCAAAGTTCGATTAGCGAGAAACAATTAGTCAATGTTGTTTTTGGTAAAGGGTCGCCGATTAGAGTTCCAAGGGATTACATTCATGATGTTGAGTGGTTGTTCGATGAAGGATCCAAGACACCCCTGAAGAAGATGCTGGCAGACATTGAACGTGAAATTATCAAGCTAGGTAAGAATGCTCCTCATTCTCTCATTTTAACGGATCGTTCTGTTCCTTTAAATGTTAACGTCTTCAATCGTGGTGATTATTCGAACCAAGGCGAGCACGTTGAACGCGGTTATTTATCAATGTTCAGCCAAAGAAATAAGACTAAATTTACTAATGGTTCGGGTCGACTCGAATTGGCTAGAAAAATTGTCTCAAAAGATAATCCCCTAACGGCCAGAGTCATCGTCAATCGAATATGGAGATCACATTTTGGTGAAGGGTTGGTCAAAACTGAGAGTGATTTTGGTTTGAGGAGTCGTCTCCCGAGTCATCCTGAACTTCTTGATTTTCTAGCATCTGAATTAATTGATTCAGACTGGTCAATTAAACATATTCAGCGACTCATTGCGACTTCTTCAGTTAGCAGAATTCTTTCTTCGGCATTCCCTATAAAGGACCCGGAGAATCGTCTCCTGTCTGTTTATCCTCGAAGGCGCTTAAGTTTTGAATCCATGAGAGATACTATGTTGTCTATTTCAGGCGAACTTGATTTCCAGGCCGGAGGGCCTCCCAAAGAATTGTTTGGTGGAGGGGCTTCGACGCGGCGGAGTGTTTATGGAAAGATCGATAGACAATTTCTTCCTTCAGTTTTGAGGGTCTTTGATTTTGCTAATCCCGAACTGCATGCGCCTAGGAGATATAGGACGAACGTTCCGCAGCAGGCTTTGTTTCTAATGAACTCAAAGTTCACTATTGATCGGGCAAAGGCTTTATCTCTTAGGGTTGATAATGATTATCCAGACGGGGACACAAAGGCAAAAGTCACTAGAACCTATGAATATGTTTACGGCAGACGACCCCATCCAGAAGAGGTGGAAAAGTCTGTTCTTTTCATTAAAGATTCTGAAAATAACGAGAAAGAGGATCAAAGCTTGGGTAAAGCTTGGTCTTACGGATTCGGTGAATATGATAAGGGTTCGGGAAAAATTATAAATTATAAAGCATTACCTTCTTTTGATGGTTCTGCTTGGGGAGGTGGACCAAAGTGGCCTGATCCTGCGTTGGGATGGGTCAGGCTAACTGCTGAGGGTGGTCATGTGGGTAACAGTATTAAACATGCTGCTGTTAGGCGTTGGAAGTCACCATCATCCTTACGGATTGAAATAACAGGATCCATATCGAAGGTCGAGTCGTGCGGAGACGGTATCAGAGCTTGGGTTTCAAGTAGCCGGAAAGGATTAATTGCGAATTGGGAGGTTGAATTTGATAAAGAGCAACCCGCTATTATAAAGGACCTACAAGTGGAAGAAGGGGAGATAATTGACTTCATTGTGGATTGTGGAGAGATGAGCGATTTTTACTGTGATGGATTCCTTTGGGCTCCTCTTATAAAATCCAAGGAGGAGGAAATTTCCTGGTCAGCTCTGACTCATTTTTCAGGTAAAGGGAATGATAATATTCGCCTGAATGCTTGGCAGAGATTTGCTCAAGCATTATTAATCTCTAATGAAACGATGTTCTTAGATTAATTTCATTTTCCATCGATATGAATTCTTTTTCTTTTGATCCTAGTAGACGAAATTTCCTGCATCGATGTGGTATGGGGATAGGGGCCCTTGGGCTTGAGGGAATTCTTCAAGCTGACTCAGCAATGAATCCTGTCAGAAATCAATTCCCCATCAGGGCAAAGAGGGTAATTCATTTTTTCCTGAATGGTGGACCTTCGCATGTTGATACTTTTGACCCGAAGCCTTCCTTAAAAAAATTTGAAGGAAAGGAACTGCCGTTTGGTAAACGAAGGACAGAACGCAAGACTGGCGCAGCGTTCCCTTCACCTTTTGAATTTAAAAAACATGGCTCTAGTGGAACGGAATTTAGTAGTATTTTTCCTAAAATTGCGGAATTTGCTGATGACATTGCAGTTATCCGATCCATGAAGGCTGAATTGCCTAATCATGAGCCTTCACTCATGCTAATGAATTGCGGAGACTCGATCCTGAGTCGCCCGAGTGTTGGGTCGTGGATCACTTATGGACTAGGATCAGAAAATAAAAATTTACCATCATTTGTTGCCATGAGTCCAGGTGGCTATCCAATTAAAGGAGCGCAGAATTGGCAGGCAGGTTTTTTGCCGGGAATTTTTCAAGCGACTTTCATTGATAGTAATCATAATAAAGTCGACAAGCTAATCGAAAATATAAGGCCCTTAGGTCAAGACCCTAAGTCCCAAAGGAAGCAGCTGAATTTTCTTAATTATTTAAATTCGAACCATCTCAAGAAAAGAGATGAAGATAAATTGTTAAATGCAAGAATCCAAAGTTTCGAATTAGCGTATCGTATGCAAATGGATGCGACTGACGCTTTTGATTTAGAGCGTGAGCCAAAATACATACGGGATCTGTATGGGGGGCACGTACACGGGAGGCAGACACTGATTGCTCGTCGTCTTCTTGAACGTGGAGTCCGTTACGTTCAATTATGGCATGGGGCCGGCCAGCCTTGGGATAATCATGATAAGATTAAAGAAAACCATTCAAAGCTGGCCTCTCAGTTAGATTCTCCAGTAGCGGCACTTCTCCAGGACCTTAAGCAAAGAGGAATGCTGGATGATACATTGGTGATTTTTGGAGGGGAATTTGGGAGGACTCCTACGGTAGAGCTTACAGGTAGCGGTAAATCTAAGTTTGGAAGAGACCATAACCCATACGGTTTTAGCATTTGGTTAGCGGGTGGGGGAATTAAAGGGGGCACAGTGTACGGGGCCACGGATGAGTTTGGCTTTGAGGCCGTTGAGAACCCAGTAACTGCTCATGATCTTCATGCTACAATCTTGAGTTTACTAGGCTTTGATCACGAGAGTTTCACTTATCGATATTCAGGAAGAGACTTCAGGCTCACGGACGTTTCTGGAAAAATCATCAAAGATGTTATTTCTTAGTGTTCATCGCTTGATTAAGGGTTCTGAATCCTTCAGAATTTAATTCATGATTAGAGGATTTGTTAACTTATCATTTTTGGCGTGTTTTATTAATTTTCTTTTGATCGGCATTATTACTAC
>JABGYE010000005.1:0-2734 GCA_018675395.1 Akkermansiaceae bacterium
AAACTAAACTCAATGAAATCGTTCTTCAGAAACAGCGTAAGCGTGCAGGTATTAAATCAAGTGGAGATGGTAAGGACCTGATCAAGAGTAGCGTTCAGCTCTTTTGTGATGACCTCAGAGTAAGAGGCCGAGGTGATAAATACATTAATGACGTGGAACGATTTATTAGAATCGTTTCTGAGCACGCCAAGTGGGACACGCTCATTGATATTAATCCAGAGGGTTTCCTTAATTGGAGAATAGCTAATGGAGACAAGGCTCCTAAAACTCTTAACGAGTATTTAAATTCTTTAAACGCTTTCCTTAACTGGTTAGTTGATCGAGGCACGATTGAGATCAATCCCCTTCTTAAAGTTCCAAGAGCTGAAACGAGAGGAAAGCAAAGAAGGAAAAGACGGTCATTAACTGAAGAACAATTTAAACGTCTTATCGAATCCTCTCCCTACGAAAGATCAATCGTTTATCACGTAGCGGCCTAAACAGGATTGCGACGCAGTGAATTAAAAAACATCACTTGGAATGACATTAATCTCGAAGGTGAATTTCCATACATAGTCGTTCGTGATTGTATTTCAAAAAACAAAATCACTCAAAGCGTTCCCTTGCACCCTGATCTAGTCACAAGACTAAAGGACAAGAGACAGGGATCAGGAATCAATGATCATGTGCTCCAAGTTCCTTCCCGATTGTATCTCTATAAAAAAGATCTCGAGGCAGTGGGTATTCCATTCAAGGACGAAGAAGGAAGACAAGTCGACTTCCATGCACTGCGAACCACCTTCGCCACTTTTCTTCATTCTAATGGAGCCAATCAGGCCGTCGCTATGCAGGCCATGCGCCACAGCGACCCAAGGCTGACCGCCATCACATACAATGACGCTAACTTGATGCCAGTTGGTGACGCCATTAGTAAACTCCCATCCATTAAGACCAATTCCAATTACTCACCTATAGACTCACCTAAAATGTTCTCAGGGTGTCAAAACGTGTCTAAAGATGACTCACAAGATTTAAGTAAGAACGTTGGTAAGGGCTCTGATAGTGAGGCAGAGAGTCCTGAAAAGACTGCTTTTGGAGCAAAGAGCAAAATCTCGGCAATGGCTCCTGCGGTTGGATTCGAACCAACGACCTAGTGGTTAACAGCCACCCGCTCTACCGCTGAGCTACGCAGGATTTGCCGAGCGGAGAATATGCTTAGTGGTTTGGATTGGTGCAAGTGGATATTTTAATCAGAGAAACAAATTTCAATATTGTGTAAGATTCATATTCAGGACACTATAAATAGGTAATGATCCGCTATTTTTACCAATTAATTGTCGTTTTAGTTATCTGTTCAGTATCAAAAGCTGAGCACAAAGTCGTTCCTCTAGAGCTTTTCTCTGCTCACGGAAATCTAGAAGTCACCCTCTGGGCACAGTCACCCATGCTATACAACCCCACCAACATGGATATAGACAAGGACGGCAGAATATGGGTAGCGGAAGGGGTCAACTATCGCCGGCACGGAGGCAGAAAGCCAGAAGGTGACCGTATAGTTGTACTTCAAGATACTAATGGCGATGGCAAGGCAGACAGTTCTCACACATTCGTTCAGGAAAAATTTCTTACAGCACCACTAGGAGTTGCTGTCATTGACAATAAGATCATTGTCTCTATGACCCCGGACCTAGTCATATACACCGACGTCAACAGAGACTTAAAATTTGATCCAGAAGTAGACAAGCGGGAAGTCCTTTTCACCGGCTTCAATAGCAAGCAACATGATCATTCTCTACATTCAGTAACTGCAGGTCCGGACGGAAAGTGGTACTGGAACCATGGCAACTGCGGAGCTCAGTTCACCGATAAGTCAGGTAAAACGTTTCGTGTTGGTAGCGCTTATCAGATGCGCCAGATAGCAGGAAAGGAAAGCGATGATGGAAGCGTATGGATCGGAGGAACAGCTTACCGCATGAATCCGGATGGAACAAATGTAGAAGTCATTGGTCACAATTTTCGCAACAGTTATGAACAGACCATCACTTCGTTCGGTGATGTCTTTCAAAATGACAATGATGATCCTCCTGCATCAAGGACTTCTTTCCTTCTCGAATATGGCAATGCAGGATTCTGTTCTGCTGACGGCAAAAGAAGCTGGCAATCAGATCGGCGCCCAGGCCAATCCACTCCAATCGCAGAATGGAGACAGGAAGATCCAGGAACGATGCCATCAGGCGACGTCTATGGTGGCGGATCACCTACAGGAATTTGTTTCTACGAGGGAGGAGCCCTCGGCGAACCTTATTCAAAGGGCCTACTGCTCAGCTGTGAACCAGCAAGAAACACAGTCTTTGGATACTTGCCAGTTCAGGAAGGGGCAGGCTTTAAACTTGAGAGGTTTGATTTTTTAACAACGAATGCGGCCCAAGAATTTGCGGGCACTGATTTTAAAGGCGGCAGAACTAATAATGATCAAAAGACACTGTTCCGCCCATCTGATGTTGTCGTTGGAACAGACGGAGCCATTTATGTTGCTGACTGGTATGATCCAAGAGTCGGCGGCCATGCGGATCACGACAACACACTCTCGGGAGCAATTTACCGCGTCGCGCCTAAAGGATTCAAATCCACCACACCAAAGATCGATCTCAATTCAACTGAAGGACAAATTCTTGCTATCAAAAGCAATGCGGCGAATGTCCGCAACCTTGGATTCACAGCTCTAAAGAAACAAAAAGACAAAGCCATTCCTGCC
>JABGYE010000004.1:0-2013 GCA_018675395.1 Akkermansiaceae bacterium
TGTTCATCTGGCCGTTCCACCTGCTCCCTTTGAAATTACAGATATTTCAGTTTCTGATGGAATACCAACGATCACATTTAATTCGATCCCTGGAAGGGTTTATGCCGTTGATTCTTTTGAATATAATGAGAATGACCAGACCTATTTCTGGGTAGAACTGGACGACGGGCTTGAATCAAATGGTACAGAAACTTCCTACACTGACGAATTCGTGGATCGCGATCTCAGGGTGAACCTGTACAGAGTCAGGGAAATAGAATAATTCGAAATCTATTGATCTTTTTGAGGTTCAGAATTCCCGATCTCATGCCAACCCACACCCAGAAGATCAATAATTTCCGGCGATGATCTAGGAACAGAAGAATCAGAAGGATAAATCGAAAGGACTAAAGGGACCCTTCCTTCTCTCTTGTTAAGTAAAGGCTTAAGCTTCTTCGCTTGAGGAGAATCCCTTTTAACATAAGCGCTAATCTGTTTATCGGATGAGCGATAGCTGAGCCTAATAGACTGCCAAGATTCCTCATCATAATTCCCCTCATAATCATGATAAGCTTGTGCGTACACTCGGTACGCTCCCGCATCCTTCGAGCCTTCATCCGAAGAATCCAGCTCATCAAAGGGCCCGTCACAATATGCCACAAATGCTTCCCAAATGATGTGATTAGGTTCGTCCGGAGTAAAGTATATAGAAGCTGCCGTTCCATTTTCATCTTTGTATCCCAGCATATAGAGGAACTGATCTCCTCTCACCATAATGACATCTAATGGTCTGTATTTTTCAATGGTTACAGATTCTTTGGGCGATCGTTGCTGATAAAGGGAAAGCTTATCCTGGAGCCAGTCCCCTCCTCTCACCAGATGAGTAACATCCTCCCAACTCTCTGCAGCAAGAAATTCAGTGACTTTTTTCTGTAGCTCCGTCTCAATTTCATGAATTCCTCTGACAACATCAACTTCCCCCTGCCCCTGCTCCGTCGGTGCCTTGAAAGTAAAAGCAATCCAAATGACCAGGACAAGTAATACGGCAAATCCTATACCAAACAACTGGACTGATCTGGAACTTACACGGCCCACATCTTCACCAGGCTCCAGGTTCGGCTTTTCCCAGGACCCGGTAGCATCCTCCATCGCCGCCTCAACAATCTTCTCTGCTGTTAGCTTTGATACGGGAAGGCCCAGTTCGTTTTGTGGAGTATAGTTTCTCTGCCGGTTCTCAGGATGAGTGGGACGCTTCTCTGGGAAAGCAGTATCCCCTGCAGCCTCTTCAATGATCTTTTCCGCTGCGATCTTTGATACGGGAAGGCTCAGTTCGTTTTGTGGAGTATAATTTCTCTGACGCTCCTCATCCTCTGGATTCTCGGGACTCGTCGGCTGTTGCTCTGGTAACCCACTTGGCATTTTATTGTTATAAGGTAGCAGTTTTCTGAGGACCTGTACTAAAATATAAAGTAGGCCCCGAGTTTTGGACTTTACCCGCCAAAATTAAGGGGTTTCCCCTAAAAAACTTCCCTATAATTACAATTAGCTATTTACAAAATAATGCTCTTTTGAGTGTTTATTTTCCTGTCTCATATTATAAATAAAAACAATAACGGGACATCTCCGAACCAGAAACTCTCCATGAAAAAATTATTCAATTCTCTGATAAACATCATAATCACAACGTTATTCCTGACAAATTTATCAGCGGCCACGAAGCCAAACGTATTATTCATTTTTGCCGATGATCAGTGCTACAAGACAATTCATTCATTAAATAACAAAGAAATCAAAACGCCTAACCTCGATAAGCTCGTTGGCCTAGGAACGACATTCACCCACGCCTACAACATGGGTGGATATCACGGAGCAGTATGCGTAGCCAGCAGGACCATGCTTGTCACCGGAAAATATATTTGGCACGCAAAAAATTCAGCGAGCGAGCTCAAAAAATCATTAGACGGATCACTATGGCCTCAACTCATGGCTAAGTCAGGTTATGAAACTTTCTTCACTGGGAAGTGGCACATCAAA
>JABGYE010000348.1:0-4762 GCA_018675395.1 Akkermansiaceae bacterium
ATCAGATTCTCCATAAGCAAAACCTCCTTTCAGACCGGCACCAGCAAGCATCATAGAGAAAGCCGTGTGATGATGGTCACGACCTGGCTTCTTTTTATCATGCTTTTGCGCGTATGGGGTCCTGCCAAATTCTCCTCCAAATACGACCAGGGTATCTTCGAGAAGACCTCGAGATTTCAAATCATTAATTAGGGCCGCAGCAGCTTTATCTGCTTCTGCACAGAGTTTTGCGTGAGACGCATAATGATTCTCATGTGTATCCCAAGGCTGATTACTAGATCCCTTAGTGTAATATACCGTTGTAAATCTTACTCCTCTTTCAGCCAATCTACGGGCAAGTAAACAAGAATTGGCGAACTCTGTAGTACCATAACTCTCTCTTGTCTTGGAAGATTCTTTGGATATGTCAAATGCATCAGTTGCCTCTATCTGCATCCTGTAAGCCGTTTCCATTGTAGACATGTGGGATTCAAGGACGGTGTCTTCTCCTCTTCTCTTTTTGTGTGCATCGTTCATTTTTGCAAGAAGATCAAGCTGCTGCCTCTGTTCGCTTTTAGCAGATCCAGGATTTTTAATATTTGCTAGAAGCTTATCTAACGACATGTCACGAGTGATCACGCTTGATGCCTGAAATTTAGCAGGCAAAAAACCTGCACTCCAAAGTGCAGGTCCAACAACAATTTTTGGGCTGGGCCTAAGCACAACGTACCCCGGTAAGTTTTCATTTTCGGACCCTAGGCCATAAAGTGCCCAAGCCCCAATCGAAGGTCTCGTTGGTTGAAGAACCCCAGTATGCATTTGTAGTAAAGCCGGCTCGTGATTAGGAACATCACAATGCATTGATCTGATCACGCAAAGGTCATCAGCTATTTTCCCCAAAGAAGGTAAAGATTCACTGATTTGAAGGCCTGATTTACCACAATGATCAAACCTTAATGGTGAAGGCAAGAAACCAGCCTTAGCTGATTTAAATAATTTACCCTCGGGCTTCACTCCTTCGTGCTTCACCAAATCCGGCTTCGGATCAAAAGTATCAATGTGAGAGGGGGCACCATTAAGAAACAAAAAAATGACCCGCTTAGCACGAGGGGAAAAATCTCTCTTCGAGCCGACAAGAGAATTTCCGGCAGCAACATTACTCCCGCCGAGAATGTTCGCCATCCCAAGAGCACCAAACCCCATCGCAGAACGACTGAGCATTTCGCGGCGATTTATATAATTTTGGTTCTGGTGATTAATCACGAAAAATAAACTCGTTTGAAATTAGTAAGTTCTGAGCAAGTCCAGACCAACGCTCCTTTATTTTTTCTTTCCCACTTTCTATAAATCCTATTGCATTTGATAATTCTTCCATTGATGGAGGTCTAGATAAAATTCTACGGTAAATTCCCTCAACGGAACTGACTGTGTCCTCAGTAACTAAAGCCAATGCTACTGCACTGGATCTGGCTAACACAAATGAACTATTCAGAAAATAAAGCTTCTGGGACGGGGTAACCGTTTCGTCTCGAATCGAACTGTGAATATTGGCATCAGGATAATCAAAGAGAGCCAAATAATGATCGAGCTCCTTCCTGCTAATCCGGCCATATACAGTTCGTCTCAAATTCTTTTGATCCGAAATTAGACTCGATTCCTTTCCACTATCCCCATGTTCAATTTCACCGGAAACAACCAACATTGAATCTCTAATCATTTCCGCTGAAAGTCGTCTCCTTTTAAAATATGAATAGAACTTGTTCTCCTCATCTTTTATCCGTTTCTCGGAAGACACGAGAGAGCTCTGCCTATAGGTCGAGGACAAAAGAATCTTCTTTATCAAACGCTTCACCGACCATCCCTCTTCAATAAATGAGACGGCAAGATGATCCAATAATTCAGGATGAGTCGGACGAGCACCTAGATAGCCAAAGTTACTTGTCGTATAAACCAATCCACGTCCAAATAGCATTTGCCAAATCCTGTTAACTGCGACCCTAGCAGTTAATGGGTTCTGCGGATCGGAAATTGCCTCAGCTAGCTCAAGTCTACCACTGCCTTTCGTAAATATTTTTGGGTCTTCTCCGGATAGTATTTTCAAAAATGCTCTAGGAACGACCTCTCCCTTGTCTTGAACATCGCCCCTATTGTATATCGGCAAATCTTGTACTTTCCCATCTTTCACAACATGTATCAGAGTTTTAGCTCCGCCCTCATTAGCCAACTCACGTTTGTGGATCTGAGTACTCGCAAATATCCCAGCCAATGCATGATAGTCAGCAACACTTATCGGATCATATTTGTGATCATGGCACCTTGCGCATGCAACGGTAAGGGCAAGGAACCCTCGACTAACTACATCTACACTATCTTCCCATTCTTCAGCCTTAACTTCGAGCCTGCCCCGATCATAGTATTGAGGCCCCAAGCCCAAAAAACCAAGAGCGACGAGATCTTCACTGCCAATCCCTTCGATCTTATCAGCGGCTAATTGTAACCGAATGAACTGATCGTATGGTAAATCGCTATTGTATGATTTAATCACCCATTCTCTGTATCGATGAGCGTGGGGATAAAAGAATTTTACATTATTACCTACTTGATGAGCTTGGTCCTCAGCATAACGAGCAATATTCAACCAAGTGCTCGCCATTTTTTCACCATATTCTGGACGGGCAAAGAGACTATCAATTAATCTTTCGTATTTCTTTTCATCAGTATCCTCTTTATATCGCTCCACTTCATCTGATGACGGCGGGAGACCAATAAGATCATAAAACAATCTTTTAATTAGAATCTCTGAACTTGCATCGGTCTCAGGCTCCAATCCATTCTTCTCCAACTGAGATAAAATGAAACGGTCAATATCTCCTCGAATCCATTCATCCCCATTACTATTTGGCGGATCGTTTTTGACTGGACTCACAAATGCCCAGAATTCTCTAGCTTCATCCCAATTAATATCATGTTCATTAGCATCGAGTTGCAAGTCTCCATTAATAAAAATAAGGAACAATAACAAAACAATTGATCGCATCCCTATGATGCTAGATTGTTTAAACGAAACACACAACATCTTATAACATTATCATTTAATGTAGGGCCTCTTCTGACGATAAAGTTCAAGCCTTCCCTTAGCAGGGACAGCCTCAGAATCATCGTCGTAAAGTTCAATAGCCCTAATGATCGTTTTGATCGCCCCATCAAAATCTTTATCTGCCGCCTGGGCAACGGACAACAGATCCAAATAGCTCGGGTCCTTATCTCCAGTCATCATGCAAAGACGCCCGGCAAGGGCCTTCGCTTCTTTTGGTTTTCGGATCGAAGGATCCTTGTCTGCGGCCAAAATCCAAGCTAAATTTTCTGCGGCCTCTATAATTTTCGGGAACCGGCGTAACGTTTCCTTATAAGTTTCAATAGCTGCACGTCTATCACCAGAATCTCGTAAAGAATTAGCTCTTTCCAATAATGCCAAGCTCGTATTATCTCTACCGTTCAACCCTCCTCTAAGTATCCCAATCATCCTTATAACGTCCGGCGAATTCGGATACTTCTTATTGAATTTCTCAAGGTAACTTAACGCATTATTTGGCTCATTCGCGTCCAAGAACTGCGAACTGACTCGGGTAGGATCCGGTTCAGGCAACTTACTAATAAAGTGACCGGGGAATGGAACCGCAGAGACCCTCCAAGAATCTTTTGGAGCGCTTAGAATACGTGAATCATTTAAAAGCTGCTCTAATGGTACTCTGCCCTTATAAATTACAGCCACATTATTGTTCTCATCAATCAAGAAACTGCTTGGAACTGGTAAATCGACCCAACGATCAAGGATGGATTTCTGGAAAAGATCAAGTGCCCTTATACCTTCCAGCGTAATGGGGTTGCTCTTAAAGGCAGGAAAGAGGGAAGTTCCCCTCTCCCCGTCAACATTCATCAAATGGATTCTGAGTCCTGATTTTTGCAATTTTTCCTTACCTTCGGACCATTCCTTCAACTCCTTGATGCACGGCTCACAAGTGGCGGACCAAAGGTTAATCAGGACAGGCTCATTGTACCCGGAGAAACCATCAATCTTTGGCAAGGGAAGCCGCGCAGGCAAAACAATACGTGCCTCATCCTCATCCGGAAGAACATTCTGCACAGAAACAACCAAAGGATTTAATGTAGGAGGAACCCAAGGGACCGCCTCCTGAGATTCTGATTTAATAATATAAAAATTAGATGGTTGTATTCCCAGAATTTCACTGGAAAAATCCCCCCCCCATCTGACCACAATTTTCTTTATCTTCTTTGATTCACCAAGTCCGAAATGCAGAAATGAACCGGCCTGCGACAAGAAAGCATCCCCCCCATGCACAGTCCTAAGTAACGGAGAACTTACTCCTTCGACCCACACCTCAACAGTGGATCCTACCGCGTCCCTGTTAACTTTAACCCCATCACCCTCTAACTTGATACCTAACCATTCTGTTTCATTGCCTGATCGATTCTCAAGGAGCCTGACCCTAGGAGCGTTGCGGCAAGTGAGCCACACATCTAAATCACCATCAAAATCCCAATCATTTGCAACCAGAGCCCGCGCATCATCATCAAAATTAAATCCAGACACTGCTGAATTATCAGCAAACCCTTTGCCTTTACAGTTAATAAACGCGCAGTTCCTCTCTCTCCCACTGAAGGAGCGGTCCTGATGCAACAATCTATTTAAGGCTCTCCAACCTTGCTTATAAAGAAGGCTCCTCTCGGCTTCTCCATTAGCAGTTAGGGGTGACTGCGACAC
>JABGYE010000333.1:0-7828 GCA_018675395.1 Akkermansiaceae bacterium
GGCAAACGTTAATGGCAATGCGATCAAGACTAATGTCTTACTCAAAGGGTATCCCCGGCAGCAAACGATTAAGATCAAGACTCAGTACTGTTGTTTCAATGACTGAGATCGAGACCCTATCAATGGAGCATATAAATTATCATGAAAACAAAGCCGACCTCACCGAACCCGTTGCACTAGTATAAAAACCTTTCCCTTTGCTTTTAATATGAACATAGAACCTAACATCTTTTTCTGGATCATTCTCGTTGCTGTAGTAGGAATTTTCATCCTCGATCTGTTCTCTGAATGGCTCAATATCAAGGGATTAAGACTAGAGCTACCTCAAGAATTTAAGGACGTCTTTGACCAAGAAAAATACTCAAAGTCCTTAGAGTATACTCACGTAACAACCAAATTTGGAGCGGTCCAGTCCAGCTTCGACCTCATAATATTTCTGCTCTTTTGGATCGCTGGCGGGTTCGGATGGTTGAGCAATATAATCATCGAACTCGGTCATGGACCGGTTACTTCAGGCTTATTATTTTTCAGCACATTATTCATCGCGGCAGGCCTAATGAATTTACCTTTTGAAATTTATGACACCTTTAAAATTGAAGCGAAGTTTGGTTTTAACAAAACAACACGCTCAACTTTCATCGGTGACAAAATTAAGGGGTTGTTTCTTGGAGCCTTAATTGGACTTCCTGTACTCGGACTGATCATATGGTTATTTGAAAGTTTTGAAAACGCCTGGCTCTGGGGCTGGATCTTTCTTTCAGGATTCTCCTTGCTAATGGCTTACTTGGCCCCGGCAGTTATCCTTCCACTATTTAATAAATTTGAACCGTTAGAAGAAGGTGAACTCAAATCCGCAATCAATGACATGGCGGAAACTTGTAAATTTCCCCTCACTGAATTATCAGTGATGGACGGATCCAAGAGATCAAGCAAATCAAATGCATTCTTCACAGGTTTTGGTAAAAACAAAAAGATAGCATTGTACGACACCCTGATAGCTAATCACAGCACTTCTGAATTAGTCGCGGTATTGGCTCATGAAATTGGACACTTCAAAAAGAAACACATCATGCAAACCCTGTTTCTTGGAATTGCTCAAACGGGAATTCTGTTTTTCGTTTTAGGATTTTTTATCAGAAGCGAACCTCTCTCATCTGCCTTTGGAGTAAATAAACCAAGTGTCTATTGTTCATTGCTGTTTTTCACTCTTCTATTCAAACCAATCAGCAAGATCCTTTCGGTCCTCATGAACATACTAAGTAGAAAGAATGAATTCGAAGCAGATGCTTATGCTGCTGATGTTACAGGAAATGCAGATTCTCTAATTACCGCGCTAAAAAAACTTTCCGCAGACAATCTCTCAAACCTAACGCCCCACCCCTTTTATGTGTTCATGCACTACTCTCATCCGCCTGTTAGCTTGAGGATCAAGGAGTTGCGAAAGGTTTCTTAGCACCTGAAATAAAATTAATTAAAGTTTCCTTAACAGATTGGCAGGAAACCTGCTTGAACAAAAACTAATATCAGTTCACATTAAGCCAACGGACCCAATTCGGTACCCATGGCCGGCCTTGAATTACAACACTCACAGAAGCAATCGCTGGAACTGCGAGCAAAAATTGCTCCACAAATGCAGCAAAGCCTCAATGTGTTGCAAGCGACTACCTTAGAGCTCAATCAAATGATCGGGCAAGAAATTGCCCAGAACCCAGTCCTTGAAGAAGAATCTGTTGATATTTCTGTTGAAGAGGAAGGCCTTGATAAGGACGAGGATGATTTTGATGAGGAATTTTCAGAATTATCTCAACTAGATCAAGAATGGCGAGAGTACCTCCAGCAGAGCAGGTCAAACACGCCGAGAAGAGATGATGAAAATGAGCGCCGTCAGCGAATGATGGACTCTATCATTGAACCGCAAACCCTGTCAGAGCACTTAATTGAACAGCTTAACACTTCTGATTCCAGTGCCGAAATAAGGGACCTCGCTGAGATGCTGATCGGAAGCGTTAATGAGGACGGATTCCTATCAGAAAATATAGAGGAAATTGCCCTAGAAAATGCAATACCTTTCATGAAGTTAAAGGAAGCACTTGATCTGGTGCAATCATTTCATCCGATCGGAATAGCAGCACAAGATCTCAGGGAATGCCTATTGTTACAACTAGATCACTTAAATAAAAAACACAGCTTAGAATATAGAATCGTAGATCGACATTTAGATCAATTGGCCCGGAAACGTTATCCTCAAATTTCTCAAAAGATCGGTCTTAGCATCGAAAAAGTTACAGCCGCGGCCGAATTCATAGCAACACTAAACCCAAAACCAGGAAGGGAACTCTCACTTGGTGACAATCATTACATCACTCCGGACGTGAGCGTCGAGAAGACCTCCACAGGCTATAACGTTACATTAAATAATGAGACCATCCCGCATCTAAGAATCAGTAATGTCTACAAGGACATCATGTCTGGAGGCAACGCCAAAAAAGACGCCAAAGAATATATCAGAGAAAAAATTCAATCCGGTAAATTCTTAATAAAGTGCATTCATCAAAGACAAGACACGATCCGCAAAATCTCTGAGGAAATAGTAGATCGGCAACGTGATTTCCTAGATCATGGAATAGCTCATTTGCACCCAATGAACATGGCTCAAATAGCAGAGGTTGTCGGAGTTCACGAAACTACCGTCAGTCGAGCAATTGCAGGCAAATACATCGCGACACCACGCGGAGTTTTTGAAATGAAATATTTCTTCAAGCCAGGCTATGAAACTGACAGCGGTGACTCAATGAGTAACACAAGCGTGAAGCAAGCCGTGGCTGAACTTGTCAAAAACGAGGATAAGAAAAAGCCACTAAGCGATGATAAAATTGTCAAAAAACTCCAGGAATCAGGAATTAAATTGGCCCGAAGAACCGTTGCAAAGTACCGGGATGAAATAGGAATCCTCCCAAGCCATCTGAGAAGGACTTACTAAGTCTAAATTTTAATTCACTATCCCTCGAGATTCACTTGACCCAGCAAATCAGTTGGAGGAGATATCACTCGTGATAGATGAGGCAAAAATCCTAAAGACGCTAGAAAAAGTAAATTATCCTGGTTTTAGTAGAAACATAGTCTCTTTCGGACTCGTTAAATCCGTTTCCATTGAAGGTTCCGATGTGACATTGAAAATTGAACTGGCCACAAAAGACCCTTCAATTCCCCAATCCATACATAACGAAGCTCAGGAAGTCCTCTCAACGATTAAAGGGATAGGGCGAATAAAAATAGATTTCGATATTAAAAATCCCCCCGAACCAGCTAGCGGGATCGATACCAATAAAGCCTCATTGCCTGGTGTGAAAAAAATAATAGCAGTCGCTTCGGGCAAAGGTGGCGTAGGCAAATCAACGGTCGCTGCGAACTTGGCACTTGCCCTTTCTTTATCTGAGGGAAACCCAAGCGTTGGCCTATGTGACTGTGACCTGTATGGACCAAGTATACCTCTAATGTTTGGTCAGGACGAAGTCAGGCCAATGGCCACCGATCAAAACGAAATTATTCCAATCGAAAGTCATGGCATTAAAATTATGTCAATGGGATTCTTACTAGATGACAACTCTCCAGTAATCGTTAGAGGCCCCCTCGCGACACGCTACACTCAACAATTCCTTAGAGGATGCCTCTGGGGTGAACTTGATTATCTGATACTAGATTTGCCTCCCGGCACTGGTGACATCCAATTAACAATCGTTCAATCAGTCGCTGTGGATGGAGCTGTAATTGTCACAACTCCTCAGGAAATGGCTCTCATCGATGCGAGAAAAGCAGCCTCTATGTTTACTAAAGTTAACGTACCAATCATTGGTATAGTTGAAAACATGAGCTACTTCTTGTGCCCATCGGATGGAGAAAAATATGCCATTTTTGGAGAAGGCGGTGGCAAAAAAGAATCCTCAAGATTGGGAGTCCCTCTAATTGGTCAAATCCCAATAGAAATGAAGACGCGAGAAGCAGGAGACACGGGAAACCCAGTCGCTTTAGGAGACTCTGAAACAGCGAAAGAATTCGGTGATCTTGCGAAAAATGTCATCTCCGAATTATCATAAAATTCAGACGTTAGTTGATCAAGCCGCATTGACTTAAGGAGCGTAGCCGGCCAACAATGTAATAATGGGTATTCGTAGATTCTTTATAGGCTGGGACCAGCCAATAGTGGAGCTTGCGAATGAATTTTTGCTAGAGGAATTAGACGAAGAACTAATCAGCAAAACTCTGATCGTTGTCCCTTCCAAACAGGCAGCGCGCAAACTAAAGAACCGACACAGAGAAAATTCTAAATTTGATAATTACCCTATTTTCGGAACTCCCGAGACAGCTCTCGATCTTTTCGAAAAGGATTCAGAAAGGCCCGCCACCAAAACTGAAAAATCGTTAGCCTGGGCCCTAACATTAAAAAATATCAAACTCACACAACTACGAAATATATTCCCGATATCTCCTCCTGATCGCTCAATGAACTGGGCTCTCAGAACATCAAATACTTTTATATCATTAAAAAATTCATTAAACGAAGGCGGGCTAAACATTTCAGATGTTATTGAAAATGAAAGTCATGATTTTGTAGACCTCTCCCGATGGAAGGAACTCGAACACTTGGAGAGCACCGTTGAATCCTCACTCAAAGAAAACGGCCTCAGCCATCTATCAAAATCCTTTTTAAATTCCCCTTCCAGCGTCGGTAACATTGAACAAATTATTCTAATTGGTTTACCTGACCCTCCAAAGATACTCACCGACGCACTGCAAAGTATCTCTGAATCTCACAAGATCAGCATTGTCATTTATGCGCCGGATTCAGAACAGTCATCATTCAGCGAATGGGGAAGACCAATGACCGAGAACTGGTCAAATCATAAGATCAATATTCCAAATGCGGAGAGCTCAATCAGGCATGTGTCTAGCCCTGACGAACAATCGCGTGAAGTGGGATCCATCATCTCCGAACATTCGGACCCACATGGAATGGTAGGAATTATAAATAATGACACTGAACTCATTCCGAGCCTCAAGTCTGAGCTGAAAAAGCATAATCTGAATGCGTATAATCCCTCCGGAGAACTGTGCTCAAACCATGAAATATACGCCACCTTATCATTGTTCAGGAACCTAATGTCTTCAGGCTCATTTGAATCGGCCATTGAAGTCCTCAAGCACCCTGAAATCATTAATCACATAATTATAAATAACGAAGATATCCTGATAGAAACCACGGATCAGATAGACACCGTCGATACTAATAATGATGATCCCGAACTTGCAGCCGCAAACATTCTCGTGAGTTTAGATCGCATTAATGACAAGCACATCCCCACCAGTTTGGATACGGCTCTGGAATTCTCTAGCAAAAATGAACGACTAAAACTCACCAACTCAGCACTAAAACAACTGAAAGAATGGCTCGATCAATTACAGAATAATCTTATTGAAAATCTACCTGGAATTTTACAATCAATATACTCTGAGAGAGAATTTAATTCCGAAGAAGATAAAGGATTTAGTCATACCGCTGAATGCCTCAATTCCATTCTGGGTGAGATTCGTTCCAGTCCCTTACAATCAATGGACGGTAGCGAACAATTGAATTTCATCCTTAGCGTTTTGAAAAATGAGGGGATCCCCGAGAAAAGAGAGCCGGATTCACTGGACATTCAGGGCTGGCTCGAAGTTCTCTGGGAGGACAGTCCTCATTTAATAATAGCAGGAATGAATGAAGGTTCTGTTCCTGATCGAATCGCCGGAGACATTTTCCTGCCGGACAGTCTACGATCCAAGCTGGGGTTAAGAAATAATGAGTCCATCCTTGCGAGAGACAATTATATTTTTAACGCGACCCTCAATTGGAGAAATTCCTGCGGAAGAGTCGATATCATTCTAGGAAAGGAATCACTGGAAGGCAACCCTCTAAAACCCTCAAGGTTACTTTTCCAATGTGACGATAGTGAATTAGCGGACAGGGCACTGAGTCTTTGTTCAAGAGTCAATTCATCAGAAATTATCCACCCATGGACTTCAGCATGGAAACTTCTACCAGAGAAAATCGACAAGGATGCGAAAATTTTTGAAGAAATATCAGTGACTCAATTCAGCGATTATCTTTCCTGCCCATTCCGTTTCTATCTCCAAAATTTGATGGGCATGAATGATAACCGGCCCATTGAAATGGAAATGGATGCAATGCAATTCGGCACATTTGTTCATCAGGTACTTGATGATTTCGGAGGAAATGATGGGATCAGGGACAGTCAGGATGAATCGGAAATTTATAAATTCTTAGAAGAAAGAATCAATTCCAAAGCGACTCACGAATTCGGAACAAGACGCACCGTTCCATTATCATTCCAGATCAACTCAATCAAAGAACGGCTCAAATGGTTCTCTGCCATTCAGGCCAATGAAAGATCCCTAGGATGGAAAATCATTCATTCAGAATTTAAAATTCACATAAACAATGAAATCAAAATCGGCAATTTGAAACTTAAGGGTACGATTGATCGGATAGAACAGAACGAAAATGATGGGGCCTTGAGAATCCTTGATTACAAGACCTCGGCAAAAGCAATAAGCCCAGACAGGGCCCACCTCAAGAACATCACTCAATCCTCCTCAGATTTCACCCCGGATTGGCGCACATATATTAGCGGTAAAAAAAGCCGCAAATGGATCAATCTCCAGATACCGCTTTACGTGCACGCAGCGAAATTGATCTTTGAGAAAGAAAATATAGGATCGGGATATTTTAATCTGGGCAACACCCAAAGCTCAATGAAAATTGAAATGTGGGATGACTTGAAGGAGGACCTCATGGAAAGCTCCATCACCTGCGCAGAGAACGTTTCAAAAGAAATCAGCGATTGCAATTTCTGGCCCCCGTCTGATTCCCCTAAATATGATAATTACTCGGAAATAATTTTTGGCGACTGTGATTCAAGCTTTGATCCCAGCGAAATTCTGCAAAAATAAATATGAACCCTCCAGTCACATTTATTAACGAAGTCATCCCCGCCTCCGCAGGCACGGGCAAGACCTTTAAACTGACAGATAAATTCATTAGCTTAATGAATGAGGGAGTGAACCCCGAGAACATAGTCGCCCTTACCTTCACAAAGAAAGCATCAGGAGAATTTTTTGAGGGCATCCTCGAGAAATTGGCCAGAAGTTCAAAGCACTTTGACGATCCCGAGTCGATAAGCAACATCACTGCCGTTCCTGAACTCGACAGCGAAAAAGCCATTAAATTACTTCGAATTTTTATTAATGCGATGCCGTCGCTTGAAATGGGGACCCTGGATAGTTTTTTATACAAAATGATAAATAATATTCCTTTTGAAATGGGAATAGCTGGTGAATTTGAAATCCTTACGGACCACGAAACCTTGGTCGCAAGGGAAAGCGTATTAAGAAAAGTTTTTGATGGGAAATCCTCATCAAATGAAATTTTCCTGAAAGCATTAAAATATTCCTCCTTCGGCAAGGAGGAATCCAGAGTGCAATCCCGACTCAATGAATTCATTGAGAAAATGCATAGCAAATTCATTTACAATCCAGAACCGGAGCTCTGGGGAAAAAAATCATCCATATGGCCTAACGAATTTCAATGGAACGTTCTCGAAGAGAACACATTGAAAGAGAAAATAAAAAGACTCCTTAAGCTAAATGAAACAATGGAGATCAGAGAGAAAGTCTCCACAAAATTAGAATCATTTTTTTCATGGATCGTTGAAACCAAAACCGGCAATCCTGTACCAAAGGATTACGAAACAGTTTACAATAATTTTCTCAA
>JABGYE010000003.1:0-14092 GCA_018675395.1 Akkermansiaceae bacterium
ATGGAAGAATAGGAAAACTACAAAAAATTGAAGTCATACTTCCTAGACAACCGAACGGACCAGGAGACCCTACTCCCCAACCCATCCCAAAGACGCTCGACTATGATATGTGGTTAGGACCAGCTCCAGAAGCACCCTATACAAAGGATCGTGTCCTGTTCCATTTTCGTTGGGTTTCCGATTACTCAGGAGGAATCATCTGTGATTGGGGAACTCATCTATTTGATACCGCACAATGGGCAAATGACACTGAGCGAAGTGGACCAGTAGAAATTGAAGGAACGGGCAATCGGTGGGAAGTAGGCCTTTACGATACAGTCAAAGATTACGATGTGACTTACCGTTATGCCAACGGTGTGACTATGACATGCAAACCTGGCAACCCCAGCATCAAATTCATCGGCTCTGATGGCTGGGTAGGCAACACTGGCTGGAGAGCCCCTCTCCAAGCCAGCTCAAAGGAAATTCTAAATTCCAAGATTGAAGACACCGAAATAAAACTCTTCACTAATCCTAAAGGTGAACACCGGAACTTCCTAGATTGCGTTAAATCTCGTAAATATCCATACTTCCCAGTCGACATTGGACATCGCGTTTCTACAGTTTGTCACCTAGCAAACATTGCCATCGATCGAGGAGTGAAATTAAAATGGGATCCCATAAAAGAGGTTTTTGTTGGTGATGACAAAGCGAATGAAATGAGAAAGATTCGACCAGGCCGTGGCGAATGGAAAATAACCTGAACTAATGGGATTCTAGTATGCGGCAAATAAATGAACTCCTGCGAGATTCACTTAACGACGCTTCAGTTTCCAGATCCGAACGACGCGAGCTTAAGGGAATTTTACCCCTGATTCAGGGCGATCGAACAGCACTAGCCAAGACAAGACAGCTCGCTTTCACCTTGGCTACAGAGAAAATCCAGGAAACTGGAAATCACAAAGCCATGGAATGGCTAGAAGATGTCATTAAGCTCTTATACTCAAATGAGATGAGCGTTAAGGCCAGCAGCTACTTCAGCCCAGGAAAGGATTGCCTGAACCGCATCTGCCGGTTCATCAGTGAGACTAAAAAAAAAATAGACATATGTGTCTTCACAATCACTGATGATCGGATCACCAGCAAAATAGAAGAGGCTCTCACAAAAGGAATCCACATAAGAATCATTTCTGACAATACAAAATCAGAAGACAGAGGGTCTGATCTTGATCGCTTACGAGGAACCGGAATCGAATGCAGATTCGATAAAACTTCGGCTCACATGCATCATAAGTTTGCCATCTCAGATAATGACCTCCTACTTAATGGAAGTTACAATTGGACTAGATCTGCCTGCACTGAAAATAATGAGAACATCTTAGTCAGTAATAATGCAAAACTGGTACAATCATTTCAAAATGAATTTAACCGTTTGTGGGACAGCTTATCATAATAAGTAACCATTTTGAAATTTACACCAAAATACATTTTTTTATCAGTGCTAGTTCTGATGGTGCTGGCCTTTCTCATGATCAGAGGCACGGAACCTAGTAAAAATAATTCCATCGGCCCGGAAAAATTTTCGCCGTCCCTCGCTTCAAAGAAAAGAAAAGAAAAAACACAAAAGAATTCAATCCCTAGTAAAAATAGTAATGATCCCTACCATGACTCAGAAATACAAGAACTCATGGAACAATTGGGTGTTCGTGTTCCTTCCCGCAATGAACTGGAAAACTATATCACAAAAAGCGCCAACAATGCAGAATCTCTGGTGGCAACTGGGATAATATTAAATGACTCATCTTATTTTATTAGGGCACTCGAAAATAATCCTAATGATGCGCATGCTTTATTTTGCCTCGCACTCAACGAATCTACCGACAGTGCAGCGAAAATAGATCTCGCAAGGAAACTCCTCAAAGAGCAACCGGACAATGCCATTGCATCATATCTTCTTGCTTCGCTCCAAGCCGAGTCCGGAAATATAGATGAATCAATTGATACTTTACTCGGTTCTTTTGAGCAAAAAGGATACGATGATTTTTATAATCAAACATCACTCAAAGTGGAAGATGCATTGCGCGGAACAGGAAGTAGCAAATCCGGATCTACCCTTTATAGCTTATGGAATGTACCTGTTCCTATCCTAGAAAAGATAAATAAAATTGCCAAAACAGTCATGGAACTTGTGCCTCAATCTGATCTTAAAAGGGCACAAGAACTCCGCTCACTCGTCGCATCCATAGGAGCAAATGTCTCAAATGAGAACACCTCGATAATTAATGAATTGGTCGGTCTGGCCGCGCAAATAAAATCACTCGAAGGAATGGAAAATGATAGTGTTTCTCACTTCGAAAACTTGTCTGTTCAGGAAGCCCAAAACTCATTAGAAAAGAGAAAAACTTCAATCCGTAATTTAACACTATTCGGCCCAAATGATCTTATCACCATGGATCCCGCACTCATTGAAAGTTATATGAACCGGGTCAGGGCAATCGGAGAATATGAAGCCACTAGATGGCTAATGAAAAGGAATGATCGATAATCCTAAAAGATTAACCGCACTGATTGATTGAAACATTTATCAGTTGAGCTCTATGCCCTCAACATCAGCTAGAAAAGTTAACGCATCCTCCATTACAGCTCTTGCTTCAGCGGTCTTGCGGTGAAGAAGAGCATGCAACATGACATCTTCCTCGTTTCGACTCTCACACATTTTACAGTAATCTTCGAAAACAGTAAGAGAAGTCAACAGGGCCGACAAATGGTGAGGGCATTCACAATCAATGCTTGTAGATACATTAGCTACACGTGAAAGAACTTCTTGCGAATACTTTCTTGGAGGAATACTTTCGGAATCTGAAGATTGCAATAGATTATCTTTCTCGCTAGATGGCACCAATTCAATAGAAGAATTTCTAATTGAAGCCATCGCAAGATCAGCCTCACAAACAGACTTAAGGTCCTCAGGAGAAATAGGAGCCCTCAAAGGAGTAATGATACTGGACGAATCCTCCATCAATTCTCTAGCCACTTCCTGAGTGTAGTGATATATGACCACTGCACGTGTAGCGCCGGATGACATAGTCTTCTCAGTTATTGCTTGTACCGTGTCCGGAAACACGTTTGGGCATTGTATGACAACGAGGTCAGCCTGCTCATCTTTGGAAAATGATTGCCAACTCTCAAGATCCTTACAATGAAGCACTACTTCTGCGTCAGAACTGACAATGCCAACTGACTCCAAAAGCTCTGGTGTTTGATGTCCAATTGCAATGAGACGAGTCTTGGCAATATCCTTTGGATCATCTGGATTAGATTTTTTTTCAATATTTTCCATTTTTCAAAATTAGTTGATCTCTTCAGTCTTGTTTTTACGAAATTATTCTATCTTTGGATCTCTTATTTATATACCTGCAACGAACACAATACATAAATAGTTCTAATCAGTTCATTTTTTATATTCATCCATTAGTGCAGGATTAGAACTCAAATTTTCTCTCAGGCGCTGATAAGCATAACGAATTCGCGATTTTGCAGTGCCTATTGAAATTCCTAGATGTTTAGACACCTCAACGTGCGTCATTCCTGAGTTAAAAACCAGCCCAATGACTTCACGTTGTGGGTCTGGCAATAACTTGACTGCATCAAAAATTATTTTGGCTTTTTCTTTCTGCGTCAAATGATCGGCTGCTGTTCTGTCGTCAGGTTCGGGGATAGACTTCTCGGTGTATTCGTCAACTTCATAAAGAGGCAAACGTCGCTTCTTTGAGCGTATTCTATCTATGCATCGGTTCTTCATCATTACCGCCATCCATGTAAAAACTTTGGCTCTCTGAAAATTGAATTTATGAGCATTTTTCCAAACTAGAACGAACACGTCCTGTATCACTTCCTCCGCCTCAGCATTATTAGAAAGAATTTTCATGGCCATTGAATGCAAGGGCCGAGCAGTCTTCTCATGTAAAATTTTCAATGCACGACTGTCCCCTTCAGCAATTCTCTGAAGCAATTCTTGCTCTTCGTAATCCTTAGGATTTGACATTTAAAAGAGTTCTCCTCTGAGGAGATAGCATTTTCCCGGAATAGATCACTCTTTAGTGATAAGTCAATCAAATCGCAATTGAAAAAATATTGTCTAACTGAGTTAAAACCAAGCTAAACTATTTAACTTTCAGAAAACATTAGATACTAACCAATAATGCGGAGTCAAAAATCCTAAACTGTCCGACTAATCACTCGATTCTGGCATTTATATTCCATTAGACTTATAATGTTAATTACCTTATTTGTTTAAACCATGAAAACTTCGCTTCTTCTAATTCCAAGTCTTTTCTTCAGCCTTGTATTATTTTCTTCTTGCGGGAAAAAGGAAGCCCCAACAATTGATGACCAAAACGCTGAAACTGCCACAGAAGAAAAGGCGGAGGACCCGGCTACAGAAGAAAAATCCGAGGAGCCCGCTCCCAAAAAGGAAGAGCCAGTCAATTTATTGACCCCTGACGATGCGCCTGCAACTGAACCTGAAAAGGCTGAAGAGCCTGCAGAAGAAACAACTGACAACTCTACCGAAGATAAACCAGCAACAAAAGTTGTAACCCCTCCCGCAGTCACTGCCTTTGTAAAAGAGCTTCAGAATAAGGGTATAACTAAAGGCTTCGAAGAACTGGAAAGACTCGAGGAAATTGGTCAAGAAAATCCAGCCTTAGCTATTGAAGCGATGAAGGACCTAGTTGGAAAACTTGGGACAGTTAACACTGATAATTTACCTGAAGATCTTAGGGATGGAGTTAACGGAATGCGAGGAGGCCTCAACAGCATGGTTTTGCACATGGAGGAAATGCCAATTCCCACAGATATTCTTGCCGGAGGCGAAGAAGCAATCGGAGCCTGGTTTCTAAAACAATCAACTGAAGATCCTGACTTCGCTGAAGACTTTGGACTGACGATGCGCGAGTGGGGAGGAGAGATGGAAGAGCTAGGACAAAAGGTAGAAAGTTCAGGAGAATCATTGGAGCAACTCTTTGGAAAGTACGGAGTAGACGAATCTGAATTCGAAAATTGATAATAAAAATCAACACTCGATGTCAGTCCTAGTCATTGGCTCATTAATCGTTGATAACACTCTATACGTTGAAAAAATCCCCAAGGCCGGGGAAACCACAATTGCTAAATCATCACTAAGCTCCCTCGGCGGAAAAGGAGCAAATCAGGCAATTGCCGCTCGACTAGCTGGCGCACAGGTCAACTTCATAGGATGCGTTGGTGACGATTCTGAAGGGATCCTATATAAAAATCACTTAAAGGATCATAAAATTTCTTCCTCATCAATTATAACCAGTGATCGAGAGCCGACCGGATCAGCATTCATTAGTGTCGATGCTGGTGGCGAAAATTCGATCGTCGTCAATCCTGGAGCGAACCATTCATTGACTCCTGAGCACCTTGATAAGCACATCAATCTGTTCAAGAAATCTAAGATCATACTTCTTCAATTGGAGATTCCTATGGAAACCATGAGGTACGCTTGCCGCCTTGCTCGAGCAAATGGTCTGATGATATTAATTAATCCATCGCCATGGAACCCTGCATTCAGTACTGATGAATTTCCCTATGATGTTCTTATTTTAAATGAAATCGAAGCGGCTCAAATCAGCGGAACGTCAAACATGACAAAGAGCCTCGAATCGTTCAGAAATTTTGGGCTTGATATGGTAGTCATTACTCAGGGATCTGAACCAACGCTATTCATGAGCCAGTCTGGTGAAGTAATGAAATTAATGCCTCCAGTTGTAAAAGTCACGGACACCGTTGGAGCGGGAGATGCATTCACTGGAGCTCTAGCAGCATCTTTACTAGAAGGGAAAACATTTTCTGAATCCATCCATCTTGCCAACACTGCAGGCGCAATCTCAGTTACTAAAGCCGGCGCTCAGGGCGCTACACCTACCAGAAAGGAAATTGAATCCTTCCTTTGAAATTACCAAATAAGAAATATGACTATGCCAGCCATTAACTCATTGGTGGTCCTTCTCGCGATTGCCGCTCTCACCTTAACATCAAAATCAGAAGAGGCTGACCAACTGACAATCCGCTTAGAAAGAATCACCTCCGGGCCAATGAATCATTTCTTTGGCTATATCGGCCACGTTCAAAACATACCATGGAGCGGTGACGGGAGATGCATTCTCGCATTAAGGAGCAGCTTCCAGGACCGCATGCCCGGACCAAATGATCCCGCAGACATTGTGCTGATTGATACCCAATAAAAATACTCAGTAAAGAAAATTGATCAGACTACCGCATGGAACCCTCAGCAAGGAACCATGCTTTACTGGAATCCTAAATCACCAAAGTCTCAATTTTTCTTCAATGACAGAGACAACAAAACCGGAAAAGTATTTTGTGTTCTTTTTGATATTGTGAAAGGAAAAAGGTTAAAAGAGTACCGATATCAGAACACTCCGATTGGAAATAGCGGAGTGGCTCAGAAAGGAGGACACTTCCTTGGCATTAATTATGCCCGAATGGCCAGACTAAGGCCAGTGACTGGATACAAAGGTGCACACGACTGGACAGTTGGGCAAAAGCACCCAAAGGATGCTGGCATATTCAAAGTCAACACAAATGACGGAACCAAATCCCTTCTCATATCCTTTCATGATCTTGAGAGAACATTAAAAGAACAATACAAAGACGATAAAAAACCACCACTTTTCATAAATCATACTCTTTGGAACAGAGAAGATGACAGGATCTTTTTCTTTGCTAGAGGAGGATGGAACGGCACCAGAAAAGAAAAGAAATCAGGCATTTGTAATGAATTCAGATGGCTCAAATCTCAAACCGTTAGCAAAGCATATCGGCGGTCATCCAGAATGGGGCTATGACGGCAAATTGATAGGGAGAATTGGAAAGGATCAGGTTATTTTTGACACAAATTCACAACAAGTAATTGATTCAATAGGGACACCCTCAATTTTTCCCAACCCTGAAGGGGACATTGCACTATCTCCCGACGGGAAATGGTTTGTGAATGGCTATAAAAATAAGAAGAAGAGAGAAAATTACTATGTCATTTATAATCTAAAGGACGGATCCCATGTAAGGACCAAGGGATTTGATATAGGCGAATGGATTTCAGGAGATCTTAGGCAGGACCCTTCTCCGTGCTGGAACCGAAACAGTAACAAAATCTTAGTTCCCGGCCTTTCGGATAATGGAAAATCGCGGCAGTTATTTATTTTGGATATCAAATTAAATTAAATCTAATGTTGGTGCCAACACCAAGATGAAAGTACTGACTCTTTTCATTCCTATTCTTTTGCATGCTTGTCCATTAATGGCAGGTAGTGCACAAGACTATCTGAACAAACCGAATACCTGGTTCGACTCGACAGAAGGCAAAAAAATCATCAGTACCGTACTCTCTCACCAAGACAAGAACGGGATCTGGCCCAAGAACATCGACACAACTCAAAAAATACCTCTAAAAGAAATCCGAGGTACTTTTGATAATTCAGCAACCCTTAACGAACTGAGACTCCTTGCAAATGCATTCAAAGCTACAAATAACCTAGAATACAAAAATGCTTTCGTGAAAGGAGTCGAGTGCATTTTAAACACACAGTACAGGAACGGAGGGTGGCCGCAAAGACCTGAACCTTCCGGATACTCTCAGCACATCACATTCAACGATGGGACTATGGTTGGAATTCTGAATTTCTTGCGAGAAATACATAGTAATAAAAGATATGGTTTTGTACCTGATAAGATCATCAGGCGCACAGAGGCTTCTTTTGAAAAGGGAATTCAATGCATCCTTAAGTGCCAAATTAAAGTGAATGGACAATTGACTGCATGGTGCGCCCAGCACGATAAAATTACTTTTGCGCCTAGAGGTGCAAGGTCCTATGAACATCCATCAATTAGTGGCGGCGAAAGTGCAGGAATTACCTGCCTCCTAATGAGCTTACAAAGGCCCCCTGAAGATGTCAAAAAAGCGATAAAGGCTGCAGTTAAATGGTATGAACATACTAAAATCACTGGGCTAAGGTACAAAAAGATTAATGGAGATAATAAAATCATGGATGATCCGGATGCTCCAGTAATGTGGGCCCGGTTTTATGAGATCAAAACCAATCGCCCCATATTCAGCGGAAGAGATGGAAAGATTAAATATGCTGTGTCAAACATTGGATTTGAAAGACGCAACGGTTACGCTTGGTATGTTAGATCCGGAAGCAAAGTAGCAACGACATGGCAAAAATGGAAATTTAAGTGAGATTATCAAACAATCATTGAACAAAAGTTTTTACGATTACACTAAATCCAACTAAAACAAAAAGCCGTATAATGATTTTGAACTAGCTAGCGTGGAGATGGTTTTTACAAAATAATTTAACGTAAAAACATTAACAACACTCTACCTATCAAAGAATAAAACCTTCACATTATATATGAAAAATATTTTAAAAACTTCTACATTGATAATTGTAATGTCCTGCATAAATCTGCATGGCTCCGAGAAAGATATAGTCTTGTATGGGGCCAAGGAATCTCAGATAACCGCGTGGCAGGTCGTTGATGATGGTGTCATGGGAGGTCTATCAAAGGGAAATTTCAAGAGTGATAAAAAGAACGGAAATCTGATCTTCGCGGGCAACCTATCACTCGAAAATAATGGTGGATTCTCCTCAATAAGATCAAATCAATTATTGGTAGATCTGAGTGATTTTAAAGGCATTAAAATTAAAACACGAGGAGATGGTAGAAAATACAAATTACGATTAGAAAGTGATGCCAAGTACCGCTTCAGAACTGTTTCTTTTCAACATGAGTTTACTGCTACCAAAGGAGAATGGTCTGAGGTCTTCATTCCATTTGATAAATTGAAAGCAAGTTGGCGCGGATTTCAACTGTCTAAGAAGAAATTCAATCCGCAAAAAATTCAGAAATTCGGCATCATAATCGCTGACAAGAAAGAGGGCCCCTTTAGGATGGAGTTAGGTTGGATAAAAGCCTCTCACAAAGATACCACAAAAGAACTGGCCTCAGTCCAAGGAGATTAAGAAAGTATCTCCTTCATTACTTTCCCTCCATCTGGACCCGTGAGTCTATGCTCTCTTCCCTGATGGGAAAAAGTAAGGTTATCATGAGATATTCCTAAGATGTGAAGGATAGTTGCATGGAGGTCATGAAAATGCATCCTCCCTTCCACGGCCTTAGCTCCGGTCGAATCAGTTTTTCCATGAACATGCCCCCCCTTCACTGTACCGCCCGCTAACCAAAATGTGAAACCTGTAGCATTATGACCGGTTTCATCTTTTTTATCAGAAGGCTTTAACCCTGGCCGACCAAATTCTCCTCCCCATATCAAGAGGGTGTCTTCCATCAAACCTCTTTGCTCCAAATCACCAAGGAGCGCAGCTATTGGAGCGTCGGTACTCTCGCAGTTAGCTCTCAAATCACGTCTGTGATCTTTATGCTGGTCCCAACCATTATGAGACACCTGAATATATCGAACTCCTGCCTCAGCAAATCGACGCGCGAGCAGACACTGACGCCCAAAGTCTGAAGGGCGGCAGGTGCCTAACTTAATATTCTTACCTACTCGGTACCTTTCCAAAGTATCAGCTGACTCCGTGCTTACATCCATTAAATCTGGAGCAATCATTTGCATCCTAAAACCTAACTCCATAGACTCTATGGCCCCTTCCAAAGCATCATCATTGTTCCTAAAAGACAAATGGTCCCGGTTCATTGATTGTAAAACATCCAGCTGAAGACGCTTAATCTCTTTGGGTAAATGATTGCTCAGAACGTTCGGAATTGTCGCCTCAGACATGCTTTCACCATTAACTCCTATAGGCGTTCCGGAATATCGCGAAGGCAGAAACGAACTGGAGTGAACGAATGACTCATGAGCATTTAAACTTATGAATCCGGGAAGATTATCGTTTTCTGTTCCCAATCCATAGTTAACCCAGGATCCAATACTGGGACGAGAACGGAGCCGTTCGCCAGTTTGCATTTGTCGAAAGGATTGCGCGTGATTCCCTGTATCTGCATACATCCCATTTAAAATACATAATTTATCTGCATGCTTTGCTAGTTCCGGGAAAAGCTCTGAAACCCACAATCCGCTCTTCCCATGTTGACTAAATTTAAAAGCGGAACCTGGATGCTCGGCCTTCGTTGTCTGAGGCTTATAATCAAAAGTATCTAAGTGAGCAGGACCGCCCGGCATACACAGAAAAATGACCCTCTTTGCACGTGCCTTAAGATCGTTGGAATTGTTTTGAGCAGCCATTAAGGCATTGGACAAACCACTAAATGCAAGCGCACCAAAACCACAGGACCCTGCGCTTAGCATTTGTCGTCTGGAAAATTCCGCCATCCTATATCTAATCTATATATCTAAACTCATTGCTTGCCAAGAGAACTTGGCAGAAACTTGCCCAAGATTTAACAAATTCATCATTACCTTTAAGCTTAGCTCTTACCCTTTTAATATAATCTAAAGCCGCGACAGCCTCGTTTGCCGAAGGTAACCGCCTCAACACTTTTAAGTACATCTTTGCTACCCTCTTCTCATCAGATACATTCCCAATTCCAAGAACATCATTGGCAATTACCTTTGATTGCTCCACCACAAGTGGTGAATTTAAGTAAAATAAGGCCTGAGTTGGAATGTCTGTTTTTTCTCTTAGTCCTGTGACGGAAAATCCATCTGGTAGATTAAATGCAACTAGATCAGGAGGTTGAGCATCTCTTAACATGCACAAATAAATACTCCTGTGATTATTGGCCTGATGAAGATACTTTGCTTCCCCAGGAGGCCAGTTCAGAAGAATATCTAATTTATCAACTGCTGATCCATTAGTGGATCCAACGATCAATTTCCCAGAGACCTGCAGTATACGATCCCGATTAACCTCAGCATCAAGCCTACGACGACTATGTCTACCCACAAAAATATTATCAGGATCAACCGACAACAACTCTTCATCCTCAATGTAACTATCAAGCTGATAGGTCCGACTAAGAACTATAATCTTAATGAGATTTTTTATCGACCAATCCTCATTCATGAAACGAATCGCGAGATCATCTAGTATAGCCGGATGCGACGGTCTAGATCCATAAAAACCAAAATCGTCCGGAGTATTGACAATGCCTCTTCCAAACAAATGCTGCCAAACTCGGTTAACTAGGACACGCGCGGTCAAAGGGTGCTGCCCGCTCACTATCCATTCAGCTAGTTGCAAGCGCCCACTAGAATCGGGACCAATACTAAAAGAATCTGGCTCTGAAACCAGAACACTTGGAAAACCTCGTGAAACACTAGCTCCTAATTTTTTAGAATTTCCATTAATGTTAATTTTGCAATCCTCTATCTTCTTCTTATCTCTTACACCCATTGACCATCCTTTTTGAATGGTCCCCACTTTCTGTCCTGAAGCTACATGCAGTTTCTTAACCTCCTTAACGTCCAGCGCTCTATCAAATATTGCCAACTCCGCAAGCTGTCCCTTGAGAGGAGCAAAATTATCATTCCGTGAACCCACAAAGATTTCCCGATCAGGATTATTTGCAATCTTGATTTCGCTATCGATTTCAGGATCCTTTTCTCCGTTCAGATAAAGTCGCACCCGATCATTAGACCTAACCATCACAACATGATTCCAACTCCCTTCTGGTATTTCATTGAATCCCGCAATGCTTTGATTTAATTCTTTTCCGTTCCATATAAATATTTTCCCCGCAACAGATTTATCATGTTTTCCTCCAATCCCTATATTCTCTCCTGCCTGATTAGTATCTCCGTCCTTTGCGTAAGAAAAAAGGTATGCAGTGATGGGCTGTGAAGAATTTCCTGTATCATTCCTGAACCAAAATGATACAGAATAATTATCATATGGAACGGTGGTTTTAACCTTCATTCGACCCTTATTACATTTTGCATAATTCTCATTTGAAAGGCTTATTCCCTTTTCTAAAGCAATTTCATTAGTGGCTTCTTTGAGTGTAGAGTAAGCTACCGGATTGAGCCCTTCAGTAGCTTCCTTTAATTCTGATGGAAATACTGGAGCCGTTGAATTGTCCCTCTGATTGTCAGGCAACCTATCTAGTAATTCATGCAAAGGTGTCGCAGGAGCTGTTAGTGGCTCATTAGCAGCCTTTCCCCATAACGTTTCTGTACTCTTGAAAATTCCAGCTAACCCGTAGTAATCCTTAGATAAAATTGGATCATGCTTATGGTCATGACAGCGGGCACAGGAAACACTCATTCCGAGCAAGGCTGTGGTCACAACATTTATCTGGTCATCCACTACATCCATAGCAAAATTTTCATTCATGGCCTTAGCTGGCTTAGCTCCAATGGCAAGAAAACCCGTAGCAACTAAGTTTCGGTTCCGCTCTTCCACATCATCTACAGGCAATAAATCTCCAGCAATCTGCTCCTTAATGAATCGATCATAGGGAACGTCACGATTAAAAGAATTTATTACATAATTTCTATATCTCCATGCATGAGGAAATGTCGCATTACGCCCCAATCCATCATTGCCATTCGATTCACCATAACGAGCAATATCTAACCAATGCCTACCCCATCGCTCCCCAAAATATTGCGATGAAAGCAACTCATCCACCAGTGCCGATACGGCTTCATCCGAGTCACGCTTATAATCTAAGGAAAAGACATTAATCTCTTCCATTGAAGGCGCGAGACCAATCAGATCATAGTACAAACGCCTTATCAGAGTCTTCGGCAAAGCGTCCTTAGCTGGTAGTAATTTTTTGGATTCTAATTTGTGCAGAATAAAACGATCTATCCTATCTCGAGGCCACTCCAAATCATTCACCTCAGGCAAAGATCGCTCACTGACTGGTTTTAATGACCACAACTGTTCTTTTGGATTTGGATTTGCCATCTTTCCTGCCCGTGGATCAGGAGCACCCATTTTAACCCATTCAACGAAGTCCTGAATCACACCTTCGGGAAGCGATCCCTTATCCTTCGGAGGCATCGCGAGATCATCACTTCCCCTTATAACACGAATGATGAGGCTATCTTTAGGGTTTCCTTTGACAATGGCCGGACCAGACTCACCGCCTTTCAAAATCTCGTCACGAAACTCAAGCGAAAGACTCCCTCCAAGCTCGTTGGACTCAGAAGAATGGCATTCGTAACAATATTTAACCAAGGCCGGACGGATCTTACTCTCAAAAAAGATAACACCATCTCCAATCGCTAACTCATAAGGAAATAGAAGCAGAACTAAAAGCACTGTCCATTTTTTTATGATTCTCTTGAAATTCATGCAATAATTATCCCTCCAATCTGAAACTATCTCATTATTTAACTTACAACAAGAACATGCATAATTACCGACTAAAACAAAAGAGCTCTTCCTAAAATTTTATTTTTTCTTTCTCGGTCCTGCCATTGGGGCAGTTTCAAAGAAATTACCGTCCTCAATGAGCCGAGGGTCATTAGTTAATGACAACTCCTCCATCAAACGATGGCGCAAAACATCAATCTGTTTCTTGTATTTTAAATCAGTAGCGACGTTTCTCATCTGATGAGGATCCTTCCTGAGATCATACAATTCCTCACGGGGCCGTTTTCCATAGGCATGATCAAAAAAGAATTTTACCTTTGGATCTTTACGATTACTAACAATCCAGGCCTTCGAGGGACCAGCATCTTCATCAGGTATCGTTATGAATGTATTGTTTGTTAATTGATTCACATCTGCTTCTTTTTCTCCATCCAAACCATAATGGTCTCCCAAAGGATACCTCTCAGGCTTAAAATTAATGATGAAAAGAAAGTCTTTTGTTCTGAGTGCACGCTGCGGGTATGGCAACTCTCCAGCACGTGCTCTGGCAACGTGCCTTTCTCTCCCGGTCAGGACATAATCTCTGAATCCATCAACGATCCCTTGCCTATCAGATTTCAACGTCGGCCAGATCGACTTACTTGTCATTACTTTAGGCCTTTCAACTCCACCAGCTTCTAGAAAAGTAGCAGCCAAGTCAGGCAAACTCACAAAATCATCAACTATTCTACCACCTTTGACCCCAGGCCCTGAAACTGAAA
>JABGYE010000171.1:0-22948 GCA_018675395.1 Akkermansiaceae bacterium
ATCGGAATTCTCAATATGTCGAACTGTATGATTTAGTCACTGATCCATTTGAAAAGAATGACCTAAAAGGAAAACATCAAGACAAGGTAAAACAACTAAAAAAAATGTTAACTGAGTGGCAAGAATCTCTCCCAAAAGAGCCGACCGGTAATGTCTTTTCAAAACTACGTGAGAAAAAATGAGATCATAGATCGATCGCTTTGCCCTCTCCAACAGAAACCTCGATTGCCTCAATAATTTTCTGCGCTGTAATAGCATCATCAAGGTTCGAGAGTGGTGCTCGGTCACGCTCAATGCATTGCTCTATAAAATACCGAACAGTATTAAGTATCGAGTAATGATAGGCTGAATAAGTGTGAGAATGAACGACCGCTTTCTTGTTCTGCACCCAATCAGCATGGCTAAAACGCGTCGATCCCGCAGTCCCTATCAATTTTATCTTAAATGTCCAGTTATCATCGACATGATCATCAGCGGCAAAGCTGGCCTGAAGATGAGCCAATGCGCCCCCCTCAAGTTCGAGAATAGCCATCGCTAAATTTTCTTTGGCAACGGTTCCGTCATTAATCGTAGAAGCCATCGCCATCGCCTTCTTGGGCTTCCCTCCAAGGAAAGATGTAAGATAAGCGTGATGCGTTAGAATTTGCCTGATAACACCTGGATATCGCTGAGCCACTTCTTCGGGATGGTGAATGTTATAGAAAACATAAATGGCCACCAAGTCGCCGAGCTTACCCGAGTCCAAAAGTTCACGGGTGCGGATCACGCTATCCTCATACAAATAATTATGTACCGGCACACAGAGCTTTCCCGATTCGTTAGCCGCGGCCTTAATTTTTTCGATCTCATTAACGTTAGAGCTGACCGGCTTTTCAAGTAGGACATGTTTCCCTGCACGGAGAGCACTCACCGCACACTCACAATGTTCCTCTAATGGTGTCAGGACAAAGACTGCATCAATTGCAGGATCAGCTAACAACGCCTCTGCCGAATCATAGGCATTGCATTTGTACTGAAGGGACTTCTCCTGAGACCTTTTCTTATCAATGTCAAATAGGCCCACTAATTCGGCACCTTCACATCCCTGAACACCCGCAGCATGTAAATCAGCAATATCACCAGCACCATAAAAACCAACCCTAGTTATCACAATTGAAAGATTTGTTATGGCTTACCTATGCCGAGTTGAAATTCAAAATACTCAGGACCCAGTTCAGCGAGCGGTTCTTTTAACTTCTCTATGTCATCCTTAGCAGCATGAATTTCCAGACGCAATAAATCAGAGATACCTAATGCCTCACCAATTATAGGACCAACATTATCAGCGTGAGCCAGTAATCCTTCGGCCCCATCATAAGCCTCACGGCAATGAATCACATCACCTGACATCGTAAAATCATACCACAAACAGCCATCCTCCTTTGCCGTCGCTTCGACGAACCGATCGAGAAGTTTTCTGAACTCCTCCATTTTTCCAGGATGAACTTTAAAATAAGGGTGAATACTGACTACTTTGCTCATATCTATTTTTTGAACAAGTATTGATCTCTGGTCAAGCCCGAGGATTCACTCTAAGTGAAATTGGCGAAGAATTTAAATTTCATACATTTATTACTACCATTGCACCACAATGAATGCGTAGCATCATGACAGACATGCGAAAATTCATAATAATCACTCTAGCCATTGCGTTCAGTACTCTTAACAGCTTCGCACGCAAACCTAATATCATCTTTATCCTTGCCGATGATCTGGGCTATAATGAGCTCGGATGCTTTGGACAGAAATGGATCAAAACACCACACATTGATCGGCTCGCCAAAGAAGGAATTAAATTCACCCAACACTATTCTGGGCAGGCAGTCTGCGCGCCTTGCCGTTGCGTGCTCATGACAGGAAAACATCCTGGCCATGCATACATAAGAGATAATGGGGACCCTAAGGACGGCTCCACAAAGCATTTCCCTTTTCCAGGACAGAATCCAATTCCAGATGCCGAAATTACTATCGCAGAAATTCTAAAGACCGAGGGCTACACGACCGCAGCCATCGGCAAGTGGGGACTCGGCCACTTCGGATCTAGCGGAGACCCTAACAAACAAGGTTTTGATCTGTTCTTTGGTTATAATTGCCAGCGACATGCCCATAATCATTTTCCCAGGTTCTTGTGGAGAAATAATAAAAAAGTTCAGTTGCCCGGAAATGACAGGAAACTCGACGGAAAGATTCACTCTCAGGACGCATTCACCGAGGAAGCTTTGAGCTTCATTAAGCAAAACAAAGAGGATCCATTTTTCCTTTACCTTCCATTCGCTATTCCTCACCTCAGCATTCAAACAACGGAAAAGTGGCTGAACGAATATAAGAAGGTGATCCCGGAAGAAGAGTACACTCACAGAGGTTACCTTAAGCACCCTTTCCCACGCGCAGGATACGCAGCAATGATTACACAAATGGATGACTCTGTCGGACAAGTCCACTCACTAGTCAAAGAGTTAGGACTGGATAATGATACCCTGATCGTTTTCACGTCTGACAATGGACCAACCTTCAATCGACTCGGGGGTTCTGATTCTGATTTTTTCAAGAGTGCCGGCGTCTTCAAGGGACTCAAAGGGAGCCTCTATGAGGGTGGAATCAGAGTTCCCACAATCGTTCGGTGGCCGGGAAAAATAAAACCTGGGACCATTAGTGACCATGTCAGTGCTTTCTGGGACTGGATGCCGACGCTCTCTGAAATTGCAGAAACCAAGGCACCCAACGTTACGGATGGCATCTCATTAGTACCGTCTCTCCTCGGCAAGAAACAGAAATCTCATGAATTTTTATATTGGGAGTTCCCATCTTATGGGAGCCAGCAAGCTGTCAGGTTAGGAAATTGGAAAGGAATCAGGCAAAAGATATCCAAAGCAAAGACGACCGCTGACATTAAAACTGAACTCTATAATCTCGAACTGGATCCCGGAGAAACTAAGAATGTCGCTGATCTTAATCCAAAAATACTGGAAAAAATTGAATCGATCATGGTCAATGAACATGTACCCAGTGAGCTCTTCCCCATCCTCCCTGAAGAACGTCTCAGAGCACGTAAAAAAAAAATAAATAAGTCCAACTGATGGGCACAGTAAAACCTAAGCGTACCTGGGTTGAAATTGACCCGAACGCTCTTAGAACAAATCTCGGTCATGCCCGTAAAATGGCAGAAGGTGCCGATGTCATGGCCGTAGTCAAGGCTGACGCGTATGGGCATGGATTTTCCGAAACGATAATGGCACTCGATTCAGAGGTCAGTGCCTTTGGCGTTGCAACCCTGAACGAAGCGTTGGCCGTCATGTCAGTAACACAACAGACCACAGACATCATGGTACTCGGAGCCCTCTTGCCCGATGAACGTGAAGATGCGCTCAGCGCCGGACTGCACGTCACAATTTCAAGCCTAGGAGAAGCAAAAGAATATGATAAAATTGGGCAAGAGATAGGTTCTCAGGTCAAATCTCATCTCGTATTGGATACTGGAATGGGGCGTCTCGGATTCACTGATAAGGATTTCATTTCTGAATTCCCTCAAATATCCTCTCTACCAAATATTAAAATTGAAGGAATCGCTACCCACTTTCCCTGCTCTGACCGGGACTTCGAATTCACCAAGAACCAAATTAAAAAATTTGAAACAATTATCAAAGAATCAAAATTAAAAGCACGCTGGACCCATCTTGCTAACAGTGCAGGAGTAATTAATTTTGGAAATGCGGGCGGCAACATGATACGCCCAGGGCTAATGCTTTATGGAATTTCCCCAACACCCGATCCAAATCAAAACCTAAGGCCTGCCATGGAATGGAAGACTCGAATAACTCAGGTAAGGAAATTGCCTCCAGGATCTGGGATCAGTTATGGTCAAACATTCGTTACTGATATGACCACTCTAGTCGCAACGGTCGCGGTAGGTTATGGGGATGGTTATCCAAGATCAGTTTCCGGAAATGGTGCGGAAGTGGCCATTCAGGGAAAACGTTGCCCGGTACTCGGCAAAGTTACGATGGACATGATAATGATCGATGTGAGTGAACTGACTTCGTTACCCAGTCCGGGTGACGAAGTGACCCTACTCGGAGGGCAAATGGCAGAACCTATCACAGCTACAGAATTAGCTTCAAAGGCTGGGACGATCCCTTGGGAAATTCTCACAGGAATTTCTCCAAGGGTAGAGCGCCTCATTCGCTCATAAAAGAAAGATAGATTCGCAAGAAAATCAGGGCTAAATTCAAAAGTAATCATAGATACCAAGTGTTCCAAATCATCTTCAATGAAATCAGCGCGGCCGAAATTTCGGGCCTCAGCACCATCGATCAGCTCGAGCTTCTCAATGAATTCAAAGTCGAGCCAGATGATCTAGAAAAAGCCAGTAACGAAAGCCTCTTCGGCATCATCGAAAGGGATGGCACAAAGTTATATAGGTACAGATCCAAAGACTACAGAATTTATTTCGAAGTGATAGATAATAGCGTCATCGTCCACCGCGTATTACATAAGAATACACTTAAAGACTTTCTATTCAGATCAAAGTTACCAGTTTCAGAAGACAAGGCGCTCGGTGAATCAAAGCATTTCTGGTCAATGATCGAAGAAGGCGAAAAGGCAAGGCGATTATAATTACACACATCAATTTAAAGAACCATCACAAGAGTCAATGCAATGACCCTTGAAAATTTACTCAACAACGAAGACGAGCGGATCCGGCGTTTTCCAATAGCAAAGGAAAAGATTTTCTTAGGCCATGCCGCAGTCACCGCTCTGCCTCAGTGTGCCGCTGAATCGATGGCACAATACGCGCACTCTAGCAGCAAGGATCATCAGGAATTTCCTGAATTCATTGAAACAATGAATGATACTAGACGCTTAGCAGCGGACCTGATTGGAGCAAAATCTTCAGAGATTGCTCTCCTAGGTCCAACCTCATTAGGTCTTAGTCTATTTGCAAACGGAATCGAATGGAGCGCCGGTGATGAGGTCATTTGCTATCAAGATGATTACCCAGCAAACGTTTATCCTTGGGTCGAACTTCAACGCAAAGGGGTCAAAACCAAGTTCCTTGAACCAGAAGATCCTGGAGCCATTACTCCTGAATTGGTTGAATCATCGATCGGGCCCACAACACGCCTCGTCGCACTCGCAAGTTGTCATTATCTTACAGGCTATCGGATCGACATTGACTCAATAGGAAAAATGCTCAAAGAACGTGGAATACTCTTTGCTTTGGACGGCATACAAACCTGCGGTGCCTTTCCTACTCCCGTGCAAAATGTTGATTTCATGAGCTGCGATGCCCATAAGTGGCTACTCGGCCCAATGGCGATAGGAATCGTTTACGTAAAACAAGATAATTTCGAAATGCTAAGGCCTACACTCCTCGGAGCGTGGAATGTTCATTCTCCAGATTATATTGCCCAGGAAAAAATTAAATTCCACCCAACGGCCAGACGCTACGAGCCTGGCGTTTTAAATGCCTCCGGAATCGTGGGCTTTAAAGCCGTACTGGAACTCATCGAAGAATTTGGGATGGAAAACATTTCATCACAGCTTTTAAAGCTAAAATCTTATCTCATTGACAAGCTAGAACCACTCGGATTCTCCATTAATGGGCCCAAAATCGGCCATAATGCTTCATCAATTACTACATTTAAGCCGTCAGAGGGAAATGCATTGGCAATATTCGATGAACTCAATAAAGCAGAAATTATATGCTCATGCAGAAAAGACCGCTCAGGTGAACAATTCCTGCGATTTAGCCCTCATTTCTATAATACGGAAACAGAAATTGACCGTACTATAGAAATTTTAGCACTCGGCATTAATTCCTAGGGCTTGACTCTGGAACAGATAAGGAGGATCTAATATACAAAATCATCGGTAAATCACCTAAGGCCCATGCCAGTCACAAGAAGAAATCGTAAATCTGAGGAAGAAAAACCTCCAAACCCAACAATTGATCTAGATAAGATCAAAGAACTGATCAAGCTCATGGAAGACCATGAATTGACAGCCTTTGAGCTGGAGAATGCCGGATTCAAAGTTCGACTCGAAAAGGGTGGTTCACAAGAACAAGTGGCAGCCCCTATCGCAGCCGCAGAACCGGCCGCAGAACCAGCAACCGAAAAGATCGTTGCTGAAGATACAGAACAAATAACATCTCCAATGGTCGGGACCTTCTATAAGTCACCTTCACCAGACGCTGACGCATTTGTCAAAGTAGGTGACGCAGTCGATGAAGAAACCGTAGTCTGTATCATTGAAGCGATGAAGGTAATGAACCAAATCAAAGCCGAGAAGTCCGGCGTCATACAACGCATACTTGTAGATGACGCGTCCCCAGTCGAATTCGGCCAGGGCCTCTTCGTCATAGCCTAAGAATAAAAAAGGCTCGATTCGAGAATAGAATGTTCAAAAAGGTCCTCGTTGCCAATCGCGGTGAAATCGCTCTCCGCATTATCCGTGCATGCAAAGAGCTCGGAGTCAGGAGTGTTGCCGTGTATTCAGAGGCCGACATTGACTCGATGCACGTTCAACTCGCTGACGAAGCAATCTGCATTGGACCAGGTCCTAGCGCGGAAAGTTATCTAAAAGCTAACCGCATCATAAGCGCCGCAGAAGTTGCCAACGTGGATGCTATCCACCCAGGTTACGGGTTCCTCTCAGAAAATCCCGACTTTGCTGAGATCTGTGAAAGCTGTAAAATTAAATTCATAGGTCCTTCAGCCAAGGTCATTTCAATAATGGGCGACAAGAATGAAGCGAGAGCCACTGCCAAAAAGTTTAAAGTTCCAGTAACTCCAGGAACTGAAGGGACCGTCAGCAATGTACAGGAAGCTAGAGAAGAAGCGGCAAAGATAGGGTATCCTGTAATGATTAAAGCGTCTGCCGGTGGTGGAGGCAAAGGAATGCGCCCGTGCTTCAACGAGGCGAACCTCGAATCAAGTTTTCAAAATGCACGCAATGAGGCAGAAAAAGCCTTCGGTAATGGTGATGTTTATATTGAAAAACTCATACTTAATCCACATCACATTGAGTTTCAAATAGTGGCCGACTCGCATGGGAACGTCGTTCACCTAGGCGAACGGGACTGTTCTCTACAGCGAAGGAATCAGAAGATCATTGAAGAAGCACCATCTCCTTTGCTTAATAAAAATAAACGCCTAAGAAAAAAAATGGGGGACGCGTCTGTCCGCTTAGTCAAAGAAATCGGTTACGAGAATTGTGGCACCATCGAATATCTTGTAGATGAAAGCGGAGACTTCTACTTCATGGAAATGAACACAAGGATTCAGGTCGAGCATCCGATCACTGAAGAAATTAACGGATGCGACCTCATTAAAGAGCAGATCAGAATCGCTGCCGGCGAAAAGCTCAGCGAGCACGTTCAAAATAGTAGCCCTCGCCAACACTCCATTGAGTGTCGCATCAATGCTGAGGACCCTTACAATAATTTTACGCCAAGCCCCGGGAAAATTAATTTTTGGTTTCAGCCAGGTGGTCGAGGCGTCAGAGTAGATACTCACGTTTACTCAGGATATCAGGTTCCTCCATTTTACGATTCCATGATAGCCAAGCTCATTGTAACAGGAGCCACCCGTGAAATAGCTATCGACAGAATGCAAAGAGCATTAAATGAATTTTTAATTGAGGGAATCAAAACCACGATCCCATTTCAAGACGCAATCATTAAGAACTCTGATTTCCGTAGTGGAAACTATAACATCGGTTGGGTCGAGGCCTTCTTGAACGATCTTAAATAAGATCATCGGTCCAATCAAAGCTACAATCACTACTCAATCGTGAAGCTGTATTCGATACTGGACCTTGGTTACATTGACGAAGAAGACATAGCCATCAAAGCTGAATCAATCTGCGATTCAGGGATCAGCATGCTTCAACTCAGAGCAAAAAATCATGATCCCGAAAGGATCCTAGAAATGGCTAAAGTCATTAGGCCCATCTGTTCAAAGTACGAAGTCCCATTCATCATCAATGATTACCCTAAAATTGCCGCCGAAGTCAGTGCTGACGGAGTTCATATAGGGCAAAATGATGGGGAATTAGAGGAAGCTCGAAAATTGGCAGGGAATTGCAAAATTGTAGGACGCTCTACGCATTGCCCAGAACAGGCGAAGAAGGCTCATGAAGAAGGCGCCGATTATATAGGGTTCGGGCCTCTCTATCCTACAGCCACTAAGCCAGGACGACCGGCGATCGGTTTAAATGAAATTGCACTGGCCCATGATGAGGTCCCCTTACCAATATTCTGCATCGGCGGCATCACAGAACAGACGCTGCCCGAAGTATTGAGTGCCGGGGCCCAGAACGTGGTCATTGTTTCGAATCTCTTGCAAAGTGAAGACATCAAATCTTATGTCTTGCGCATCCAAAGAATAGGAAAAAATAACTCATATCAAAAATCATGAAAGTAATCGTTGCTGGGACTGTCGCTATAGATGATGTCAAAACACCTAAAGCTGAGAGGACTGGCCTCATGGGAGGTTCAGCAGCATACGCTGCAATGTCATGCAGCTTCTTCGCCAGGACTCGAATCGTCGGCATCATTGGCAAGGACTTCCCAAAAGAACACATCACAACACTCGAGAGTAGGGGGATATGTACTGAGGGGATTGAACGCAGTGAAGGGGATAGCTTTTATTGGTCCGGAGAATATCACGAAAACATGGATGATCGCACCACGCATGACGTCGCAATTAATGTATTGGAAGCCTATGAGCCTAAGCTCCCCGAATCCTATGCTGATACTGAACTTGTTCTGCTCGCAAATATGAGTCCTAGGAACCAACTCGATGTATTAAATCAATGCAGCAGTGCAAAGTATTCGATTGCTGACACCATGGATATCTGGATCAATAATGAACGGAACGAATTGATTGAGCTCCTAGGAAAAATTGATCTCTTGGTCATTAACGAATCGGAGGCTCAGCTCTTCATGGAAACGAGAAATCTAGTAAGCGCCGGAAAAAAATTAATGGGCCTCGGCCCAAAGAATGTCATCATCAAGACCGGTGAGCACGGATCCATGCTGTTCGGCAAAAATGAAAACGAATTTTTCCGTCTCGGGGCCTATCCGCTCGAAGGAGTCGAAGATCCTACAGGCGCGGGTGACTGTTTTGTGGGTGGAATTGCAGGATTCATCGCATCACAAAATCAAGGACCTCCAAGCTTCAATGATCTAAAATCTGCAGTAGCCAGAGGCACCGTAATGGCCAGCTTCAACTGCGAGTCATTCAGTGTAGAAGGTCTGAGCAATTTGGATTCCGATAATATATCTGAACGTTTGAATCAGTTACTGAGTTATACCCAGATATAAATAAGTAAGACAAAATGTCCTCTTCCTTTTTTCACAATTCAAAGACATCAAAGGGCCCTCTCATCTGGTAGGCCCTCGAGTAATTGCCAGCTAATTAATTTCATGCGTGGAACATGGAAAGGGCCTTTCCAAAGATTCCCTTTCAGAGTCGAACTGACGCTACCATCACGGTGAAGGTAACCGAACCATTCACCATGCTCAGGATCAGGAAAGGACCCGTAAGCCCACTCGTGAACCTGCCTATGCCATTCCACATATTTCGGATCACCCGTAAGGGAAAAAGCGAATATTGTAGCAATGATGGCTTCGGCCTGCGGCCACCAGAATTTCATATCATGCCAATACTCCTGCACAGGAATGCCCTTCATATCAACAAAATACAGGATCCCTCCAAATTCATTGTCCCATCCCCGTTCCCAGCTCCAGTCAAGGATCTGGCATCCGGTCTTGATTAGGCTCGGATCGTTACGAATTTTTCCCTCCTGCATAATGAACCAGGAAGCCTCAATCGCATGGCCTGGATTCAGCATTCGACCATCAAAGTGATCGATCATTTCTCCGTTCTTCCCTACATTCTCCAACACGCAACGGAGTTCCGGCTTCATGTGGTCACTTCGAATTTCCTCAATGCTACGGTCAATCCACTCTTCAGCATCCGTGAAACCGATCGAATCGCGCAATTCTTGAGCCGTGGTAATTGTAATCATTGGAAACCCGAGACTCTTCATTGGCCGAACATCAGTGAACTTTGGATCGACTCCGCGAGGATCAAGATTATGACTAATGAATCGGTCAAATGTTCTCCGGGCCTTCTCCGCATAATGTTCCTCGCCCGTGGCCTTGAAGAGTTCTCCATAAGCGATCGCCGCAAAACTTTCCGAAAATGCATAGCGTCTCTTCCGAATCGGATCCCCTTCCCGGGTCAAGTGAAACCACATCCTCTCATCGGACGAATCAAAGCAATAATCGTCCATGAACTTGGCTCCATGCCTAGCTAATTCTAGCCACTCTTCACGTTCCTCAACATTATTATAAAGCTCACCTAATAGCCAAGTGAATCTGCCCTGCTGCCAAACACCCTTATCGGTATCTATGACTTTTCCAGCCCGGTCAAGGGACATCATGAAGCCACCATGATCACGATCAACGCAGTTCCTCGTCCAAAAAGGAACCACATCATCAAGTAGACCATCTCGGTAAACCGAGATGAGATCTTCCCGAGAATCGGAATCTGATATCATTGTCTAATCTGCAACTCAATCAGGAGTTACTACCTGACCCTTTGCCTTCGTCTTAATCGAATAGAGGGACTTCCGGGCCGTGATAAATAGAGTGTCGTAATCTTTTCCACCAAAACAAACATTAGCAGGATGTTCAGGTGTCGGTATGAGTCCTAACTTTTTTCCGGCAGAATTGAAAATATGAATACCTCCGCCTGCAGTCGTATAAATTCTTCCTTCCGTATCAATGCACATCCCATCACAACGCACATCAATAATAAAGACGGGCTCACCTAGGAGACCCTCTTCTACCACATCATAAGCATGAATTTTACCAATCTTTCCAGAGTCTGCTATATAAACTCTTTTCTGGTCTGGAGAAAATGCAATTCCATTGGGCATATCAAAGGTCTTACAAGCAACACTCACGGACCCGTCACTCTTCAGTCGATAGACCCACTTACCTCCCGCCTCTGCTTTCCTCCCCCTCAAGCCATAGCTCGGATCCGTGAACCAAATCGTTCCATCACTCCTAATTGCTAAATCATTTGGAGAATTGAATTTCTTCCCTTGATAATTATCTACCAGAACCTTAATGGTCCCGTCAGATTCGGTCCTGACAAGATTTCTCCCACCGTGCTGGCATGAAAGAAGATTTCCTTTAAGATCGAGAAGATTCCCATTAGAGGCCTCCACTTTTCTCCATTCCTTAATGCCTTCTTTTTTGGTCCATTGCAGTTGCAAGGACCGCGGGATATCCGAAAATACCAAACGATTCTCTTTGGCTATCCATACTGGTCCCTCAGTAAACTTCATGTCAGTTCCAAGCTGCTCGGCAGTTGCCCCTTCACTCAGAATTGAGGAAAGATCGGCAAAAGCAGCATTCATCGCAAAGCTCAGAAATAAAACCGATAATAATTTCATACTCATAGAATAGGCTAGAATCATTATAATTGGCAATCGATTTAGGATCACTTTTGCCGGGATCTAAATGAAAAGATCTTACCATCTATTATTTCTCTCACTTGAGCAAACCCAATAATCGATCCATATTAATGCGTCCCATTAATAGAAGACTCACCTCAAATGATATTGATTCGTCTCATCATCCTTAGTTCCCTGGTATTGATTTCAACCTCATTAGCTGAAAAATACCCCCCTCCTCCTGACGGCTGGGACTACAATTTTAACGGGAGCTCAGATTCGAATGTATCAACTAAGGCACTCGATGGGACATGGGACCATAACAACAGTTCAGATCATTGGGACGGGACAGTGCCTGGGACCGGTAATCCTGGGGGAGTGGTCACGGTCCCCATAAATGGTGAGCCTGGGAACAGGGCGCTACAAATCGTGGATGCGGTCAAGTCTTCTGGAACAAACAATAACCGCAGGTTGACACTCACACATGACTTGGAATCGAACGAAGGAACACCAGCAGACTTCATGGACGACGGCGCAACTTTCGCCTTCAGACTGCGCCTCCCCGAATCAGCTACTGACTTGGAGAATGCTCCTAATGGGTTAAATCCTCACAGTGGAGCAAAAGGAATCATTAATTTCAGAGGGTCTGGGGGCCGGGTCGGTTTTGCGTTTGGAATCGCAGGCACTGACTCTGCTTATGAGGAGAGCGGAATGTTTATCAGTGACAGTTCCAATACAATTTTCAAAGGCCTTGATCCTACGGTCTGGAACGAGTTCTGGGTAACGATAAGAAAAAACGAAGAGAACGCTGCAAAGTACGATCTTAAGATCTACATGAACGAAGCTACTGTTCCTGATTTCTCTGAGACTATCTCCTTAGCAACGAGCAGTGATGAAAGGTATCCCTACATATCCATGCAGCTTTCATCCACTTCTGACCAGGGAGCAGTAGAAATTGATTATATCGCATATAAAGACGGACTCTTCCTGCCAAACAATTCAGACAATGACGAACTGCCCGACACTTGGGAGCTGAGCCACTTTCCTAACCTCCTTGAAAATGAGAATGGTGACCCGGATGATGACGGGCTCACCAATGGAGGCGAGTTCACCTATAACACTGACCCCAACTCACCGGACACAGATTCGGACGGAGTCACTGACGGGAATGAGGTCAATGTTTCCGGAACGGACCCCACTTCTCCCGACACCGATAATGATGGACTAAGTGACGGCGAAGAGATTAACAGGGAACCGCCCACTGACCCTAAATTAGCAGACACGGACTCGGACGGTCTCGGAGACCTTGAAGAATTAGAAACATATAAGACCGAACCAACAAAGAGTGACACTGATGACGATGGTTATGAGGACAGTATCGAAATCACATCCGGCTCTGACCCTAACGATACGGATAGTGTTCCCAGCTTCCCAACACTCGACGGTCTACTGATCAGTGAATTCATGGCAAGTAACAACTCTTCAATTCTCGACTCGGACGATGAAAGTTCTGACTGGATTGAAATTTGGAATCCGACCAATTCGGAAATATCACTGAGCAATTACTACCTCACTGATGATGCTGGACGGCTTAACAAATGGGCAATTCCCAACATCAGTATTGGCCCGAATAAATTTCTCGTCATTTTCGCTTCGGGCAAGGACCTCAATGATCCGTCCAAGGAACTACATGCCGATTTCCAACTCAGTTCATCTGAAGGATCTTACGTTGCGTTGACTCGCAAGAATGCAGATAATAATTTTACAGTCGTTTCAGCTCATGGCCTTTATCCTCGTCAGGTCGAGGATATCTCTTATGGAGTATTCGGAGACAAGTCACCGCTCTCATTGGGATTCTTTAAGGAACCTTCACCAGGCGCTTTGAACGATGATAGTGCAGTTGAGGGTTTTGTTAAGGACACCACATTCAGCACGGACCGAGGAATATATGAAGAACCTTTCAAAACAACGATCACTACGGAAACGCCCGGAGCCACAATCGTTTATACAACTGATGGAACTGTTCCATCGGAAAATAACGGAATTAAAGTTCGCCCAAAAAATATCGTCACTGTGCCGAGCGTGGACATCCAAGTATCAAAGACCACGGCCATTAGAGCGATGGCTTACAGGGAAAACTATGAGCCCACAAATGTAGACACTCACTCATACATCTTCCCTGCCGATATTCTCAAACAATCGAGGAGCACTGTCCCCGACCATGTGAACTGGGGACATGCTGGTCCTGACTACGAAATGGATCCGGAAATTGTGAATCATGCATCTCCCGAAGTGAGGCCCGTCCCGGAAGACTTTCTCCAAGTACCTACAGTTTCCCTTGTCCTTGATTGGAATGAGTTTTTTGGAAACCGTGGAATATATATTCAGGGAGAAAGCTCAGAGAGGGACACATCCATTGAATACATCAACCCTGATAGGAGCCTCGAAGATCCTAACTCCGCTGAAGGGTTCCAGATCGAGGGGACTGTTCAAATCGTCGGTGGATCATCTACTGGTAGATGGAAGTCAGACAAGCTGTCACTCCGACTCAAGTTCCTGAAGGACCTTCGATATCCATTGTATGGAACTGCTCGGGCTACCCGCTTTGATACTCTGGTCCTAGACAACCGCCTCAACAATGTCTGGCATTATAACCGAGGTGAGAGTCAGAGAGTCCGAGCACAGTACACTCATGACCAGTTCCCTGCTGACCTTCACACCGCCATGGGGGGAGTCTCTCCTACCGGCCACCATGTGCTTCTCTACATTAATGGAGTCCTCTGGGGAATCAGTGAACTGCATGAAAGACCAGATGATAATTTTGCAGCTCAATACCTGGGTGGAGACAATGACGATTATGACGCAATGAAGCACCGCACATCTACGGCAGTGCACGGAACAACGGCTAATTATGGAAAATTGCTCAGCCTTGCCCGAAAAGACATGGATGAGCAGGAAAACTATGAAGCGGTCGCCGATGTTCTTCATATCGACAACTTTATTACCTACATGATTGCCAACTATTATGTCGGTAATACGGACTGGGCACACCAGAACTGGTACGCAACATACAACAAAGTGAGTCCTGATGGTAAATGGTATTATCATAGCTGGGATCCAGAGCACTGCATGGAGAGTACTGGACATGATTCGACTGGCAGGAACGATTCTGGAGGACCCACGGAGGTTTTTCACAGGCTCATTAAGAATCAAGAATTTAAGTTGCGCTTTGCGGATATCGTCAGAAAACATTTCTTTAACGAAGGCGTCCTAACTCCCGAACAAACTGCAAAGGCCTACCTCAAGCTAGCCGATCCAATTGAAAAAGTTGTCCGAATAGAATCCGCAAGGTGGGGTGATAATGCGCGTCGCAATCCATACACTAGGTTGGACTGGATTAAGACTAGGGACCAACTACTCGGGAAGGCCACTGGGAGCGCCTCAGATAACTACTTTCCAAGGAGAACAGAGATCGTATTAAACCAGTTCAAGTCAAGGAGATGGTACCCAGGAACCGCGGCACCAGACTTCTCGCAGCATGGCGGACCCGTCTCATCTAATTTTAATCTATCAATTAACAGTCAAAGTAACGGAACTATCTACTATACCTTGGACGGTACTGATCCGCGAACACCCGCATCAGCAGCAGTCGTCACTGAACACGTATTAGTACCTGAGGTATCTACTAAACGTGCAATCATGCCGGTAGATAATTCACTCGCCAATACATGGTTCGGTATCGATTTCGATGATTCCTCATGGGCAGAAGGTGAACTAGGCGCCGGTTACGATTCGACGAACGGAAGATACATCGAGATCATTGATCCTAATTTCAATTTCTCCGATCAAACCAATTCAAGTAAAGCGGAAACTGTTTACATGAGAATGGATTTTGAAGTCGATGATCCTTCACTCTTTGATACATTGACTCTAAAAGTTCGCTATGATGACGGGTTCGTCGCCTACTTGAACGGAACGGAAGTTGTAAGGGACCGGGCCGGAGGCAGTCCAGGGACTCCGTTAGGATACGATGCCACTGCCTCTTCGAGTCACACCGATTCACAGGCCGAAGCCTTTCAATCTTTCCTCATCTCGGAAAAAGCGAATCTATTGAAAAAAGGTAATAACGTTCTAGCAATTCATGGGCTCAACGTGAGCGCGGGATCCAGTGACTTTCTAATCGATGCTGCACTCATGGCCTCTGAAGGGATCGGAGGCGGTAATGGAGGGCTCTCAGAGACTGCCATCACTTATAACGGTTCAATTAAACTGCCTGGACCTGAGACAATAGTCCGTGCACGTGCCTTCTCAGGTAACGAATGGTCCGCTCTGACTGAAGCAGTCTTCCTCACTGACGTCGAACCGGCCGGACCTCAGAACCTTGTAATTTCAAAAATCCATTACCGGCCATCAGCTCCCACTGCCACTGAAATAGAAGCCGGGCACAATGACCGAAACGATTTCGAATATATTGAACTGATGAACATCAGCAATACGAGCATCGATCTTAGAGGCGTGATCTTTGATAAGGGAGTCGATTTTGATTTTAATAAGGGAAATTCTCTAGTCATCGAATCAGGCAAACGAGCTCTCATTGTCGAAAATGATGATGCGTTCGAGAATCGTTTTGGGAATGGTCTTCCAGCACTAGGAAAATTTGCTAATAATACCAAGCTATCTAATGGTGGAGAAAGGATCCTACTATTAGCGGCTGACGGCAGCACAATCAGAGACTTTGAATATGATGATGATTCTCCCTGGCCTGAGACGGCCGACGGCAAAGGCTATGCCCTCGTACTTAAGAATCCAGAATCGAATCCAGATCACAAGATTGCGGAGAATTGGCAGCCCAGTTCTATCCTCGGCGGGAATCCAGGATCAGAAACACCAATGATAGGATTTGATGATTGGCAAGTAAGTAACTTTTCAAAGTCCGAACTTGAAAATATAGATATTTCCGGACCAGGAGCCAATCCTGACGGGGACCTATTAACGAATCTTGAAGAATTTCTATCAGGCAATGCGCCTAAGTCATTCGATCCGTCAGACGCTTTACTGGATATCAAAGTGGAAAAAATTAGCCCAGATCAGGGGCAAGAAGAATCCGCTTTCTTAAGGCTCAGATTAAATAAAGATGCTCGTTCTTCCCTGGACTGGAAAGTCCTAGGATCCTCTAACGGATCTGACTGGGAAGACGCGATGCAGTTCCTAGAATATTCGGACACGGAAGATCTTGGCAACGGCAACGAGCGTGTCCGTTATCAAATAAAAGCACAGCAAACCGAGAAAAAGCTTTTCTTCCGGATACAAACTCGCCCCTGACAGGATCAAGCAATAAGATCCATGACCGGTTCTCCGCTAGATATCATCAGCGGACGGTCTTGGGTATCATAAATGTGAAGTCTGGGATCAATGCCTAGCAAATAGTAAATGGTTGCAGTTAAGTCTTCGGGAGTCACCGGGTCCTCTTCCGGCTCGGAAGCATGCTTATCAGATTTTCCATAAACGAATCCTTTTTTAACACCGCCCCCCGCCAAGAGTACACTATAGCATTGAGGCCAATGATCACGGCTGGCATTTTTATTAATCTTTGGCGTCCTGCCAAACTCACCCATCCAAACAACGAGAGTTTCATCAAGCATCCCCCTTTGATCCAAATCCTCAATTAGAGTAGGCAGGGTCTGGTCTGTCATTGGCAAGTGATAGGCTTCCACGATTGGATACATCCGAGTATTATCAAAACCGTGCGTATCCCAACCTCCATTCGTCTTGCTCCTACCACCAATAACGTTTGAGAAGTAGCAAGTCGTAAACTTCACGCCCGCCTCGGCCAATCTTCTAGCCAAAAGACAACCTTGTCCATAAGTGGACCGTCCGTACTTTTCCCTCATCCATCTTGGTTCCTTAGATATATCAAATGCGTTCCTGACCCTAGGAGAATTTAACATTCCCAGAGCATTCTTATAGTAATCATCAAGACCACGCGCTCGTTCTGAAAATTCAAGCATTCTGGACTGCCTATCAATAATCGTCTGTAAACCTCGTCGAGATTGTATTCGATCAAGGCTCAAGCCTTCCGGGAGGCTCAACTCAGGAAGCTTAAAATCATCTTTGTTCGGATCCCTAGGAATAAAGAGCGGATCATGCTTCTTACCAAGAAAACTCGCATGCTGTCCAGGGGTCCTTGATCCGTCTGAGATCACATGAGGGTAGGAAACAAAGGTAGGCATTCCATTATCTGTATTAGGAGCAAATTTACTGACGACAGAACCGTACGCAGGGTAAAGATCTGGCAGGTCTCGGAGCCGTTGATCATCACTGGGAGGCGCATGACCAGTCAGGGCATAGTAGCCAGCAGAATTATGATTCTTCATCTTGTGGTGAAGGGTCCTTACCACGGTGCATTTGTCCATGTGCTTAGCCATTCTTGGCAAGTGCTCACAAATCTCAATGTCAGGACAAGTGGTCCTTATCTGTGCATGTGGTGACCTGTATTCTTTCGGCGAATCAGGTTTCATGTCAAGAATGTCGACCTGGCTCGGACCTCCCCACTGAAATAGAAAAATGACCGACTTGGCCCGAGCCATGACTCTGGAGCTGGCCGGTGCCAACTCATCAGCACGCAGAAAATCAGGAACATTCATACCAAGCATTCCCATGCCTCCCGCACTGAGGAGTGTACGTCGAGAAACTGACACTTTATCGAGACTCTTGCAGTGGAACTTTTTCATTTTCTTAATAAAAATTCCTTAGCATTTAATAGACTCCAAGAAACATCCTCCATCGCCGATCTTCTGTCCTCCGCCAAGCTAACATAACTGAGCATCATTGACCATTCTGCTGAGGAAGGAGGCCTCGTAAGCACAGTCCAATACAGCTCATTAATGATTTGAAGATCATCTTTTCCCTGACCCATGAGATGGCCTATACGATTATTGTCCTTTTCGATGATCCCATTAATCGTTTCGCCCGCAGTCATCTCAAAGACCTGCGCGAGTGTCGTTTCATTACTTCTTTCAGCGTCAGAATTAGTGAGTCGGGCAGGTTTCCCAAAGACCTTTAAAAAACGGTCCCCATGTTTTGGCTTGTTCGATAAATGCACAGACTCGACTCCAGGCATACTGATTGCTCTAATGCTCTTCGCTGTATCAGAAAATTCTGCCTTCACGGACATGGATTGGTGAACAGCATCGATAACGACCTCGGCCGGATATCGCATGACCTTTGCCCTGGCAAAGTTCTCTTCCGTTCCAACGTCCAGAACTTCCCCAGGATCAGAGGATAACTGGTAAGTCACTGAGTTAGCAATAAGCTTAATTAATGCTCGCTGATTGAAACCATTTTTAATTAGTTCATTTGCAAGAAAATCGATCAGTTGTGGATTCGATGCCGGGTTCGTGTCCCGCACATCATCAACAGGATCAATTAAAGGCTGACCCATTAAGTTGGACCAGATCCGGTTCGCCTGAACCTTAGCAAATCTTGGATGAGACGTGATCCAGGAAGAAAGCTCATCGAGCCTATTATCAAATGACTTAAGAGGCTCTGCATTAGCGTCTAGGAATCCCGGGACAGGACGTTCCTTGGTCCTAGGATCTTTTAGTAATTTCTTTTGATCCATGTCCTTGATCGGAACCAGCTTCACTATCTGCTCACCGACGAACCTGTGCTTATCAAATCCGTCCTTCTTCTTATTCTCAATGATCTCATAATCAATGGCATCAAAGATCGCAGCAAATTTATAATAGTCCTCTTGCCTAACATTTTCGAAGGGATGATCATGACACTTAGCGCAATTTATCCTCGTTCCAATAAAAACCTGCGCAACGGCCTCAGCCCTGTCTACTGGAAATCTCAATGCTCTATAAAAGTTTGCCGGGGGATTCTCGTAAGTACTCCCGGTTGCACATAGAATATCACGGGCAAATTGATTCAATGGCTTTCCTTGTTCTATCATTTCAGATAGCCAAGTGTATATTTTCTTCACCCCCTTCGGGTCCAAAGTCTTTTCCTCAACTCTAAGTAAATCAGCCCATTTGAGCGCCCAATAATTTGCGTATTCTTTTGATTTCAGCAATTCATCGACGAGCCGCGACCGTTTATCTTTTCTTTCATCTAATAGAAATGACTTAGCAGTTCCTGGCTCCGGTAATGAACCAGTGACATCCAAACTCACGCGCCTAAAAAAAGTCAGATCATCAGAAACCTTTGCAGGATTTTGACGGAACAATTTCAATTTTGAAAAAACATGTTCGTCCACTCTGTTCCTAGGTTCTGGTCCATTCCATTCATAGCCGCCCTGAGATTTAATCATTGCTGCCCTCATCGATGCCCTGCCATTCAAGTACCTCACAAAGATAGTCGTTTCTCCTGGCTGCTTAAACTCAATGTTTCCAATGCCATTAACTTCAGCTATCAGATTCGAACTTTCAAAAACTGCCCAACGAGTCACATCTATCTGCTTACCATCCGCAAAATTAGCCTTAACCTTAATATTAATTCTTTGTTCAGGGGCCGATATGATCGCAACGGGTGGTAATATCTGAATAGATTCTAGCTCGGGCTTCGTCTCTAAATCAGTACTCGCCCCTGATCTGATCCATTCCAGTAAAATACGATACTCCTCTGAATCCACATCAATACGTTGTCCTCCCTCATGCTTAGTCTGTAGAGTCGGCTTGAGAAGAATCTTACTTAATTCAGGATTCTTAAGATTGACCCTCTTACCTGAGGATAGGATCTCCTTATGATCGTGACTCGAATCCCCACCCCATAACGACAACTTAAACCCCCCCTTCCCGTCCTGATTCCCATGACATCCTCCCGCATTGCATCCAGCCTTAGATATCACAGCCATCACATCACGCGAAAAACTCACTTCCCCAAAAGTAAATAATGGAAAAGATAAAGAAACTGCGGCTAAAAAAATGACAAATTTGAATGGCAAGGCAACTAAGATTGCCCCAACTGAGAAGCACTCTCAAGCATTATCCGATTCTCTTAACATGAGAATATGAGGTATTGAGGCTTCATCAAAAATTGGCCCTTCTTGTCGATAACCTAGTAATTCATAAAATTTGGTCACCGAAACTTGTGAATGCAAATACGTTCGAATCATCCCGAGAGATTCTGATTGCTTAATCAGATTTCTCATAATTTCAGATCCTATACCTGATCCTCTCCACTCCTTCAAAACAGCTAAACGACCTATCTTTCCTTCAGGAGAAAGTCTTCCCGTTCCCAGCACCTTTCCCGAACCGTCATGGGCCAAAGAATGATAACATTGATCGTCCTTTCCGTCTCTCTCGATCGAGACATCGACGCCCTGCTCTTCAACAAACACTGAACTCCTCACCTCATATAAGAGAGTAGATTCTGTTTCCCATTCAGCATTACGAATGACCCAATCTCTTTTCATTCTATTTAGATTCTGGCTCGGCACCAAAGATTCATCAAGTCAGGAACGTCATTTCTTCCCATCAGAGCTAATCGAGTATATACATATAATACTGATGAACTCTAGAAGAGGGAATTTAATTAAATGCATCGCTATGATTTGGGTCTTGGCATCCAGCATCATGGACGCTCAAGCAGGAAAAATGCTCATCAGTGACCGGGGAGCAAGCCGGATTCGCATTGCTGACCTTGACGGATCGAACTTGAGGACTCTGATCCCATCAGCCGGAACCAATGTCCGGGGAATTGCGATCGATATGAATCGCGACTTATTATTCTATGCCGACAATGGCGGCAATGTCATCTATCAAGCAAAGCTAGACGGTTCCGAAAGAGAACCAATCGTCTCGACTGGGTTACGGTTTCCTGCTGACCTTGCACTAGATAAAAAGTCATCCAAGATCTACTGGTGCGATAGAGACAATGACCGGATCGAACGATCAGATTATGACGGAAAGAATCGTGAAACAGTGATCGAAACAGAAAGCCCTTACTACCTTGACCTTGATCTTACTCATAAAAAACTCTACTGGGGTGATTTCTCAGGAGGTAATATTTTTCGGACCTCTCTTCCTGATGCGGAAAATACCGAAAAGATTGTTAGCGGCCTAATCCGGACCCGCGGAGTCAAGGTCGATCCAAATGGTGGTTACTTTTATTGGTGTGACCGAGAAGCGCACAAGGTACAACGCAAACCAATAAACGGTGGTGACATTGAAGATCTTTACACTGGTCTGGACACGCCTCATGGGATGACTTTGGATATCAATGCAAAAAAAGTTTACTGGGTTGATACCGGAACAAACTCGATCGGAGGAACTGGAGCAAAGGCCGTGAGTAGAGGCGATATGGACGGTTCAGGAAAACAGGAAGTCTTAGCGAGTCTTTCCCAGCCATGGGATCTAACACTCGACACCAGAATCACAAATTATGAGGAATGGAAAAAAAGGCGGTTCAGGAAAGACGCGCCAACAACATTAACTTCACCCGGATCGGACCCGGACAAGGACCAGAAGAATAATTTATTGGAATATTTCTCGGGAACGAATCCGTTCGTCTTTGGAAAAAAAGAGATACTCTCATTGAGAAAATTAAATCCATACATAGAGCTCAGCTACAGAATAACTAATCAACCCATTGATGATATAAGGTTTAACATAGAAGGCTCTGAAAACCTCGTAGATTGGACCATTAACCCTCAAGACATACAAGAACTAGGCACTAGCATGGGTGAGGAATCAGTTCTTATTCATAAACGATTCAAATATCAGACAGTAGAAAGGAGAAGCAGGCAGATCAGGCTGAAGATTTCCCTCATCGCCCCATGAAAATCCGCACTGCAACTAATGCCGATAGTGAAGAAATTATTGCTCTGATTAGTTCAATATATGATGAGTATGGCGAAATCATGTACACTGATGGTGCGGATCGGGACCTTTTAGACATCCACCGTCATTATCATGAATCCGGCGGTGACTTTGTAGTATTAGAAAATGATCAGAAAAAAATCGTAGGATCCCATGCGACACTCCCTAAAGATAAGTCAGCAGGCCTCCTTACCTTTAGAAGACTATACCTTGAAAAAACAATGCGTGGTTCGGGAGCGGGGAAAACCCTAATGGACTGGGCAGTGAAATGGACCGAAGATCACAATTACAAACGCGTCGAGTTCTGGTCAGACACAAGATTTAAAAGAGCTCACCAATTTTTTGAGAACTACGGCTTTCAAAAGACCGGTGAAATAAGGGACATGGATGACGGAGCCTTACCCTATTCTGAATATTTTTTCTCGCTGAATCTATCTTCCTGAGTACTGTCAAAGATAAAGAAAAATTGGCTTTTCCAGTAAATTCGAACTAACTTTTCCACGTAAATCAGATCAGTAGATTGTATTCAATGAGAAACCTGAATGCTCTAATCCTTGGCATCTCCCTATCTATTATTATTGCAGAAAAATTACCGGCAAATTCTGCTGGAGAAA
>JABGYE010000002.1:0-5674 GCA_018675395.1 Akkermansiaceae bacterium
TGGAGAAGTTTTTAAATCCAAAGAATAGGGCCGCGAGGACAGGCTTAAAAAAAGCTTAGTTGATTTTGTAAAATCAGGGAAAGGACTAATCGGCACACATTCAGCTACCGACACATATAAGAATTGGAAAGACTTCAATGACATGATGGGTGGAGCATTCGCTGGGCACCCTTGGCACACTAAAATAAGAGTTAAAAATCTTGAACCAAATCACCCACTTAATGCTGCCTTTTCAGGCAAAGACTTTGAGATCGCTGACGAAATTTATCAATTCCGTAAAAACACTGCTTCCGCTGATGAGCGCCGCATGCTACTTAGCCTTTCTGGTGAAATCGTGGATAAGGGAAGAGGAAATAGTGGCAAGGAAGGATTGTATCCAATTGCTTGGCTCGATAAATATGGTGAAGGTAGAATATTCTATTGTTCACTTGGACACAGAGATGAAATCTACTGGAACCCTGAAATTCTCAAACACTATCTTGCAGGAATACAATATGCTATAGGAGACCTAGATGCTGATGCTGCACCAAAAAAGGTTGCTGCAAATGGCTTCTTAAAGGGAACTCGAAACCTAGTGTCTAAATAATAAAAGTACAACCAATTACAGCCTGAAGGGCCGGTCTCCTTGAAAAAAGGTGCCGGCCCTTTGCTTTAAAATTATGACAAAATCTTCAATAACGTTCTCGACATTTGATCGAAGAACCTAGTTAACTCTTATAATTAAAAATATAAATCAATGAGCATAATAAACACTGCCTTAACCGCTGCCGTTATTCTTATCACCTCCAGCATCATGTCTGCCGAGGAATCCAAAAAACCTTCACCAAAAGCTGAGCCTAAAATGACTTCGCCTAAAGGTGCTAAAGCATATATTATTTTCCCTAAGGACGGCAAAACTGTAAAAACAAAATTCCTAGTCAAGTTCGGCTTAAAAAAAATGGGAATTGCTCCAGCAGGAATAAAGTTCCCCAACACTGGTCATCATCATTTGATAATTGATGGCGCGAAATTTGATATAAACCTCCCACTTCCCATGTCAGACACACTCAAACATTTCGGAGCAGGCCAGACAGAAACATTCCTTGAACTTAAACCAGGAAAACACACTTTAAAGCTGGTCTTTGCTGATCACTTACACAGAGTTCATGAGCCTCCAGTAATTTCAGAAGAAATAACAATTACAGTTAAATAATAATTCTTCGAATTTATTGAATTCAAGTTCGCTATGGCGAACTTCTTCGTAATTTTCATGGCTTTAGCAGTAAACCTAAGAGAAGCCGGACTCACTAGTCTTGCCCTAGCGAAAATTGGCAATCCTCTCAAAGGTGAGCCACTTCTTACCTCTAAGAAATTATGCAAATTTAATGAAGAAGAATCTGATCTTCTTACGAGCTGCTTTCTAAATCCATTCAAGTCTCTGGACCCCCATCAATTGCAGGGAATCAAAACTGAAGAAGGAAACCCTCTTTTTGATTATGCTCATGCAACCTTCAATGACGATGACTCACTATTAGATTCAGCAAAAGAAATAGCCCATCACCTCTATTCAAAATCATATCACCCAAACATCAAATCAGGAGATCTCTGCATTTCTCTGATTGAAGGAATTATCATTAAAGGAAAATCCGTACCGGGAGTATGTATTATAAAAAGCGAAAGCAAGGTGCCTTTCCTACAAATTTCGGATGACGATGGAGACCTGACACTAACAACCCAACATGGAATTTACCCAGACAAAGTCGACAAGGGTTGTCTCATTCTAAATCATCAAAAAGAAAAAGGTTACATCGTGTATCTCTTTGATAAATCTGGAAATACACAATTTTGGAACAAGGACTTCGTGGCAGCTGCCCCCATTAGAGATGAAGATTATCTGACAAAGAAATTTGGTGAACTCTGCATCAACTTCGCTAACAAAGGGATCAACTCTGAAGCAGATCAAAATACCCGAATGACAGTAGCTAACCGTGCCCTTAATTATCTAAATGAAAGTGAAGATTTTGAAATTGAGAATTTTGAAAAGGCCCTCGGTGCACCTGAGCTGGTAGACCAATTCACCTCATTCAAAAAACAATACGAAGAAAATGCCGGCAATAATATAAAGGACCAATTCTCAATATCTAAAAAAGAGGCAACCAAAGCTCAAAACCGACTAAAAAAACGTATGAAACTTGATACCGGAGCAGAATTAACATTCACATCAAAGTTCTTAGATCAATCTGAAAGCTTATTAGAAAAGGGCTGGGATGAGAGCAAGGGTATGAACTATGTGAAAATATATTTTGGAGAAGAACTTTAAATTGTTAAGATTTCCAATAATCTTAAGCTTACCTATAATTAAATACCTATACCGATTCGAATCGGCTTAAAAGCACCATAATTGACCAAAAAAAACCCTCAATATCCTGAACATGAAAAGAAAAATTATCGCTAATCTTATTTCATTAACCATTACCCTTGGTCATGTTTTTGCAGAAGATCAAAAACCGAATCCAGAAAATGGCAACAATGCAAAGGAACAGCCAAAGCCGGCCCCCAGTGAACATACCGTCAAGACTGGACCCTTCAATATTAAGATAGAACTTGATGCTTTCTTCAGTGCGGAAAAAGAGCACCAAATAAGTTTAAGCCCTGAAGCTTGGGCTGATATGACTTTGATCTCAGCTTTGTCGCATGGCACTAAAGTCAAAAAAGGGCAGAGCCTTCTTAGCCTAGAAACAAAAAAACTAAAAAAAACTATAGAAGAAATAGAGATCGGAAACCCACCCGCCAAGTTAGCCCTAGAATTACTCGAGTCAGAGCTAGCATCTCTAGAAAAAAGCACCCCTCTTATCATTGAGGAAACTAAAAGAGAAAAGAATATTGCTGATGAAAATTTAAGTTACTATGAAAAGGTTGGACATCCAGAAGCTATTCGAGCCACAGAACTTAGCCTGCATTTTGCCAAGCAAAGCTACGATTATGCCAAAGAAGAATACGAACAGTTACTGAAAATGTATGAAGCTGACGATCTGACAGAAGAGACAGAAGAGATCATCTTAAAACGTGCAAAGAACAGCTTCGAACGCGCTAGCGAAAACCTCCGCTTATCTAAAATGAGCATTGAACGCCAGTTAAAAATATCGCTACCACAACAACTAACTTCAAAAAAATCCACTGCTGCCATCGGCGAAATAACTTTCCAAGACAGCATGCTTGTTCTCCCCCGAACACTTGAACAGAAACGTCACGCTGTGCAAAAAGCAAAACGCGATCAAGCTAAAGCGGAAGAAAATCTCAAAAACCTAAAGACTGATCTTGAATCATTTAAAATAGTTTCACCAGCTAACGGAACCCTTTATTATGGACTAAGCAAAGACGGCAAATGGATCACCGCTCCGGCAATAGCAAAAAAACTTGTTCCAGGAGGGAAACTTGCACCGCATGAAGTTTTTATGACTATTGTTGAGTCTAGTTCCTTAGGGCTAAAAGCTAGTGTGCCTGAAGCAAAACTCACACATTTAAAAAACGGCCTAGCCGCAACAATCATTCCGACATCTAATCCTTCACTAAAAATCATAGGACAAGTAACTGATGTGAATCATATTCCAGGTTCTTTCTCCACGAGCTTATCAACGGAAACCAAAGACCCACTTCTCTTTCCAGGAATGACAGCAAAAGTGACTATTATCGCAGCAGAATATGATAAAGTTATCACAGTTCCCAATGGTTTACTTGATGATAACAATGTTTGGATCATGAACGGTGAAGAAAAAATCCAACGCCCAGTAAAGATCGGACCAAGCGACGGCAAAGTCACGGTAATTCTCGAAGGATTAAATGAAGGAGAAAAAGTCGTTTCTAAATAATTTAAATTCTATCAATGATTAAATCACGATCAGGAATTGGCTTAATAATATCTAAAGCAGTTTTATTTTTAAGCTTGTTTTTGATAACTCACCCTCAGCTCATGACGGGTGACACTGGCATCCAAAAAGCTTCTCGACAGCCTCCGCCCAAAGGAGCAATAGAGTCTTCTATACGTAAAGGTATTGACTTTTTAATATCCAATCAAAACAAAGATGGATCCTGGGGATCTGCAAGAAACACAAAGGGCCTAAATATTTATGCTCCGGTACCTGGCGCTCATCATGCGTTTCGAGCTGCTGTTACAGCTATGTGCGTTAATGCTTTAATTGAAACAAATGCCACTAATCACGATCCAAAAGCAGAATCTGCACTCGAACGTGGTGAAAAATGGATCCTAAAAAATCTTGGGTCAGTCCGAAGGGCTAACCATGATGCACTTTATAACGTATGGGGACATTCTTATGGGATCGCCGCATTAGTTGCGATGCACAATAAGAAAGAAGTCTCAGATGAACGCAAAAAAATCATAAAAGATTCAATAAGGCACCAAATCAAAATGCTTCAGAAATATGAAAGCGTTGATGGTGGCTGGGGATATTATGATTTCCGTCATCAGGCCAAACAACCATCCTCCTCCTCAATTAGCTTTACTAACTCAACAGCATTAGTTGCATTAAAAAGAGCAGAACAGATAGGTGTAGATGTTCCGGACCGCCTCGTTAAACGCGCATTTGATGCCACTAAACGACAACAAAAACCAGACTTCTCCTATGCTTACGGTGAATATCTAAAGCTTCGACCAATGCGAGGCATCAACCTCCCAGGTGGAAGCCTTGGAAGATCTCAAGCCTGCAATATTGCCCTTAAATTATGGGGAGATGAAAAGGTCACAGAAAAAGTAATTGATACCTGGCTGGATAAGCTATGGGCTCGAAACGGCTGGTTATCGATTGGAAGAAAACGTCCAATCCCCCATGAAAGTTGGTTCCAAGTAGCAGGATACTTTTATTATTACGGACACTACTATGCATCACTCTGTATTGAAGATTTATCCGATGCAAAAAATGCTGAATACCATAAGGGTCAATTAGCTGCTATTATGTTACCACTACAAGAAAAGGAAGGAAGTTGGTGGGATTATCCTTTTTATTCTTATCACCGACCATACGGAACAGCATTTGCTTTAATGACTCTGGTCCGCTGCCTTTGAACGGAGAAAATTTATTCCTCAAACTGAGCAACCATACTACCGACGGTGGCCTTAGCATCACCATAGATCATCCTACAATTTTCGCGGAAAAAGAGAGTATTAATAATACCAGAATATCCAGCTCCTTGCCCACGCTTAAGAACAAATACTGATCTCGCTTGATGAACGTTTATAATAGGCATTCCATAAATCGGGCTCTCCTCGTCTTCGAGCGCAGCTGGATTCACTACATCGTTAGCGCCAATCACAATTGCAACATCAACTGTCGGTATAATTGAATTCACTTCTTCCATCTCGCATAGCTGCTCGTATGGAACATCAGCCTCAGCCAACAAAACATTCATGTGGCCCGGCATGCGACCGGCTACCGGATGAACCGCATGCCTAACCTCGGCTCCATTCCGCTCAAGAATTTCAGAAAGTTCTTTAACTACATGCTGAGCCTGAGCCACAGCCATACCATATCCCGGCACAAAAGATACTGTATCAGCGGCCTCAAGAATAAAAAAGGCATCTGCTGGTGTTATAGGCCTAACTTCACCTTGAGCTGCTTTGCCCCCTCCCTTAGAGGTCACCTTGGCTCCAAAACCGCCAAAAAGAACATTTGTAATCGAA
>JABGYE010000001.1:0-7453 GCA_018675395.1 Akkermansiaceae bacterium
ATAAAAAAAATTCAATCCTTAGTGAAATCAGGCGAATTGACCAAAGAAGAAGGAGCAAAAAAAATAGCTGCGCTGAAGAAAAAGGAACAAGCTGCGAAAAAATCTAAGAAGACAACTCCCAAAAAAAAGAATTCAAAAAAATCTTCAACCAAGAAAGAAAACACTGAAAAGGCCGCCGCTAAAAAAAGAGCCGCCGCTAAAAAAAGAGCCGCCGCTAAAAAAAAATAGCTGAGACCGCAGCCCGTGAAACGGCAGCCAAGAAAAAAACAGCACCTAAAAAACCCGCCGCTAAAAAAAATCATCGCCGACGGGAATAAGAGGCAGGAAACAAGGAAGCTAACTACTCCTCACACCTAAGTGAAGTCGCTAGAGTTCTCTGCTCCTCCATTGATTTCATTCTTTTGATAATTGAAACAGTAAATAAGTAATTATTCACTGATGATCACGTTTTCCAGAATCGCTTTAGTCCTAATAACCATCTACTCCCTCTCATCAGTCAGTGCCATTGACAGCGAAAAAGTAATTAAAATTGGTAAACAAAAGCAACTCTTTGTCGACCATTTCATCATTGATTCCCTTGAAAAAGTCAGTATTGAGGTGGGCCAAGCACAAAAATATGGAGTCGTGATGGAACCTACCTTACCGACGGATTTTCAAACCGGTAAGGTACACGATGGCCCGGACGGCGGCGCTGGCTACTCATTTGGAGAGTCGGCCTTCTGCTGGTTCTTCTCCCCACACTGGGACGAACAAAAGAAGATGTTCCGCTTGTGGTACATGCCCAGTAAACGAAAGGGCATCGGGCTTGCCTACGCCGAGTCAAAGGATGGGATTAACTGGACCAAGCCGATGGTCTCCAAAGATGGCAAGAGCAATATTGTAATGGAGCCCGCTAATGGCGCGGGATTAGACGGTGTAACCGTCACAATCGACCCATCTCTTCCGTACGGTTCGTCGGAAAAGTACAAGGTCGCCTATTTCCCCCACCCCGGTAAGTGCCAAACTCACCTAGGCTACTCTGCTGACGGTATCAACTGGAAGCATTATAACAACGGGAACCCGGTAACAGGCAGGGCCGCGGATTTCAGCAATAAGATCACCTGGGACCCGAACCGGAAAAAGTATCTGCTGCTATGCCGTCAGGATTTCGGAGCTGAAGGAGGAGTTGGCGAACTGCGTGGGGTCCGCATCATGGAGCATTCAAAGAGTAACGATCTGATCAACCATCCTACGGCCTGGAAGACGCTGACGAAGTTTGTGCTAAACGATCCTGGCAAGACCATCGTTCCAGGCAGCAGGAATGTTCCAGAACGACAGATCCATACCTTCCAGATCTGGTATTACGAGGGGGTGTGGTTCGGTCTGGCCGACGTTCTGGTTGCGACGGATGTACCCGTGCCCCACGGCAAGCAGGACTACCAGACGAGGCATGAAAAGGGTGTGTGGGAGTTTTACATGGCACCGTCTCGCGATGCAACCAACTACGATTTCGAGATAGCAGCTTATCCCCGCAAGCCCCTGATCCCTCGCGGCCCCGACGGAAGTTTCGACAAAGACTGTGCCCGCCCGCCGGCGAACATCATCACGCACAATGATGAACACTGGATCTATTACTTCGCGACCAACGAACGCTGGGGCGCACGGTTCTGGGATGCCCGAATGGCCCTCGCCAAACTGCGACTCGACGGATTCTTTTACCTCAACTCCGAAGCCAAAGAAGGAAAAGTTATTACGCGCCCCTTCATCTTTGAAGGTGATGATCTTGAACTTAATGTGAATGCTCTGAACGGGTTCATTAAAGTCGAAATACTAGATGATAAAGGAAATTCGCTTCCGCAATTTTCAGGGGTATCAGCAAAAATTTATCGCGGGCATAACAGCCTAAAATTAAAACCATCTTGGAGCAGCCAACCAAATTTAAGTTCCTTAAAAGGCAAAGCCATTCGCATTCGGTTCACACTTCAGAACACCAAACTCTATTCATTTAAAGTCTTGTAACAGATAGAAGTCATTCCAAACACTAACACCCACGGCCTAGTAAAAACTTCACAACAGAAAGCATCTTAAAAGTTTTCTTTTATATCTATACTGCCATCATCATTAAGGAGAATTGCCGTATCCTCTGAAAGGTTTGGTGTAAAGTAACCAAATTCACTCTTGTAAAGATTCGGCCCAATATAACCGGTAACAATGCCTCCACCTTCAGATCGGCTATGAAAAAGAAATTTCTTTTTTGCGCCCGCATCTAAGTGATCAATCTTAAAGATACGCCCGCCAGCCTTAAGTTCTATCTTATTCCAAGTAACCGAACCTGCATTCTCCAATTGTATGTTATTCCTGAGAGAAAGATTGAAAAGATAATATCCAACTACCAAAGTCAACCCAATTAACAACACCGAAACTTTTATAACAGTAGATGTTTTCATACGTAGAGTCTATTAAATGAAAATATATAATTCCATTCCGAAAACTATTTGCTCACCTCATTGGAATAAATTTCAAAATGGACCAACCCTGCTCCTCATCAGCTATCCATAATTCAACATCTATGAATGCTGTTTTGGGATAGCCAAAAGTTTTATCATAAGTCACATCAATACGATGCACCTTATTATTAATGTTTCTCTTTAAGACTCCGAACCAATCATCGATAGTCCTATGCTCAGGATCGAAAGTGTCAGGAAAATTGGTATCTATCAATTCCGATGACACTACCTTATTGTCACGAACTGTTACATTACCATGCCAAAAGAACGATGAACTCCATTGCCGGATTTCCATTGAGTAACTATTCACACCAGATTCCTGCCAAACCGTATACGCATCAATATAATCACTGAGGTATGGATCTCCTCCTTTAATCTGACGGGCTCGGTAATATTGCTGTCGAACTCCTCGTTGAATAGGAACCCTAATTGTTTTACTCCCTTCAAAGGTTTCAATGTCCTTCCAAGTACGCATATCGACTGAACCCTGTAAAACCCATAAATCATCTTCATTCACTGGCCTACTCTGCAACTTGAATAAAATAACGCCTGGCCCATATTCAAAGTTGAGATCGTTAGAATTAGCATCGCTCCCTTGCGCTAATGAAAGTTCCATAAAAGATCCAAAGACAATTAAAATAGCAGCCGCTAATGCGTTAGTTGGGATATTCATGAATATGGATTATAAGGGAAAGATCTTTAACATTAAATGAATAGAAAGCTAATCTACTTCATTTTTTACTATAAAGAAACCGCTCCCAAGTCCTTCCAATAACCCCACTGGAAACACTGGGAGCGGCCATTTTTAATAAGCACCACATGGTACTTTATAAAAAAGTGCATCACTTACATACCTATATTATCGACCTCTAATTAAAATCATGTGGAAAATTAGTTCACTCTTGAAGAATTAAATACATCAACAAAATGACAATGAGTGTCATTACCGCAATTATTATCCCTTGGTAATTCAAAGCTCTCTTTGCTCCACAATGTTTGCACCGATTCCATGTTTTTTTTGAAATACGTTACCGCATTGACCCCAAATATTTTTATGAAACATGATATTAATACCTCCTAATCTAATTATTATAAAGCTCTCGACTCTTAACAGCCTAACAAATAAAGAAATTCCACTGTACCCCTACGGGGTACAGTGATACAAACAAACAAACTTTCTTCTGACCCCATATAGGGGTTAGTTATGGGATGCGTGAAATTCAAATTAAGACCGCAGTCGAACAAACTAGTGACGCTCTAAAGGTTGCAATAAATGCAGGTGAACTCAAAGGTACAATGCCTGGAGCTAGTCGAATCGCTAAAACATTAGGCGTGAATCATAAGACCGTTGAATCGGCTCTTCGCAATCTCGAATTAGAAGGCCTAATAATTAACAAAGGAGCCAGACAAGGACGTTTAGTTAATTCAGATAATAGGAAATCAACTAAATCAGGAATTCGAATCGCCATTTTCCTCCTAGATCAATCGGATATGGCAGACAAAATGATGATAGAAATAATGTATCGTCTGGAAGAATCTGGCCATTACCCATTTTATGCACATAAGTCCATGCTTGATCTCCGAATGAACAAGCGTAGCATCGCCCGAATCGTAAACAATACTGAAGCCGATGCATGGATAACTCTTGCTGCCCCCAAAGAAATACTAGATTGGTTTTCAAAACAAGAGATGCCAACGTTCGCTATTTTTGGCAATAGACTGGAGCACGTGAATATCGCTGGGGCTTCACCGGGAAAATCACATCCCGTAGTCAATGCTACTCAAAACCTTATCGAATTAGGTCACAGGCGCATCATTTTAGTAATTCGAAAACATCAACGCTACCCAATGACGAAATCGGCACAAGCATTTCTTGATGCTCTCCGATTGAACGGCATTCAAACTAGTGATTTCAATTTACCCGATTGGGAAGAAACGGCAGAAGGGTTCAATGAACTACTTGAATCTATTTTCAAGATCACCCCGCCCACCGCAATCATTACGGACGAACCTTACCAATACATCTCGGCTCAAAATTTCATGGCCAATAATGGCATCCAAGTACCAAAACACGTATCACTCATATGCTCTGATCATGACCCTATCTTTAGATGGTGCCTACCCCCTGTGAGTCATATCGTCTGGGACCACAAACCTATCTTGCGGCGCATTGACCGTTGGGCCACTAATATAAAAAATCGGAAATTCGACGTCCGGCAAACAATCTTGAATGCTACTTTTGTTAAAGGTGGAACTATTGGACCTCCATCCAAAATAAGAGTTAGAATATAGCTCCACTTCACTCCCCTCAAGAGAAGTCAGCGGCTTCCTCTTATAATTAATTAATTACTGAAGAGCCTAAGGAACATCTTCTTTGATTCATCATCGACCGGTCTCAAATAACGGACAGTCACTTCTGCTGTCCCATCCCCGTTATCCAAAGTTGAAATAGTTTCAAACATTGCAGGGTCAGTTGTCCAAGTTCGCAAATCAGAGGAAAGCTGAACTTCCAAGGAGCCACCAGCTAATAAGTTGCGAGGAAAACTTAGTGTGAGGTAATTAGCCTCTCCCATCCTTTGAATTCTCGCATCAGCAAAGGGCGCATCAGTAGCAAGATCAGGACTCGACCCAAAGTAGTACTCTAGATAATTACTCACACTATCACCATCATCATCGTCTTCAGGTCCACCTTGAACTGCATTCTGTAATGCCCATTGGGCATAAGTAATAGTTTCAGTTTCAGCTTCGCCGGGTGATCCTCCCTGTTTACGACTCGCTACCCAGTTCGAAGGATCGTTAAGTACTTGGCCTGATAAGATAAGGCTTGAACCACCGCCGTCAGCGACTTTGGGCCATGGAATTTGATCATTATAGGTAAAATTAATTATGTCCTCTGATTCATTATTAATGACATGCAATTGTTCCCCATCATTGCTGAGTCGCCCCTTATACTCATAGATCTGCACAGTACTAGCTCCATACCTTGCCTCGAAAGCTTCCCGATCACGGACAAGGAGCAGATATTCCCCTGCGGCAAGGATCGTGTTGTCAGGAAAAGTGAAATTAATTCCTGATTCGAAGCGAATCTCAGTAAGATCAATGGCCGATGTCCCGGTATTATAAAATTCAATGAATTCAAAATCATCACGGTCAGAGCTAACTTCAATTTCTTCCGGTCTTGTCGGATTGAATGGGTGATAATTAAATTCTGAAATTACCAAGTTATCGGATCCTGCTGGCTCACTATCGATAGAAAAGAAAGCTTCATTTAATGCACTCCATTCTTCCTTAATCGGATCATAAGCCCTGGCCCGCACAATTGATGGATCGTTGAGGATTATAGGTGCAGTAATTCTATTTCCTTTGCTCGTGTCAACTTCTCCACGAAGTATTAGATCAAAACTGATGTCGGAACTGTTAGGAGAAGAGTTGTGGATTTCTACGGCAAGATGATTGACCCCATCAACAAAGCTAGAGCTCGGGACTTGATACTCATGATAAGTACGTTCATTGGGAGTGCCAGAAGTGGCGTAAGTATCATAACCAGCATCTGGTGGTAGGTTATTTGTGCGGATGAGTTCTAATCCGTTAGCGTAAACTGCAGCACCATCATCATATTTCAGTTTGATTATGAAAAATGAATAGGCTGATGGATTTGATAATTCAACGTTCGTACGAAAATAAGTAGTGGCATTGCGCTGCGTGCCAGAACGGTCATCAGAATCAACGTAACTAATTAGCGTAGCTTCATCACCCTCACTGTATCCAAGTTCTGAGGGGCCAGAGGACCAGTCAGAATCATCAAAATCTGGAGCAATCCATAATTTGCCTTGATCGGACCCGTCATCCAAATACTTCCAAACGTGTCCATTCTTAACGTAATCTTTTGGAATAGGAACTTCGTCATCAAATGTTGCAATAATTGCCTGAGGATTAATTGCTCCCCCTGAAAGCCTTGGGTCAGAGCCGTCCTTTGTATAGTAAATTTCCAAAGTATTAGTGCTCATTGTAATGCCGGAACCTACTGGAATTGAACCTCCATGTTGATTGAATACTGGAGAAATCAGACTTGGATACATGCCAGCTGCTCTGAACTTTTTAATCATATTTTCTGTGAGCCTAGGAAAGTGGTTGTTAATCAGATTCTTCTGATAATCGAGCCAGCTCTGATATTCACGGAACCGGCTACCCCAACGGGCTGACTCAGAAATAAATCCAAGGCGAGCCTCATCTACCCGCTTCTGCAAACGCGCAATGTTACGTCCCGGTGTCAGTGCCCCGTCATTAAAAAAATGCAGATGAATCCTATCTGCAACCAACATTGCATAGTCAGGGTTCTTTCTAATAAGGCTCGAACTCATCAAGTTGTGAGGACCGGGGTGGTTCACTGCCTTTCCTGGATTTCGAAGAAATCCGTCCGCGTCTTTCATCTGAAATCGAAAGGGCTGGCCTTGAGCCTTTGAACCTAATAATCTAACTTCGCTCTCTGAATCCCCGCTGACCCATAGCAGCATGAAATCAATCAGATTCGCAAAATCGATATGATTTTCGTTAAGTTCCCATGCATTTGAACTCCGAGCCAACTGCTTCACTTCATTCCAAAGCACCCCAGTACCATCGTAAACCTTTTCATCATTACGGAACCCGTCATTTAGATTAACTGCATCATAGTCTGCTTTGGGCCCGCCAAAATAACTCGAAGCCATGTCCGCATTCCAGCGCTCGCGCAAATGATACTGGCCCCAATAAATGCCATTAAGATAGACATGAACGAACCTGCCGTGCGGAGCGAGGTTACCCATTTCAAGCATTGAATCATCAGTGAATCGGTTCGACATATATGCACCTCGTGACTGCATGTCATGGGAACCACTTCGTAAATCCATGACATCAAAACGATCTGTGGGTGGATAATACTTGTAGTCAAAACCATCAAACATTGGATAATTCAGTTTGGTATCACCGTA
>JABGYE010000258.1:0-3874 GCA_018675395.1 Akkermansiaceae bacterium
ATGCCAATAAAGGTGTTCAATTAACCGTATCACTGGATGGAGTTATCAAGAAGGTGAAGGCTAATGAATTGGATCAGTGGTCGGTATCCTTTCCCTCAAGGGAGGCTTCTATCGAACCAATCACTCTTAAAGTTGAGTCAGGTCATGGCTTTGAGAGAATCGTTAGTGATATTCTTATTGGTGATGTTTGGTATTTGACCGGGTCGACTCTACTCACTTCTGAGTGGCCTTATAATTTACGCGACAAAGAAGCGATTCTTCCAAAAGCGATGCCGATAGTAAGGGAGTTCTGCAGGAAGACAAAGGCCAGTAGTTTTCCTACTCCCAGAAAGCGGCGCTTTGAGACCGGTAGTGGAAAGTATCGATCTCACTGGTTAACGGCTGACTATGCCAAAGAAAATAGTGGAGTTACGGCGTTCGCCTATGAGTTTGCTAAGACGTTGAATAGGCCCGGAATTCCCCAAGGCTTTATTACAATGTCGTCTGGAAGTGGGGGGCGGAACGGTCAGTTTTCTTCACCATTATCCTGGACTTCATACAAAGGAGTTAAAAGTATTAAGAATTTGGAGTTCAAGACTCGATTGGATGAGTTGTTTCTTCAGTTTCCAGGCTCTGATATTGCAATGAGTGCTCTATCAAAACATATAAAAGAGGTTAAGGATTTTACTCAAATAATATCCAATGGACTTGAGATCAATGCCGATTATTCTAAATTTCCCCTTCAAGCACCTTCATTTCCTGAGGCAGGTAAGAGTGAATCGGTCCGTTCGGATACTATCCCGACCTATACCTATAATTGGTGTGTTAGTCCATTAACGCCGATGGCCGTTTCTGGCGTCATATGGGTGCCCTCTGAGAGTAATATAGGAGAGGATCCCTCTGATTATGCTGCAGAATTAGAAATATATGCCAAGAGTTTACCTGAAACTTATGGCCAACAAGAAGTGCAGTTTCTTTATGCACATCCCAAAAATGGTTTAGTTGAAAATATTAAACTTTCTAAAATTGATGGAGCTAAAGTCACTTACTTCGATCAATGGCCAAAGAGTATTAAAACTATTGCAGTAGAGTTAGCTGAACAAATCAAATAAGTTTTCGATAACAACAAAAAATTACAATTATCCCATGTTTAAAAATATTTATATATCTGGTGCTCTTATTTTTTTTATGCACTCAATCAGTGTTGCAGAGAAATTAGACGATAGGGCACTAAACTCTAAACCTATAAGTGTTTATATTCTTTCAGGACAATCTAATATGGTTGGAGCTGGAAAAGTTGATGGGGGAAGTAGTCGTTGGAGTGAACAATTTTTAGATCCAGAGGTTTCGGTATATGAAGGGGCTTATAATTCGGAAGTTGATTATGATAATTTAGAACCGCTAAAGGTTTTTAAATTAGAGAAGTTTGGTGGAACCGAGCCTACACCATATCCGGGTGGAGGAACTCGAGTGACAAGAGGATTTGTGAAGGTAAAAAAAACCGGGATCTATGAATTTCGACCCGGTTATGGAGGTTCAATGGAAAATGTTATGGAGGTTGGCGGAAAAGTGGTGCACCGCAAAGAGGTTGGAGGAGAAATTGTTCGTAGCGCGATGAAACTTGAGGGTGGAAAAAAAGTTACATTCAAAATCACTTATTTCACTAACGATGCCAATGGATTAGGATGGATTGTGAGACTTGATGTCCCAGGCACTCTCACTTCTCTAGTTAATTTTAAGGGGATGTATCCTTATTTAAAAAATAACAAGGGTCAGTGGATTGCGAGAGATGACGTTTACTACAAGGGAGTTATCGCCGCAGCGGGAAGCCGTTGGCTGAGTGCCGATTCTGGCAAAATTGGGCCTGAGTTGGGTTTTGGGCATTTAGTAGGAAACCATCATGAAGAGCCGGTTTTGATCCTTAAGGTATCTCAGGGTAACCGTTCTTTGGGATGGGATTTTCTTCCTCCCGGTAGTAAACAGTACGAGTTTGACGGAAAGATTTATGCTGGATACAAACAATCACCTGACGCGTGGGATAAGGGAACTGAACCGAAGCCAATCAACTGGTACGCTGGTAAACAGTATGATGATTGTTTCGGAGCAGCTAAGAAAGTTTTAAATAACTTTGATGGAAATTTTCCGCACTGGAAGGGAAGGGGGTTTGTGATTAAGGGGTTTGCCTGGTGGCAGGGTGATAAGGATCGATACAATTCTGGTCATGCAAATCGGTACGAGAAGAATCTTGTTCACCTAATCAATACATTGCGCAATGAATTTAAGGCACCAGATGCAAAATTTGTAATAGCTACTCTAGGTCAGACAAGTAGAGATACATCTCATGAAAATGAGAGGCTTATCTTAAATGCTCAACTCGCTGTGGATGGAGAAGCTGGTAACTATCCTCATTTTAAAGGAAATGTGTCGACTGTTTACACTCATCCTCTGAGTCAGGGAGGAGCATCAAACAGTCATTATAATGGGAATGCACAAACCTATATGGACATCGGGCTGGTCATGGGTGAATCAATGATTAACCTCCTTCGAGGAAAGTGAAATAACACCAAAATATGAATAAAAAAATCTTCATAATACTTATTGTTACAGCAGTTCTCAGCATTGCTTTTAAATCTCAAGCAAAGGAAATTCCTTTTTTTCTACCAAATCATGACGGTCTTCCTGGTGATTCCTCAAAGCCAGTAAAAGTTTATATTCTTGCTGGTCAGTCAAACATGGTTGGGATGGGTAATTTGAGCGGAGCTAAAAATATATACGATGGAGTTTTCCTTAGCTCAGACCCAAATGTTCCCGACAGCCCCTTGCAGATTTTCAAGGTTGGTAATTATAAGACTTCTCCTCTTGCAGTTTTTAATAGTGAGGGCCAGAAAGTGACGAAACCGATTTCAAGAGGGCAGTTCGAGGTTTCTTTAAATGGGGTTTACCATTTGAACTGTGGATTTGGAGGTGATTCTTACTGTTTTATGCAAATCGATGGTAAGGAAGTTTATCGCCGCGAGTTGGGTGACAAGCCGGTCAAGCAAGCTGTCACTCTTCAATCAGGGAAACTTTACAAGTTCAAGATTTCCGGATTCGAGGGCGTTCCGCCGAGGTTCTGGATGGAAAAGACCGACCTGCTCGGCAACGGTGACCTCGAGTCAGTAGTTAAACGGGAGGGTAATTTTCCTTGGTTACTTAATGCAGAAGGCGAATGGAATGTTCGACAAGATGTCTATTTTCAGGAGGCGCGGCTTGCGAAGGAGGGCAAGGGTTCACCCCTTAGTGCCACATCTAACGGTAAGTCCATTGGGCCAGAACTTGGATTTGGCCATGTGCTTGGTACGTTTCATGGAGAGCAGGTCCTACTGATAAAGACGGCCCAAGGTAATCGCTCACTTGGATTTGACTTTCGTCCACCATCTAGTGGCCGAAGTGATCCTGACAATCAGTTCGAATCAGTCGAATATAAGCTGATGGTCGAAGGTGTTCATAAGACTCTGAATAACATTTCCAAGGTCGTTCCTGATTACAAGGATCAGGGCTATGAAATTGCCGGTTTTGTATGGTTTCAAGGCCACAAGGACAGCTTTAGCGAGGTGTTGATCAAAGAATATGAGAAACATCTTGCTAACCTGATTAATGATGTCCGCAAAGAATTCGATACTCCAAAGCTGCCAGTAGTGGTTGCCACCCTCGGATTCGGTGGACATAACATGCAAGAGAAGTTTCTGAATATTCATCAAGCTCAGATGGCTATAAGTGATGCAAAAAAGCATCCAGAGTATGCGGGTACCGTTGCGTCAGTTGATACTCGTGATTTTTGGCGTGAGGTTGACGAGTCACCAAAGGGTGAAGATTATCATTATAACCGTAACGCCGAGACTTACATGTTGATTGG
>JABGYE010000015.1:0-4470 GCA_018675395.1 Akkermansiaceae bacterium
CGTGATCAGCAGCAAGGCGGGTGTTTTGAGCACCGGTTCCGACAACGACCGGGACGCCTGCCTCGACGAGACAGCGAACGCCTTCCTTTCGCTGACTATCGGTTAGGAGTGGCCAGTCGCCCATCGAACCGCAGTAGACGACAGCGCGCATGCCCTGGGAAATCATCTCAAGACCGATTTTAACCAGAGAGTCGTAAAGAATGTTTCCCTTTTCGTCGCAGGGGGTCATGAGCGCGGGCATACAGCCTTCAAAGATCGGGCATCCATTGGTCGTGGTAGATGTCATGGTTTCGAAAAGGGTTGCGTGAATTTTGTACTGAAACCGCCCCCAAGTCCTTTCAATAACCCCACTGAAAACACTGGGAGCGGCTATTTTTTAATAAGCACCATATCGTACTCCGTACTCATCAAAACGATCACTACTTAACCACGAAGTCTTTGATGATGATAGGTTGACTTCGTCATTCTTTATTGAAAGTTAGACATATGAAAAACCCCAATATCCCCAAGAAACAAAAAGGTATTCTGGAAGATATTCATTCAACAGTCAACTTTCTAGCTATGTTTGATACACTTGAGAGTATTTCTTTTTTTGCAAAGAATCGGGATTTTTGTTTAATATACGCCAACCCGACTTTCTATCAAAGACTCGGTTTAAAATCACAGAAGGAACTATTGGGAAAGAATGATTTCGAACTTTTCCCCGAGCCCTTGGCCAAGAAATTCAGGAAGGACGACGAGTGGATAGTCAGGGAATCCAAGCCCATGACCGGCCTGGTCGAACTATTCCTAAACCTTCAGGGGATTCCCGCTTGGTACCTGACTAACAAGTTCCCAATCATGAACAAGAAGGATCAACCTATCGGCGTGATGGGGGCGGTGCAAAGATATGACAAGGACGACCTCAGGTTGACCCGGGACGATAAAATGGAGTCCGTCATCGATCAGTTGCGGGCGGAGGATGTCAACACTCCGAACATCAAGCGCCTCGCGACGGCAAACGGGATGTCTCACCGCCAACTCAACCGCAGGTTCAAGGAGGCAACGGGCCTGACTCCGCAGCAATTCATGATGCGCTCCCGCATCGAGCGAGCTTGCGAAGAGCTTAGGAAAACCGATCGCCCCCTCTCCGACATAGCTTATGAACTCGGGTTCTGCGACCAGAGTGCCTTCACCGCGCATTTCCGCAAGCGAATGACGTTAACTCCCAAGAAGTACCGGGAACAATACGGATAAGCCTAATCCTCGAGTCGCCCCGCACGATCCCCGAACAACTGACTTTGTTCCATAACTGATGCAGGAATTATATTATCGTTTTGTGAATGACTCATCAGCAATGATGCTAACCATCAAATCACGCAATTTATAATCATTCTTCTTTGAAGCTTCTAAAAGACGATTAATCATCTCTGAATCGGAATAATTCATCTCTCTTCCCATCGCATATTCAGAAAGTTTTGTAAGTAAATTCCTAGCAATTTTATCTTTGTCTTCCAGCATTAGTCTTTTAAGACCTTCCATGCCATCGATAGCGCGACCATCACGGTGAACAGCGTCAGACTCGACCTTGGTCGTGTCAACAAACTTGCTAGTGATGCGTTCTTGTTTCACCACTTTACCATCTTTCTTCTCTTCGGGTATTTTGGTCACGACAAACTTCTGGTAAATCTCGCGATACCGACCCAAAACATCAAAATTTTCCATGGCCAAACCAAAAGGGTCCATCTTGCTATGGCAGGAGGCACAGTTCGGGTCTTTACGGTGCTCATTAATATTGTCTTTAATCGTAAATGTTTCCGTGGGGGCTTTTAGGACTCCTATTTCAAGATTGGCAGGGAGTGTTAATTTCAGCCCATAGATATTTTTAGCCACCCAGGCACCCCGATAGAAAGGGTTAGTGAATTCGCCATTAGTGGTCATCATCAAAACACCAGCCTGTGTTAGAAGGCCACCACGACGGGACTCTTTATCTAGCATGACTTTTCTAAAGTCACTTGGACGCAGTAACTTTTCGTCATGGTCTTTTTGATCAGATTCTTTTTGCAATTTCTCTTCTTCAGGAAGTTTTAATTCATAAATTTGATTCAACGGTCTATTGATCACAACAAAATCAGAATCAATGAAATTCAGAAGACTTAAATTCTCATTCAAGATCACCTTAAGAAACTCAATACCTTCCTGCATCAAGAACGGTTTCAGTTGTGAAATTTTTGCGCCGCGCCTGTCTCCAAACGTATGCGTGAGGATGTCATCGTGCGGATTGACGATATCGATTTTATTAAGTTCGAGCCACTGTTCTGTAAAATTAGTAGAGAAACGTTGCGCTTTAGGGTCTTGCAGCATCCTTAAAGCTTCAGCAGTACGAACGCTTGAATCCTTCAACTTCCCTTCAGAAGCCAGCTTAATCAAACGGTCATCGGGAAGCGAATTCCACAGAAAGTAAGACAACCTTGACGCAATCACATAATCATCAAGATTTAGAGAATCACCTTCGTACTTATACAAAAAATTTGGTGAGCAGAGCATGGACGTCAAGGCCGCTTGCACGGCATTGAAGACATTTTCATCAGTTTCATATCTCTTTTTTGCGATATCGAAATATCGCTTCAATTCCCCGTCACTCACAGGTCTGCGGAAGAGTTTAATAGCTAGTTTTCTAATGAATTGCTGGTATTTCTCGTGCGGATCGTTGCCCTTCAGACCTTCATAGTATGTTTGGTAAAAATCGGTTTTTGGTGGCCAACTTTCATAGAAGGGGCCGGTAACTTCAGCCGAGATGAAGTGCAAGTTCGTCCTTGGCGCTTCGGATAGCTTCTTATCTTTCGGTTGCGGAGGTATACGCTCGGGCTTGCTAAGATCCTTAGGCAACGGATAAAAATAATTGTGACTATAAAGGGTAAGATTATCCCCTGGATCCAAATAGACCCGCGCTGTATCGCTTAACAAAAACTCATGGGTGCTGAGTGGTTCTTTACTCACCTTAGGGTTTATATTGGTTGTGATTCTCAACCATTCATTTTCTTTACCTAGGTCAACCTTGAAATTGAAATCACGTTCCTGGAACTTAATGGAACGATCATAAAACGTGAAATGCCCATTGATCTTCACATCGTAGTAGCCTGGCAACCTCAGATCATACGCAAATCCAAGTCCACGAGAATAATCTTTGTAATAAAACCCCTCTGTAGTCAAACCTTCATTAGTATCTTCATAGTATGCAAATCCTTTGCTACCTAATCTGCGCACCTTAGAATTTTTATACGTATAAAGGTTTGTAGAAGGTCCGGGCATGCCTCCCACGACCTTCTCGGCTATTCCAGAGGCAACTCGAAAATAGCTATCCATAGCATAGGGTGACATAACAAGCTTATCGCCTTCATTGTCAAAACCATCTCTGGTATTATCTACAGGCAAGTAGTTTCTGACTTCTAACTTGGTGGAAAAAGCATCATTGATCGTGTTCTCATATTCCGCGCTATTCAAACGCGTGAGAACGCCGGGCAAGTTTGATTTGATTGTCAGGTACTGTTTAGCCAGAAGCGTTTCAAAAACCTCCCCCTCCTTAGTTGAAGGTTTCTTCTCAGCTTTCCGGGGCGGCATTTCATTTTCTTTTAAAACCGTTAAGATCTCATTTAATAATTCATGATTGTTCCAATCGTCGTTATTAAAGGTTTCAAAATTATGACCGCCCTTACTTTTTTCATTACCATGACAACTGACACAGTAAGTTTTTAAGAAGATTTTACTGGGGCCGAACTCCGCATTGTTTTCAACACCCTCCGCTGCGGAGACCAAAGCCCACGCCACCAACGTTAGCGACAAGAGTCTCATTTAACTCTCCTTAGAGTTTAGCGGATCCACTACTCGTGGCAAAACGTTCAATTTCGCAACCCAGATGCTGTAAGGCTGGGAGGTAGACGTTGTTACGGTTATCCGTACCATTGAATTTAATGTGTTTGCCATGCTCAAATCCACCGCCAGCGACAATCACAGGGTTATTCTTACTGCCGTGAGGACCTTCTTCTTTACTAACGCTCAGGGAGCTTGTGATCAAACAAACCGTCTGATCCAGTAAGGTTCCACCAGCTTTTGTCTTAGTCGATTTGAGTTTGTCTAAGAAACGAGCCGTCTGCATCATGTAGGCTTGGTCAGCCTCGATGTTCTTAATAAATCCTGCTTCACTTTTAACCGCGTGGGAATCCGTATGATGACCAAGCCAATTCCATTCACCATACACATTGGCTACTCGAGTTATGTCGTATTTGAATGCCAGAAAGAGTAAATCTAAATAGGTTGAACGTTCATTGAAATAGGCGCATTTTAGAATCTTTTGCAGATACTCAGTAAGGTCGTCCGTTTTGAACTTTACATTTTCAGGGAATGGCACTTCTACGTCTTTTTGACTCAACCAGCGCTCAGATCGTTGGATAGACTTTTCAGATTCACGCAAACTGGAAAAGTACTCATCCA
>JABGYE010000126.1:0-11781 GCA_018675395.1 Akkermansiaceae bacterium
ATATCCCAGACGGAGGCGTGTCCATCTGTTCCTCCGTTTCGTTTATCAGGCCAAGCAATAATTTGTGAATCATTATTGAGATAGGCTAATTTTGATATGGCTGACCCGTTAGATAACTTTTCGGTTAAAGGTTGAATTGAGCGAATATCCCATGCCTGAAGGTAACTCAATTCATTGTCGGTGAAAGTCGCGGCAAGAATTTCTCCAGAGCTGCTAAATTGGATATCGCTACATGGCGCATCGCCTTTAACTGAAATGAAAGTTTTATCAAAATTAGGTTCAAAGTCCTTATAAATAGCAAACCGAATGCTGGATAGGGGATTGCCATTATTGAAATTTAACGCTTTATCATCAATCCCGGCAATCGATTTGAATCTGGTGGCGCCTTCCGGCAAATCATACTCAATCACAGAAACAGAGTGTGTTCCGATTCCGCTTGTATAAGTTTTGCCGCCAACGTCTAGATTTTTTCCGGCTACATTTTGATTAATTTTAACACTTCCCCAGCTTGTGGTTGCGTTCACCCATTCCAGTGATGTTAACCATTTCTCCTGACCATTAACTATTATTTTGGGTTCAATCCAGTTCGCAACATCGTGTTGCCATTGGTCTCCACCGTCTTCTACAACAAGGAATAATTTTTTAGCCCCTTCGATATTAACATCAATTGTAATTGAATGATTCTCACTTTCTTTAGTTATCAGATCACTTCTAAAAATCTCTCCCCTTGGGGTCGTTCTTTCTTTATCATCTTTATCATCAATATCTAAAAGATATAATTGTCCGGACTTACAACCTGCTGCTATCTGAGTGAACTCGTCATTAACTGTGATAGAATCTATGTTCTCTGTAAGGGTTCCAAATCTTAGTCTGAAACTCTTTTTAGTAGTGCCATCCGAAGTTGACCATACACGGATGTGACCGTTAGCCGTACCGACAACGACATGTTCGTTGTCTTTGCTGAAGCATACAGCATCAATTCTTCCACCAGCATGATTAAGAAAAACATGGTCATTTGATGTGGAATTATTGTCGTATAATTTTAGTCGTGGCCATCTTGTGATAGCAGTATAACGCCCATCGGCACTCGTTATAGATAACGATTTTGTTGGATATGTTTTAGAATCTATAAGAATTTGACCGGTTGAGATATCCCATTTTTTTGATTCTTTTAGATTGCTTACCCAAACGGCTTTTCCGTCAGGAGTAAAATGGACCTTTTGTGAATCGACGGGGTTAGATGTATTTTCAGAACCGAGGACTTTTAATGGAGATTTTAGATTTGATCTGTCCCAAATATTAACGGTTCCCGAATTAGAGGAAGTGGCGATTTTAGATCCGTCAGAAGATTGGCTGATCGAATTAATCAATCCTGAGTGATTAATTTCTTCAGATAAAGATTCTCCAGTGTTTAGATTATAGATTCCTGCTGTTCCTTTTGATGTGGCTAAAATTATTTCTTTGCCTTCGGAGCTAACTGAACCAGAACTGATGTCGGCCACCGGCATTAAGAGTGGCTTCAATTTGCCATCGTTTGCAAGAAAGGCATGTGCTGCGTTAATTGATACTGTTTGAGAGAAATCAGGCAATTTGGAATAAGTTTCATCAAACGTGCCTGTGTAGGCTTGCCCATTTTGTAATGGGATCATGATTCTTTGGCCGTCTTCACTGAAGACCGGTTCTTGACCAAAGGCATGATTGCTCGAAATGTTGATCGCGTCAATTGGGGTTCCGTTACTGGCGTCCCAGAGCCTTACGAATAAATCTCTTGCAACGGTCAGGAGTTTTTGGTTGTCAGGAGTGAAGACTCCAACTGCTCCAATAAATCCACTGTCTAACCTATTGTGAGTGACATAGTATTCCAATTCCCCAGATTCGATGTTCCATACATTAAATCTTTGGTCCTGAGTTATTGACAATATTCTTGAACTTGTTCGATCAAATCCGCCAAAGGGGGTCATATTTGGATTTCCTTCATGAGTGAAATCCTTAACTTCATCTTTTATGAGGTCGTAAATGGCTGACTTGCCATGCCGGTGAGCCCCAAAAAATAACTTGGTTTCGTCTGGGCTCCATCTTGGTTGGAAAGTTTTGGTCTCATAAGAACCAATCAGTTCACCCGTTTGACTATTGATAATATGAGCGGCACCGCCATTATTTCCGCTAGCGGTTAGTATTTTTGTTCCGTCAGTGGAATAAATTACACATCGGGCTCTTTTTCTTCTGGAGTCAAAGATTTTCTTAGTCGAGCCACTCTCTATATCCAAGAGATGTACTCCATGCAAACCTAATGCTGCGGTCTTTCCGTCAGGGCTAATGGATACATCATTGCCCCATTGAAATCTTCCTGGTCCAACATAAAGAGAATGTTTTGGTGTTTTTTGGGTTGGCTCCCAAATCATAATGTTTGGCGTTTGATTTTGGGATTCGTTATTGCGAAAAATTGCCGTAATTACATTTGTTCCATTCCAAGAAGCAGTGCTCGTTTCAATATAATTTGATTCGTAATTGAGGTTAGGTGCGTTGTAACCGGGAGGGTGCGAATAAGCTAGCAGGTTAAATGATTTGTCGATGATGGCAGGATTATTTGGATCTCTTTCCAAGGCCCTAGCAAAGTGAGCAAGGCCACGGCCAATTTGATTTTGATTTGAAAATGAAATTCCCAAATTGATATCTGAATTGATGAATTCTTTACGGAGTGTTTCCTTGGCTGTTTCGGCCACACTTCTTGCTGTGATAGCTGTCTTTTGTGCGGCCTCCGCAACTTTTTGTTGTTTTACCGCAAATACCATTGCACCTAGTGCAATGATGGCAACTACGCCCACAACAGCAGCGAAACGTTTCATGTTTCGAGCTGAACGTTCACGCGCTTCTGCAAGTTCCTGAGCCTGTTCGAGTTCTTTTTGTCTCGCTAATTCTTTTTCACGTTCGGCTTTTCTACCTTCTTCTTCACTGGCCTCCAGAAATTCTGTAGCAACTTCAAAACCTCCGCCATAAAGATCAGCCCAATCTTGATTGGGTTGGTACTTGTCTCTCCAGCTTTGAGCTATTTGAAGATCTGGATCATGATAAAGTCCAGCCTCTTCTTTTTTCCAAAGTGATGAGGTGTCGACTAATCTTCGATAAATTCTTGCGGATTGGGCTTCTTCCTCGACCCAGTTACGAAGTCTTTGCCAAACACGCATTAAGCTTTCATGAGAAATGTCAATGACGGTATCGGCTTCAAGCTCACGGTCAGAAGGCGGCATCAGGAAAGTGACTCCTGGCTGACGGTACGGGTCGACAACATTTTTAACTTCCTCGATGGAATGATTGGTAATGTCTGCTAATTGTTGAAGCCTTAGGGGACGCCTAATTCCTCTATTGTCATCACCTTTTTCAGTGATGGCTCTAAACATTCTAGTTGCAGCTTCATTAGTGGCCTCATCATCAAAGGTATCAAAAATTTCATCAGCATGAATTGATAAAGCTTTGCCCATGCCGCCAATGGCTCGGTAGTCTTCAAGATCCAGTTCTTCAGCGTCTTCTCTGTCAGCCCAAGAGTCCCAAGTTCGCATCAAAGCATGTTGTAGGCAGGGGAGTTGGTCCGACTCAGTTCCAATATCATTGAGGAGTCTTTGAAGGAGGCGAGGGGCCAGTTTAGCACCGCCGACTCTGACAGGACCTTCGATCACTGACTTGTATTCTTCACGAGATAATCTAGGAATCAGATATTCACCTTCGTTAATTTCTTCAGGGAGACCTTCAAATTTGGAGCAGTCACCAATGTAGTCCGAGCGCATCGTAATGATGACGTATATTGGGATATTACTTTGTTTGGCGGCCTCCGAAATCATTGAGATGAAGTCGTCCGCGGCTTCACCTTCCTCTTCTCCAGCTTCACTGTAACGGAAAATTTCCTCAAATTGGTCAACGACAAGGAGGAAGTTCGTACCTTCTGGTAACTTTGCCTGTCGGATCGCTTCAACGAGTCCCAGACGGCTCCTTCTCAGAGTGGCATTCAATTTAAGATGAATGTCGGCTTCCTCTGAATCGTAGATGTCTGCATCGACAAGAGACTTTGAGAGTTGACTAAATGGCCCTCCTCCTGGATTCATAACCGCAACTTCCCAGTCGGTACCCGCTTCGAGGAACGAGCCGCCGTATAATTCAGATAGTAGGCCGCATCGGACTAGAGAGGATTTACCACTTCCCGATGTTCCTATAACGCCAACGAATCGGTTGTCTCTTAAGAGTTGTAGGAGTTCAAGGGTCTGGGACTCGCGGCCAAAGAACAAATGTTCTTCGTCGCTTTGAAATGGGCGCAGTCCTGGGAATGGGTTTGGGAGGTTTTTTTTGTCGGCCATTAATTAGGTTCCTTTCATCGTATCAATGAACTCTTGGAGATCATTGTCGGGGGTAAACGATTCTTCGTTTTGGCGGATAATTTTTGCGGTATGGGATTTGTATCTTTCTTTGCGGTGGTCATGTGGAGGAGCGATGAAAACAGCCTGGTTTTCTATAGGGTTTTCTCTGCCGTATCCTACAGCTTTGATGAGGTCTCTTAATTTGATATCGACCCAGGCACGTGGAGCGGCTCCATAGTAGACCAATGCACCTGAGCAATTGATTAAATTTTCCTGGTGGAGAGCTTTGACATCGGCCTCATCTCCATCGAATGCTGGCAAGCAAACCTCAAGGCCTTCCTTGAACAAATAGTCTTCGAGTGCTTCTACAGCTTCTTCATCACGCTGTTCACAAATTAAGTAAATTAGTTTTGAGTCAGTAACGGTTTTGATCTCCGCATTCGCATCTTGTTCTGATTTTTTCTTTTGCTCTTCAATGACCCTGAAAATATCTCTCTTTAATGTTGTGATGCTCCCTTCAATTAATTCGGCAGCAGAATGCAGTGCTGGGTCCTCCTGAATTTTTTCGAGAAGCTCAACCTGTTTTGTCTCTCCATCAGCAAAATCTCGTGGGCTCCAAATAAAACGCTTGAGTCCTTTTGAGGATTTTTCTGCAGTGAATCTCAGTAAAATTTCTCCTATCGAGGAGGAAGAGCCTTCGGGAATTAGTCCATAATTATGCCCCATCAAATGGATTGAGGTGACACAATCTGTGATCATTTCCTCTAAGGATTTGTTTAATTCATTAACTGAAAGGGGAAGGGGGTAATCAGGCACAACATGGTATCCATGTTCTTTAAGTTCTCTCTTAACCGTGTCGTATTCCTTAGTGAGTTCTGAAGTTGTTGGGGCTAGGAAAATCTTTTGCCGGCCACCAGTAATTTCTGTTTGGTCATTAGTAGATGAGTCTTTGTTGTTTTTGAGAGCTTCACAAAGTTCGTAGGCCAAGTCGTAAACGCGTTCGTAGTAGCGTTGTCTGGAATCTTCTCCAAGATCTTCATTGAATTCACAGACCCTGCCTGTACTTGGTTCTCTTTCAAAGAATTCAAGTCCTGGGCATTTACTAATGACTGAAGAAATTGCATTTGGCAGTTCTTCTGAGGGAACTGGCATTTTGATTGCGTTGAAAAGTTTTGATCCGCTGGGAGTGCCTGACCCTGTCTGCGATGAAATGGTTTCTGGATTGTAGAAAACTTCCATTTCCTTTTGGCATCCAGGAGAATTTGTGAATGGGGGAGAAATGACAGGAACTACGGCCTTTGCTTCACTCATGTCTTTGATTATCCCTCCACCTGATCCAATCGATTCAAAATCTTTTCCACTGAGGCGCGATATTTTAACCTGTTCACCAGAGAGTTGCTCCATGCGCACTTTGAGATTGCGCTGCAGTTGAGAAATCCAGCCATCTTCTCCTGAGCGGAGGGGCTCGTTATCAACCTCAGCGTAACTGATGAGGACGTCTGAGTTTTCAATATCTACTGGTTCAGACTTCTCGGGAGGAGCATCCTCAGAGCTATCCGAATTTTCATTTGTTGCTTGGCTTGCTGGTCGAGCTTTTTTTGATCCTTCAGGTGCTTTGAGTGGAGCTATTCCCTCTAAACCTATTTCAAATATTTCTATATTTTCATCGTTCCCGTCAATCTCGTAAGATCCATGGGACACCCATTCGGGTGGGGGAAGGATCCTGTCTGAGAGGCCAGAATCAGGATGATTACGCACAAATTGTTTGGCATCATCATAGACAACTCTCGTCATCAATATTTGTCCTGCCCCGCCCAGATCCATGACTCGTGCGACCAGATTAATAGGCATCCCTACGGCGCGAGTTCCTCCTCGATTAGTCTCATCCATTTCGGTGATCAGACCCATGTTCAAGCCCATACGGATATTGATTAATTCCCCTTCAATCTTTTCCAGACTTAATCTGTATTGGAGTCTCAATGCTGTGTTTACTGCATCGCTTGGGTCAGTGAAACGGATCAGGAAACCGTCACCCGTCTCATTGAGTATTTTAGCGTCAGGAATTGCAGAGAGGCATTCCTTAATAATTTCATCGTGCCTGCTTACGTAGCGCGTATAGGCATTGGTCCCTAGCTTCTGTTGCAAGGCAACCGAACCCACTATGTCGGTGAAAATTAGAGCAGCAATTTGTTTGCTTGATCCTATTTCTGATTCCCCATCTCCCATTGATTGATATTATTAAGCAGTATGCTTGTTGATTTAAGGTTTCTATTGCAAGTTTGTAGCGACTCAGTGGGGTTGAGATCTGCAATAATTAATAGCAATGATCATGCCATTACTATTCAGTTAGTAAATGTTTTTCTATTTAAAAATACTTAAAAACTATATGTTTGGGAATATTATGAGAAACGGTGGTCGCCAAATTTAAATGGTTTTTTTTGCTAATGTGAATCAGATTTTCGTTATTAAAAATCGGTCGATCACAACTGAAAAGTTGCAGCGATAATGATAATAGCTGCCAATAAATATTTATTTACGCAATTAACGTAAAACCCTATAAAACTTTCTTAGCACTAGAATGTAAAGTGAGGGAATGGCAATCCCAATACAGTCAAAAAGTATGAGTTTTTAACGTAAAAAGATAAATGCCCAGTACAGAAAGGGGACTCTTTGATTTAGTAGAGAAGAATTAAGCTTTCGCTTCTACGGGTGCCTCTAAATCTGTCGCTTTAACAAACTGATCGACCCAAGAGATATAGGCCATGGGGGCAGAGTCGCTTTCGCGTGGCCCCAGCTTAGTAATTCTTGTATACCCACCGACACGGTCAACTGATGCTGAGGCAATTTCTTTGAATAGCTTTGATACGCTTTTCTTTTGCCTAAGGAAGGCCAATGCCTGACGTCGATAATGAACTCCTTTTGCTTTTTCTCCAGCGGAATCCGCAGCTATACCCTTTTTTCCAAGAGTCACCATTTTTTCGACAACAGGCCTGAGGGCCTTTGCTTTGGCTAGAGTTGTTTTGATTTGCCCCTCTTCAATTAGGCTACAAGCTTGATTCGCAAGTAGGGATCGGCGATGGGCTTTTGGGCGTTGAAGTTTGCTGGTTTTATTACGGTGTCTCATTAGATTGCCGGTTTTATTGTCACTTTTAGCAGCTAGGCGCTACGCGAGGGGTTGGCATTATAGGGCAACAATTCCCTCGCGCAACGCGAATTTATTCAGTTATAGGATGAATTCAGGGTTATTCGTCCAAGTTTGCGGCGATTAGGTCCTCAAGTCCTGGGCCTGCAGTCGGCAATGGAGCGTGCAAGGTTGGTGAACCGAATACTTGATCCAATAGGCTCGGATCGAGTTGCATTCCGAGAGAAAGCCCAAGTTCTTGAAGCTTCTCTTTGATTTCATTGAGGGACTTCTTACCGAAGTTACGATATTTGAGCATTTCAGCTTCTGATTTCAGTGCGAGTTGTCCTACTGATGTGATGTTTGCATTATTAAGGCAATTTGCAGCACGGACAGAGAGTTCAATCTCATTAACGCTCATATTGAGAAGCTTGCGGAGTTCAGCATTTTCCTCACTTTCAGATTCTGGCTTGTTATCAAATTCAATTTGATCGTCATCATAGTTAACAAAAACGTCAAGGTGATGACGTAATATGGCGGAGGATTGAGTGAGGGCCTCGTGTGGTTCTAGCCGCCCATCAGTCCAAACATCAAGGATTAGTTTATCGTAGTCAGTCCTTTGTCCGACACGGGTATTATCCACTGTATATTTAACGCGCGTGACTGGGGAGAAGATAGAATCAATAGGGATGACTCCTATGGGCATGTCTTCTCTATTGTTATCCTCACCACTTGCAAATCCACGACCGACTCGAACTTCCATTTCGCATTCGAAGGTTGTTTTCCGATCCAGAGTGCAGATGACTTGATCTTTATTAACCACTTCGTACTGAGTATCCTCAGTGATGTCTGCGGCAGTAACTTCACCTTCCTTAGTGACCTTAATGTCTAGCATCTTTGGGTCCTTGTTCTCAAAGTGTTTGAATTTTACCTTTTTAAGGTTGAGTACAATATCAGTAACGTCTTCAACGATGCCGGGGAGGCTGCCAAATTCATGTTGAGCGCCTTTTATTTTTACTGATGTGATTGATGCTCCTTCGAGAGAAGATAGCAGAACTCTTCTTAGGGAGTTTCCAACTGTGTGTCCGTATCCGGCATCAAATGGTTCAGCCGTGAAACGTGAATAAGTTTCTGTGGCTGTATCTTCGTCTTTAATGAGGCGGTCCGGCATTTCGAACCGGGCTAATCTTACTGGCATTTTTCTTTTTTGGGTTTGCCGGGTTCCCCCTGACGAGTGAGGTGAACTAGAATAGATTTTCCAGCACCCAGGGACCTACGGCAGCTTATATTTCTCGCAGGCGCATATTTTCGAGGGGATACCCTATTTTGCAAGTACTGACTTGCTTAATTATATAAAAATTCCCTCATAAAATAAAAAAACCCGCCTTTCGACGGGTTTTTAAAGTTATTTATCCTAACTTTAGGAAGAAAATTACCAGCTCTGAGTCCTGCCATTGCTGAACTTACTTTGGAATCCAAGTTCAGGGGCCAGTTCTGCGTAACCCTGGTTTAAGTCCCACCAGATGTTTTTCCCACCATAGTCAGGACCGTAGGTGCCTTTGTATGTTTCAATTGGGAAAGTCACAAATTCAAAGACTCCATAACCAGTTCTCACTAGGCTACGGTAAGCTCCGTTGATTAATCCATAACTAGCTGCATATACAGTACCTTCTTCTTCAACATTTCGTCTCCATGTCGTTGGGACTTCGTTAATTCCAAAAAGTATGTTTCCGACAGCACGGGAAAGTTTACGTATTGGGGTTTGTTTGCCTCCAGGAGGTGACTGGATGTCCGCGATGGATGTTCCAGATACCAGAAGGCTCGTAGCTAAGGCAAAAACGATAAGTTTTTTCATTATTTATGAACTAAGATTACCTTCGATAACTGATCTTTGACAAGCTGAAATTTCGAAAAATTGTTAATCTTTTATCGTTTAGTGTCAGGATTGGTGGAATTAAGTTAAATTACGCAGTATTTCCCATTGCGATTACCTCGCCTCGTTCCTATTGTTCGCAATCAATGCAAGAGCAGGTCCAAACATTAGTCGATGCAGGTCGATTAGACGAAAAATTAGGTGAAAAGGTTTCTCAGTTGGAGCCGGGTGTTTTTTGCCTTCATAAGAGCTGGGGTCCAGGAGTCATAAAAGAATGGGATCTTTTCGGCGACAAGATGGTCATCGATTTCGAGGGGAAGCCTGGGCATGGGATGAAGTTGCAATTTGCAGCTAATTCACTCGAAGCATTAGATAATGATCATATCTTTGCAAAATTTGTAGGTGATCCTGAGGCAACAAAGCAATTTGCGATCGATGATCCTATTACCTTTGCTTTCGAGGTATTGACTAGTTTTGGTGGCACTCTTTTCCTCGATCACTGGGAAGATAGAATTAAAGGTAGGATCATTCCTGATGAGAAATATAAGAGTTGGTGGGAGTCAGCGAAGAAGAAGATAAGGGCCGACCGCCGATTTGTTTTACCTTCTAAGCGAAACTTGCCCTTCGAGTTGCGGGACGCTGACGTTTCACCAGCGGATTCTTTCATTGGTGATTTTGGGCAGGCGAAAGATATCAAAGCCAAGATTTCGATTTTAGAGTCAATAGGAAAAGATTTGTCAGTATTTGATGAACCTGCAATTCAATTGGAGGAAATATTAAAGTCAATTTCTTCTGTGGTCATTGTTGCTATCAGACGCTCTCCAGGAGCCGCGGTCGAACTCCTAATTGCTCGAGATGATTTGGTAGTAAAGATTGAAGGTATTGATTTGGGTGACGCCACAAAGCTGAGTGATGTTCTCCGCGATAATAAAAAGAAGTTTCCTGAAATATTGAAAGGCATGGGAGTCGGGAGGCAGCGGCAGGTCTATGATGCAATTAAAGATGCCTACGGAGATGAATGGTCTAACGAATTGATTGCCTGTATGGAGGGTTCCGGAGCACGGGCAATAGGCGAGATCACAAAATATCTTTCTGATAATGGGGAGGATAAACTTTTGTCAGATCATCTTCTGACAGGGCTCGCTCAGAGGAGCTTAGGGTTTGAGGTGGTTGCATGGATATGTAAAGAGCGTAAAGGATTGTCCGAAGCAGCATTTGCTCATAAAGGAATATCAGCTTCGATTATAGGTGCATTAGAAAGGGATCACCTTGATGAGACGACACCGAAGACAAATCGGCTTCATGATCTCTTAATTGATGATGTTGAATTAATACCTGACTTACTTGTCGATAGCGACCGCGCAGAGATTCGACATTTTACGCGTAGGATTCAATCAACACCAGTATTTGAAGGATTAAATAAAAATTCGTTACTTGCTCGGATAGTAAAGAGGTTTCCCTTGGTTGAAGATTTAATAACAGGAGAGAAAAGAGAAAAGAAAGGTGGAGAGGAGTCAGAGCAGGAGAAGCCTACGAGCTTCATTGTTTCCTGGGGAAGTTTACAGGCTAGGCAGGAGAAGCTTGATGATATTATTAACAAGAAGATTCCTGAAAACTCAAAAGAGATTGGCATTGCTAGGGAGTATGGTGACCTGAAGGAGAATTTTGAATTCAAGGCAGCCAAGCAGCAGCAGGCTGTTCTGATGCGTCAGAAAGCGGAGCTCGAGGCGGAGATCTCTTCGGCTCGAGGTACTGACTTTAGTGATGCAAATACTTCCAGTGTTTCAGTAGGAACTATCATTGAATTGGAAGACGTGGAAAATGGAAGCTCTGAATCTGTGACGATGCTAGGTGCATGGGACACAGACACAGAGAAGGGGATCATTTCATATCTTTCAGGTATGGGTAATGTGATGTTGGGCAAGTCAGTTGGCGATGAGATTGAGCTTCCGACTGAAAAAGAAGGAGAGACAAGACTTGTCCAGATTAAAGCCATAAGTGCTTACGCCGAAGGAGAGTCTTAGACTTTTAATAATTGCGGATTTTTCAAATGCCTTTCATTCAAGATCAGATGAAGAGCTCTGTTTGAACTTAGAACTATAAAAAATTATTAACATTAATCACTACAGATAAGAAATATGTCAGCCACCAAAATCATTGAAGTTAAAGGCAGGGAGATAATTGATTCTAGAGGAAATCCAACGGTTGAAGTTGACGTGAAGCTCGAAGGCGGAGGATTTGGTCGAGCAGCAGTTCCTAGTGGTGCGAGTACCGGCGAACATGAGGCTTGGGAGCTTAGGGATGGTGATGATTCTAGGTACAGAGGAAAAGGCGTTAAGAATGCCGTATCCAATGTTAATACTAAAATTGCAGAGGCTTTAATTGGGCAGGATGCTAATGATCAGAGTGGAATTGATAATATTATGCTTCAAGTGGATGGG
>JABGYE010000230.1:0-3695 GCA_018675395.1 Akkermansiaceae bacterium
ATAGGAGTGGAGATCCTCCCCCTGCAACATCCAGGAGCCCAGCATCGACACTGCCTGCCCCGGTAAAATTAAGACCTGTTGGAATAAAGAAACTAGCTCCCGCTAACCGGTCCATGAGTTGCATGAGTGCCGCAACTTCAAGAGGAGGGAACGCAAGAAGAAGAAGGAAACCCGTGACCAACATGGCCCATACAAAGAACGGCATCCGCATCCATGTCATTCCTCGGCATCTCAAATTAATGATAGTGGTTATGAAATTCACTGCACCTAGCAGCGAAGAAGAAATCAGTAGAACCATGCCAAACAACCAAAAGGTTTGGCCTGTATACCATAGATTTGGTTCATCGAGTTGTGCTGTCGTCGCAATGGGCGAATACATTGTCCACCCAGCTTCGGCTGCACCAGAAGGTATGAAGAAGCTGGCAAACATTGTGACTCCTCCGAGGAAATAGAACCAGTAACTGGCCATATTAAGACGAGGGAACGCCATGTCAGGAGCTCCAATTTGTAAAGGAGTAACAAAGTTACCAAATGCACCGAACGCCAAAGGAACAATGCCTAAGAAGACCATGATAGTTCCGTGCATAGCACCAAACATATTGTACAGATCTCCAGTGACTCTGCCCTCATCAGAAAGCCACGAATCATTCAAAAATGCAGCGAGCAAGCCAGGCAGCGGCTTGTCCGGAGAGGCAATGCTCCAGCGCATCACCATCATTAAATAGAATCCGATAAAAAGAAAAATTAGTGCCGTTATTCCATACTGATATCCAATAATCTTATGATCAGTAGAGAATACATATTTCTTCAGGAACGGAAGATCATGGTGATGATCATCATGATCATGCGCGTTTGCTGATTCTGCTGTGGATGTTCCTGACCCCATTGTTTTCGAATAATTAAAGTTTAATGAATTTATGTGGTTTTAGAATTCTGTAGTGCGTGAGTTCTTGACCCTGAATCGATTTGGACTGATTCCCCTTCAGGGGCTGGCTCCGTCTCTGCCTCTGGCTCTTCAGGAGCAACCCATTCTGGTTGTTTTCCTGGGAGCATAGCTCCTTCAGGGGACAGTTCTCCTGAAGTGTATTGAGACGGACGAGCACCAAACTTCTGCCTAGCACTTTCTACCATTTCCTTTGTAACGACAGAATCACTAATATTACCAAATTTTGATCGGACATAAGTCATGACCTGAGCAATTTGCTTATCATTTAATGCACCTTTTTGAGCAGGCATCTCTTGGGCTCCGTAAGTAGAACCTTTGACGGTTATCGGCCCCCGTATTCCATTCAAGACTATCTGAGCAAAACGTTCAGTTCCATTGGTAATCCACTCCGAATCTACTAGCGGTGGAATTTGACCCTGTCCCGCTCCTGTAGCTTGATGGCAACCGTTGCAAACTGCCTTGTATACGGCCTCTCCACCTTTTACATACTTTTCTAATTCGCTCAATTCAGGAGCCAAACCTGTAAGCCCGGCAGGGACGCTTGGCTCATACCCGCTCTTATTATTAGAAGTAAATTCAAACCCGCCACTATTTGCTCCGACATAAGTCCCTCCAACAATCAAGATGATTACACAGATAATAAGTAACCAAGCCGGAAAAGTTTCATGACCGGCAGTAGGTTTAGGATTTTCATCGTCTGTATGATTCGCAATAGAAGCACAATCACGGACACTCTGTTTGTGTTCGTAGTCTCTATTTTCTTGTTGCTCACTCATGGAATTATTGTCTTCTCGCTACTTGGATTTTACGTCACTTTTCTTATCTTCAGGTTCGCCTGCAACTTCACCTGAGAATGGGTCGTCTTTTTTTAGAGTCATTAAATAGCCCACCAATGCCTTTGCCTTTTCTGTCGGCACTATTTCATATTCATCAACAACAGTATCCGTAGATTTGATGTTACTGAGGGCAAGTTCAGATCTTTGTCCTTTTACTTTCCTTTTGATGTAGAGGTGCCTAAATGAGGGCATAATTGAAAAGTCTCTCTTGGATTGGGGATCATATAAGTGCTCATGATGCCACTGCTCAGTATGACGATACCCTACATTACTAAGGTCAGGACCAACTCTTTGGACGCCAAGATATGCAAATTGTTCGCCATCATAGTCACCTGACCGAGTTTCTCTGGTCCTTATAGGCAGCTCGACTGTGCCTTCCTTACCGAAGTCTGGACGCCAAGATTCATAACCCAAATAGGTAGGACGAATCATCTGCGTATGACAATAAGCACAGCCTTCCTGAGCATAAACGATTTGACCCTGACGAAATATGTTAGGCTTACCTGCTGGATACGCGGACAACTTCCCTGTTTCAGCATCAGCCCATTCGACAGGCTGCGCCTTCATTTTGTTATGAGGAATTACAATCAAACAAAGCCACGGCACGAAAAACGTTGCCGTTATACCCAGGATGAATGGTCTTAATGAGTTCATTTACTATTAATTGGTTAACCTGAGTTTTCTTGACCTCCTATATATTTAACAAATTTAGACACTATCTCACTACGACCGGACCTAGACAAAATGGAAACTAAGTTCATAAGAAAGCCCAAAGTTGCAAACACAATGACCGCCCAAGCAACTGAGCCACCGATAGCATATGGCTTGCCGGCTGAAATTGCATTCTCCAAAGGAGCATCAAATTTTCCATACGCAGTAGATTGCCACACTCCTCCAAAGAGATGCATAACAAGAAGTATTCCCATTGCATAAATAGATAGCATGAAATGAGAATTTATTCTTTTAAGGCTCGGCCATTCTGTGCCTGTAAGACGAGGCACAATGAAATAAATTGCTCCGAAAATTGTCATCGAAAAGAAGCCGTAAACAGCCAAGAGCTGCGTCCCTAGTGAAGTGAAACTTAACTGAGTGAATTTTCCTACAGCAAGAAACGAATTTAAGGCTGAGAAGACACAATATATAATAAAAAATGAAATGCCTGCTACCGTAAATCGCACAGCCGGACTCGAATTGACCTCTATAGACTTCCCTTTAATCGTCATGATTTGGTTAACTGTCACTATTAGAACTGGGATCAGCATTAATATAACAGCTGCACCAGAAACTGCCGGCATCCAGGCTGGCAATGGTCCGCCCATGAACTTCTGAATTCCTGTCCAGCCACCAAACACTGCCAATCCCCAAAATCCATAATAACCCAGTTGAGCTGAATGGACTGGCCTGCCAATTACTTTAGGGATTATATAATAAGCACTGGCTAGTCCGATAGGAGCAAGTACCAAATATATCATACTGCCCATGAACCATGCATTAGTTGCCGCTTTAGCCACTGCTGATCCGGGAAAGATATGAATGAAGAGATTAGCTGTAATAAATATCCATGGAAACCAAAAACATGCTCCAAGAATATACCACACAGATATATAAACTTCTTTGTCTTGCCGACGATGGAACATTGTAACGAGCCAAATTACAATCAATGAAAAAGCCCCGCAAAGGATTGGCCAAACTGCTTTCGGAAATGCAAGCCATTCAATCGATGTTCCGTGCCCAAATAAAATTCCGAGAACTCCTATCAACACACCTAAGTTCCAAAAATGCCCTGCCACTATTAGAGTCACTGGATTCTTAACTTCTGCACGACAAAGCCTTGCCATTATCCAAATTCCCACTCCGACACCAGCCTGAATTGCCCACCCATAAACTAATGCGCCCATGAAAGCAGGATTCGA
>JABGYE010000207.1:0-3026 GCA_018675395.1 Akkermansiaceae bacterium
CACTGAGCCCGTTAACACAGAAATCGCCGTTACTCCTGTCATCCAAATTGATGCTGCTCACCTCACTCTAGAAAAGTTTCTTAAGGCGTCTAACCTAAATGACAGGACTCGCCACATACTAAATTCAGATAAATTGTTACCTCAAATAATTGAATATTATAAAGAGAATCCAATAACTATCGAAGAAGCAGAAATCCTCTCAAACACATCTAACACTGCCTTATCGAGTGGTGATTCGTATTTCAGAATATTTCAGGTAACCACTAAACAACAAAAAGAACCTTTCCCGGTCTATTTAGAAAACACAGAATCAGGCTGGAAGGTCAGTTGGTCCTCCTTCATCCAATTTAATGAAAATGCTCTGGGCAAGTTTCTTAAGAATTACCAATCTGAAGAAATGGCCTTCTACACAAAACTAGAAAGAGCACACTTCTTTGGCTCTGGAGTTCCTCAGATAGGCTCAAAAATTTGCTTCAAAATTCAACCTCCTATCCAAGGTGATGAAGAGTTTGTCTTTGCCGCAAGAGATTCCAAGATAGCCAAATTTTCTGATAAAGAATTCGAATGGGGCGAAGAGTATTTCCCAATCGTAAGACTCAAATGGATTAAAACTGAAGACGGGCATCAATTCATTGAAATAACTGAAATTGAGCAAAAAACATGGAGGTCAGGTCAAAGCCAACCATCAACCGTAACCTCCACCTGATAAAGGCTCAATTGATCAGGCCCGCGTCACGAAGTTCCCCATCACCTCCGCTGAGTATATAAACTTCAGCTATACCAACAGAATCACGAAGCCTATCAGCCACTTTTCTGCTAGCAGCACAAACCTCTGATCCGCAGTAAACAACAAACGGACGATCAGATAGGTTCTGAATTTTAGACCATATCGGTTCTAGTAACGCGAAGAAATCTTCCTGCTCATTTAGCAAAAATGCACCTTCGACGTGACCTTTCCGATAATCTTCTCCTTTACGTGCATCGATCCAGACAACTCCCTTTCCTTTAGTCCATTCAAGAACTTCACTCAAGGTCACCTCATCGGGTCGCAACTGTCCAGCCACAAGATAAAGAGCCGGCCTCTTCGGATGCACATTATAAATCAAAAAGGCAGATCCGATAGAAAGGAGTATAATAATCCCTAACTGCTTAATAGTTGTCACTATCTTCTTTTCCTAGCAATACTAAAAAACGCAAGTTTACGTGAGTGTTTTTTCAGCTTTGAATCAGTTTCGATCTTAATCATTCCGAGCATCGGCTTCGATGTCTTCTGAGGTTTGATTTTAATCTCGTATTCTCTCCCCTCTTTCTTTGCTACAACAGAAACATCAAAACCTTCTCTAGTGCAACTAACGTTTGTTATTTTTATAGGATCCACATAGGGAACCTTAAATGTAAAAGTCTTTGCAACAGGATCTTCTCCCACTTTCCATTTAATGAGTTCAGGCTCAATCGTAACCACATCAGGTATAGTCAGAATAGCCAAAAGGGAATCCCTGACCTTCTCCTTACCTTCGTTCTGACTAATCATAGTCATCGATTTACGTTGGATTCCTGTAAAGCTACCTATTGAAAAAATAGCCTCAAGATAACCATCTTCTCCAGGACCATAGGATTTTTTGTCAGTCTTAGCGCTCAAACAAGAGCAGGTAAGATTGACATCGATGATAGATACTGGTCCTTTCCCAGCATTCTTAAATGGAAACACAAATGAGACCACCTCGTCAGATGGTTTTGCCGTAATCTCAATTTCTTTATTACTAAATTCAAGCCCAGCAAAAGCCATTATGGGCATAAAAAACAATAGCAGAATCAGAATACAATAGTGGCGCATATCAATATTAATTATGATCGATCTCCTTCTGGTTTACAAGATTCAGATAACTAGGTTCCTGTGGCTGGAAACCACACATAGAGCATAAGATAAACAAGGACACCCGTAACCGAAACATAGAGCCAGATCGGATACGTCCATCTTGCAAATCTCTTATGCTTTTCAAACTTCCTGCGAATGGCTGGAATCACTGTCAGGATAATCAGAGGTAAGGACAATATCGCAAGTGGAATATGGGTGAATAGAATAATGAAATATATGATTTTAAGCCACCCTTCGTGAGTGAATTTGGTAGTTGGGTACGAATAGTGATAAATCAGATAACAAGTCAGAAAAGCTGCAGAAACGATTAGCGCTGTAATCATACAAGCCGCGTGCGCTCTTTTATTTCCACTTTTAATGAAAATAATACCACCCACTATGAAACAGGTAGCAATAGCATTCAGTGTGGCATTAACGGCTGGAAGGTCCTGAACGGTCATGGCGGAAAATATTAGGATCCTTTAGAAGACTTCATGTCATTAATAACCGAAAATAAATTTTTCCGCAAAGACTTATTACTCCTTTCATCGAACGGATCATACCATCCGCGAATCTTAAGATCATGATCAATGAGGGCAACCATTGGACGATGAGCAAATAAATCATCAGGCCCACTCCGTTGCTCCTCATTCTTCTCCTGCGCCGAAAGAGAAAAAACCTCCATCATGTAGTTGTTCAGCTGATCTGGATCTCCAGTCAAAAACCACCAATCCTTGGACACTAAACCATGTTTCTCAGAAAACGCTTTCAAATGAGTAGGCTCATCATGACTCGGGTCTAGAGTTACTGAAACGAGGTGCAACAGGTCCTCATCATTTACATCATCACGCAATTCATTGAGCACTGCACAAACTCCAGCGCATTGACCAGGGCAACGAGTAAATACATGGCTAATCAACCAAACCTTACCCTTGAGTTCAAAGAAATTTCGAGAAACCCCATCAGCGTCCGTGGTACTTATGTCACGTGTAACAAAACGCTCTGAATTGTCATTTGAACGTAATTTCACTTGGTCCATCTGATTTATTCTGAGGGTCCACAAAAAAATAAACGCTCCTACCAGCAATAGAGCGAGTACAACAAAAGAATATATAATTTTCGTTTCTTTATTCACTTTTTCCTATCTGATTCTGATTCATTTCATTCTGAA
>JABGYE010000055.1:0-10090 GCA_018675395.1 Akkermansiaceae bacterium
GTATCACTTTCAGGCCGATCCGAACGGTTCGGGTGACGTTGGTCAGGTCTTTGTCCGTTTCCAGGAAATGGCGACAGGGAACATGGTCGAAAGGTCATGGGCTATTCCTTACGAACATGAAGCCTTGAGACTCGAGCAAAGTAAACCTTCAATGCAACTCGCCGCAATCGCCGGCATGTTCGCCGAAAAAATCCGCTCCAGCCCGATCGGCGAAACCATTGATCTTGAGGAAATGAGAACTCTATCCTCCCGGCTCCGCAACAGTTACGGAAAAAATAAGCGAGTTTCCGAGCTCATCAGTATGATCGAAAAGGCCAGCCAATTATCGCAATAATGACTCATTTAAATAAACCAATGAAACTTATCAAAGTCCCTACAATCATCCTCCTAGGCATTTCATTAATGCTCGGGCACCTGCATGCTCAGAAAGAGTCAGATCCGGTCCCTGAATCAAATCAGATCAATGCAGCACCTAAAGTTCTCAAAGATAAGGCACCAGACATACCCCCGGTCAATCCCTTACCTGAACAGGACCGTGAAGGAAATATCATTAATGATAACGGATCCCTGATCATCAAGGCCAGTGGCTTCAGACCAAGACCCGTGCCGGTCTTCTATAGCGCGAGGGCCGAAAGTTCAGTGAACGTGAATTCCTCCGGCTGGAATGCCAATTCAACGGTGACATTTGAGGTTATCCAGGGAGAAGTAAAAGAACTGATCCTGGATCTGATCGGGGACGGGGACATTATCAATGTAAACGGCGACGGAATTCTTGACTGGGCAGTGCGTCAGTCGATCATCGACGGCAAGAAAAAAAGGCACCTTGAGATCAGGCCCAAGTCAAAATCAGGAATCATTACTGCTGAGATCAGCGCTTCAAAAAAATGGAACAATTTACCAGACAAGATCGAACTTATCACACTCGGACCGGCAAAGGCGGTCGGTTACTCTTCACTCATAAGCCTGACATCGGACCGTACCGTTGATCTGACAATCACCAGCGCAGAAGGTCTCGTTCCCGTAAAAACGGCCACAAAAAAAGACCGAACCTGGAAATTTCAGGGACACGGAACCAATGCGTTGACCCTAGGCATGAGGAGAGGCGGAACCTCCCTTCCTCCGGTCGGGCTCAATAATATCAGTATCAGCGGATCAGTCGATAAGACCATGACCAGTGCAGCATTTGTAATCACCGGCACTGCTCAGGTATCAGAACAAAAGGGGGGTACGATCGAACTGCTTTCCGGGCACGCGGCACTGAGCACTCTTCCCGTCGATGAGAATTATTTCGTAAAAATGCGGCCAGGCACTGACAAGGCTAATCCGTTATACGAAATGAATTTCAAGGGTCCCGGATCATTTCCTTTCAGGGTGGAGTTTCAGGCTGGATTAATCAAGAAAGGAGACTGGTTCACTCTGGATTTCAAGATCCCTTCAGGTTCAGTGGTCCCGGTCAGTATAACCGGTCTGGACAATGAAGTGAGTTTTGACCCGGGAAAAATCGTTTTTCCAACAAAAAATCAGGATAACTGGGTCGGATTCTTGCCTGCCAACGGTCACTGTTCTGTGGCATGGAAGAAGGCCAGCAGTTCAGAGGAAGGAAAACTCTTCTTCGCCTCCGACGCTCAGATCGAGACATCGGTCGGGGCAGGACTTCTCAGACAAACAACTACTCTGAACCTTAGCCTCCTTCAGGGAAAGTTGAACGGGCTTAGTATCCTAGTTGAGGGAGTCGGTGAGATCTTGACCGTAGAGGGAAGCAATGTCCTTGACTGGACGTTAAACAATGAAGGTGATGGACGTATCCTTAATATTACCAGCGCGAGGCCCGTTTCAGATTCAGACAAGTTAATCATCAAGAGTCAGACAGCTCTCGGTGAGTTTCCATTGAAAGTTGAGCCACTCAGATTCACTCCTCAGGACGCTGTCAGGCATTCCGGATTCGTCCGGATATCGAATGAGGGAGCTGTCAGAATCAATGTGAGTGGAGTTAACGGACTCATTCAGACAACTGCTGATAAGTTTCCGGGACCAAATCTCAAAGATTCCAAGCAAATTATCGTTTATCAGTTTCCGTCATCAAAGCATAATTATCAGATCAACGTCGATCAGATCTTGCCGGAAATTTCCGTATCACAGATCGTGATCTACGAGCTGACAGAATCTGATAGAATCATTTCCGCCCAGATCGAACTGGATATCCGGGAAGCCCCTATAAGGGAATGGGGTCTCATTATCCCTTCAGGCTATGACCTCGCTTCACTGACTGGAGCTGAGGTCGCTGATTATGTGGTTGGTACCGGCCCTGAAAACGGAACCAGGTCACTAAAAGCGCTCTTCGGCAAGGCAGTTTCGGGACGGCAATTGATTCAGATCCGACTGACCAGAAAAATGACCGCTGATCCCGGCGAATGGGAACTCCCCTATCTAAATTATCAGGACGCAAAATCGGTCCGAGGTCATGTCGGAGTAAAGTCTGTCCCGGGATACAGGATAACAACTGGCAATATCAACCAGTTAGCTGAAATCCCCCAGGCCTACTTCCCTGTCCGGGTCGAGGGTCTGCAGCAGACTTTTCGTCTGCGTGACCGGGAATGGAGTGCCAAGGTCAACATTGAAGCACTCGATCAAAATGTTCAGGCAGATGTTTTCCATCTCTACTCTCTAAAGGAGGGAATTGCCTACGGGAGCGTACTACTTAACTATTTTGTGGTCGGCGCCCCGGTCAGTGAGTGGCGACTGGCCATTCCCCCAGAAATTGGCAATATCGTGATTGACGGGCATAACGTCAGGGACTGGACCAGAGACAGTGAAAAGAATCTGGTCATTGTGTCCCTACACCAACCAACGCTTGGCGCAGCGACATTACTCCTGACCTTCGAACAACCGATGAACGCCAGAGGTGGATCATTGTTTCCAGGTAAGGTGAGTCCGGTAGGAGTCCAGGGCGAAAGAGGATACATTCAGATCGTAAGCCCCTCTCAGGTCAAGCACGAGATCACAACTCAGTCGAGTGGACTTCTTAAAATGGAACCCCTAGAACTGCCCGCTGAGTTCAAACTGCTAAGTAACTCACCCTCACTCGCCGTGTTCCAGTACTCGGCCCGACCATTTGAACTAAAAATGCAGACCGACTGGTTTGAGCAGGGCAAAACGCTCGAGCAGGTCGTTGACTTCGCCACACTCAATAGTCACGTCTCCAGTGACGGACAAATCGTGACCACAGCACTGTTTCTGGTCAAGACACGAGGCAGTAAAGCTCTAAGAATAAAGCTACCCGAAGGCATTAACTTATGGGACACCAAGGTCAACCAGAAAACAGTTAATGCCCGAAACAGTGGTGACATCACACTCATTCCGCTCAGCGCGAGTCTTGACCCAAACACTCCTGTCGAAGTGACCTTGAACCTGGGACAGGAATCTGGAAAGAAACGAAGACCCCTAATCCTTGCCCCTACTGTCCTTTCCCCAACACTTACAACGAACTGGAACATCACTGCAGACCCGGGACAATTACTAATACCTGTCGGAAAGAATACTCCAGTGATGACGACCCCGGCACTGACACAGTCAGGATTCGAATGGATCCAGACCAAAGGGATCAACAAACTGATCATTATTATGATCCTAACAGTGATCGGTTCATTAATCGTATCAAAGGCCAAAGGAATCCTCAGCTTTCAGGCCATTGGCCTTATGATCCTCGGACTGAGCATCCTTACCGGACTATTCTCTGCGGAACAGGCGATGAGAGAACGACGAGTCAACGTATCCAAGCTGGAATTTGTGCTCCCCGTTCTCGATTCGGGGGAAGAAGTGCAAATCGGAGTCAGAAACATCCCCAGCTGGGAATCCATGATCTCGTGGAGCGGGCTAGCTATTATGGCAATGGGCATTCTTATGACCGGAGCCTCTATCATATTTAGAAGAAAAGGTTGGTGGCAATCCGTTCTAAAAGACAGGATTAATCCGGTCTGGTTCAATGCACTGGCTTGGGTCCTGATTCTTGCAGGAATACTCTCACAGCACGCAGGTGCCGGAATCTTCTTTCTCCTAGTTTCATTTCTCATATACACAGGAGCCATACACTCCAACATGATCAATTGGTTCAAGTCACTCATTTCCCGCGCACTGGAACGGAAGGAAAGAATCCTCGCATCCAAAGCGGCCAGTAAAGAAAGAACAGAAGTGCCAGATCCAGTTTCAGTAAAGAGAAAGCGCGCATCCAAAGTGACTAGGAAAAAGAAACCGAAAGGACCTGCCACTGGCGGTGCCGTCTCTACCATCATTGCTATTAGCTTGCTTGGTTGGTTCCTCGGCAAAACGGACCAAGCCCTAGCTGACCATCATGACCGCCCACTGACTGCTGACCAGATCATACAAAAAGTGACCATTAAGGAGGGACGGCTCTATGGGACACTTAGCCTGACTGCTAATGGTGAAGTTGATGATACCGTCATCCTACTTGATGAACCGGCTGTCCTGACTCACTTCAAGGGTAACGGTCTCCGTGTCACCAAACAGGTGAACGGTGATAAATTTAGTTACATGATGGTCATTGAGAGGGAAGGAAATGTGACCTGTGAATGCTCGTATGAATTGGCTGGCCCGGATCCACTCAAGGAATTTACTCTACCTACCAGTTCAGCAGCAACCCATGACCTCGAACTCAGGCTCGATCAGAGCGGTTGGGAATTTTATTCAGATGCCGCAGTAAGAACTGAGCCCGTACAGGGCCTTCAGGCAACTGAAAGCGGAGCCAGGATGATGCTCGGACTTCAGGGAAGAGGAGCAAAAATCACCCTCAAACCACAAACCAGAGACACGTCCTCCGAAAAAGCTGAATTCACCGCAGAGTCTTCGAACCTGTTCGTCCCAGGACCCGGCCTAGTTGACGGTCTTCACAAGGTAACGGTCCGACCATCCAGAGGACAGATCCGTCAAATGCAGTTCAAGGTTCCCGTCACATTCACCGTTAGTAACGTGACTAGTGAAAATTTGAGTAACTGGCGATTTGATCCCGAGACTCAGTCGCTCCGGGTCGAATTCAGCCCGGCACACAAGGCCCCGTTTAATGTCAGTATAATGACTCAAAAAGACATTGGGTCTCTGCCTGCAGAAATGAACCTCGGTCCGGTCTCCGTGACCGATTCTCAGAGAGAGTTCGGCATGATTGGAATCGCCTTCGGTCAGGATGCCCAGCCCGGAAATATCAGTGTTGAGGGAATGTCTAAAGTCAATCCAGATGATTTTGATCCTGAGCTAATCGGTTCAATCAACAAGACAAAGGTCAATAATAAACCGACACACGTACTTCATCAGGCTTACCGTTATCAGGGCAATGGAGGAACAATGACCGCGAATGTAACTCCGGTCTCACCGGAAGTCAGAGTCACAACCAGTCAGACTCTGTCTATTGGTAATGAAAGACTCGTGCTGGCAATTGATATGGAGGTAAACATCACGCGTGCCGGCCTCTTTAAACTCAGCTTTACTATTCCTCAAGGATTGGAAATCGAATCTGCAAGCGGTCCATCACTCAGTCATTGGACAGAATCCACAGAGAACGAGCAAAGAATCATCACTCTGAACCTCAACGGAAGAACGCTCGGAGCACAGTCATTCTCAATTTCAATTGCGGGCCCTGCCCCTGGAGCCTTGGACGAATGGAAAGTACCCAGAATCTCATTACTCGAAGCTACTCGACAGAACGGACAACTCCTGATTGTTCCAGAACAGGGGATCCGGGTCCAGACACTGAACCGAAACCATGTCCAACCGAAAGACGCAAGATCACTCACAGGGAACAGACCAGGAACACTCGCATTTGGACTCCTGCAGGCGGACTGGGACCTGTCGATCAGTATCGAGTCGCTTGATCCCTGGGTCACTTCACAGGTCCTGCACGAAGTGACTTTACGCGAAGGCCTCACAAAGACACGACTGACTATTGATTATCGGGTTGAGAACGCGGCAGTAAAATCGCTCAGGCTACGATTACCTACTCTCGAACCTGGGCAAGAGAAGACGGTCAGGGCCACCGGATCGTCCGTGTCCGATATTGTTAAGGTAGAAGGTGAGGAAAGTGAAGGGCTCTGGGAAATCCAGTTCAAACGCAGGATACTGGGCTCGGCAAAAGTTGAGATTAATTACCAAAAAACCACCGAACGGAAAGATAACCTCGAAACAGTCACTACTGCCAAGCTCGAGAACGTTGGTCAATCCTCTTACTGGGTAGCTGTCCGTGTCTCCGGGCACTTCGAAATTAGCACTGACACTACTGACCGGGGATGGAATCAAATTGACTGGTCTAGCATCCCAAAGGCTTTGCTGGATCCGAGGGACCGAAGCGTGGCGGCGCTCACTTACCGAGCAGTCGAACCTGATAAACCTCTTTCTGTAAAGGTACAGAGACACGCCGTTGCTCAGGCCTTGAGCCTCAGGGTGAGCAGCGCGGATTTTAGAACTATTTTCTCGACGAATGGAACATCAATAACTGAATCAGAGATGCAGGTTGACGTGGTCGCGAAGAGCACTATGAAGGTGAAACTTCCTCAGAACGCGGTACTGATAAATACCTTCGTTAACGGACAGAGCGCAGCCATCGTAAAAGAAAATGACTCGTACCTTTTTTACGTACATCCTCGGGAGGACCGGGCAGTTGCGACCGTCTCACTGGTCTGGTCAATGACATCAGATCGCTCGTTCAAAAACTTTAAACTGCAGGGACCAAGTCTGAACGTGCCTCTCCAGAATATCACATGGAGAGTCGTTCTTCCACAAGGCTATGAACTCATCAATGAAAGTGGAACTTTGGACCTTCAAAAATCCAAATCCATACCACTGAAGGGAATAAGCACTTACCGTGACACTTACTGGGCACGAAACAATGCCCGAGCAAATGATGCGTCGATAGATCTTCAGAACGCGAACCGGTGGAAGAATGAGGGTGACCAGGCCAAGGCCAGAAGCGCTTACCAAAGATTATCTAATATCAACGTACTGGACGAGGCCGCTAATGAGGATGCTCGCGTTCAGCTACGGAAATTACAGACTGAACAGGCTGTAGTCGGTCTCAATACCAGGAGGCAAAGGTTTTACCTCGATAACAGGGTCGAGGACCCCGTATTCACCAGAAACCAAAAACTTGAACAAGCAGCAGACGTTAATCCACTCCTTCAGGGAAACCTTAACTACAACCCGAACCAGGTCGATACCCTCCTGCAGGGAAACACGAAAGAAGAGAACGATGCACTTAAGAACATTGCTTCAAGAATCGTCGGTCAGCAACTCGCGGCAGAGCCAGCACTGCAGGCACTTGACGTAACATTACTCGAGCACGGAAACGTCCTCACGTTTAATCGGAGCGTTCAAGTCGATGGAAACGCACCACTGGAACTTGATCTAATCATTGCTAGGGAAAGTAAAGCTAACTGGCTGTTTTCTGCATTAATCCTATTAGCTATCGGGGCCGTCGTTCGTTATTGCAAAACGGTAAAAATATAATCCTTTCCGGAACATTTAAGATACTATCGAGGAATTAGGTAATTACCATGAATCCAAAGCATAGCCCCTTCGTACTGATCGCCAGAGTCAGGGTCAGTCCCGGTAAGGTTGATGATTATCTGTCCATTGCCGCGAAAGCGGATTCCGCTGTTAAGGAGACAGAGCCCGGGATGCTGATGCATAATTTTGATGCGGACCCGGATGACCCCCTGCAGTTCACGTGGACCGAGATTTACCGAGACGATGAGTCACTCATTGCTCACATTAATAATCCACCGGTCCAGGAGTACGGAAAAAAGCATCTGGAATTGGCAGAAAGTATTGAAGTGGAAATTTACGGAACCTTAGCAAAGGAAACCGTGGATTATCTGGACAGAGTCTGGGGAGAGGCCGGTATACCGTTCAAGTATTTTAAAACAACCAGAGTCGGATTCGTTCGCGATTCTATCTTGTAACAACTTGATAACTTAAGTTTTAGTTATTAGATTTCACCCCCCCAATATGAAACCTATTCTAAAACTTCTCATTGCCTCAGCACTCATTTCAAATGCTTCAGCCTACGAACCCTTCATAGATTTTATTTTTGGTAAGACTTACTCAGATAACTTTGAAGGCGTTTTCAACAATTTAGGAGATACTGCTAAAGATGGTACTTTCCATCTTAGTAGCGGTGAATCGTTTGAAATTGAGCTTGGAATTCGAGATGACTCAGGACTCTCAGTCGGCTTTCAGAGTGCTTACAAAAAAATGGCAATTAATGAGGTTTCAATTTCTGGATCACCACTCGATTTAAGCCTAGAAAATCTTGACCTATGGAACTTAGATGAAAATTTCAACATTGATGGAAACTTTTTTACCATGCCAATTTTGGCCTTCGTTGGTAAAGAAATATCTCTCTCAGATAAACTCAGCCTCAACATTGGAATTGCTGGAGGCTACACCGCAATCATAACTCGACCAGAAAGAGACTTTGCTCTTTTTTTTGAAGAAGATGATTCCCATGTTTGGGAAATACAAACCAAGCTAGAACTTGACTATAAGATTACAAAGAATATTAAAACTGGACTAAGCTACCGTTACTCTTGGCATACTAATCCTGAATTTGATCAGGTATTAGGAAATGATTTCTCAATCCATTTCTTAGGAGCTTCCGTCGAGTTCAGTTTCTAATTAACAAACTCACATAAAAGATTTAATAAAAAACGCGATCAGCAATGATCGCTTTTTTATTTAAATTTAAATCTAGCTGAATCTAGACTCACGAGCCTTAATTTCATTACCAGTCGAAGTAGAAATTTGCCCATAGAGTCCAGGCCTGCGACCCCGCATCCATCGGCGTCCGGAACTACTCGGGACAAGTTTCATGTCCAAGTCAGCAACGACCATTTGATCAGCTGCTTTCCACGTCTCCGCAAGGATTCTTCCATAAGGATCTATAATCATAGCATTACCAGTTCTAACCTCATCATCATCAACACCTACCCCATTACTAAAAATAACAAAAAGACCATTATCATGGGCCCGGGAAGGAAGCCATCGCATGAGCCAACCACGACCATTGGGACCACGAAATTCATCCTCAATGCTTTTTGGGTCCTTTTTTCTGTTTTCCCAAAGCTCTCTATCTATGACCTTCATTCCATGCGGACTCTTTGAACCGCAACCTCCGGTCTGATGCGGTGCCAGCAAAATTTCAGATCCCTCTAACGCTGTTATCCTTACGTTCTCTATTATGTTATTATCGTAACAAGTCAAAATTCCAATCCGGTGACCAAGATGAGAGTCAAAGACCGTATAAGAATCCCCATCACTCATGTGTTCACTAATGAAACAATGAATCTTTCGATGACAATTCACCTGACCGCCTGGATGCACTACCACATAAGAATTATAAAGTTTTCCATCTCCGGATTCCTCAATGAGTCCGGCCCCAATAATAAGCTGATACTGATCAGCCATCTCCTTTAGCATATTAACCGAAGAACCGTCAGAAATATTCTCGGACAGGGCCTGAATCGATTTTTTACTTAAATTACGAACATGCCAATAGCCCGTTATACACATTTCCGGAAAAGCGATAATCTGCACTGCTGATCGTGCAGCTTCGTCACAAAATTCACGAATGGTCTCCAGGTTAGACTCCTTATCTCCAGATGCATGGTTAAATTGAACAGACGCGACTTTAATCATTCTATTATTTTAAATTAAAAGAGTAGAGCTTTGCACGGTCCAACTTGAACTTAAGCCGAACCCCTTTCCTCTTTTCTGGATTAAATTCACGGTCCCAGGTCAAAGCATGGCCCGTGCAGTTCTCACTGACGGGATCAGAAACAGCAATGACCCCTCCCTCACTGTCAATGAGACTCACAGTCATTGAGCCTTCAATGTCAGCCGTAACGAAAACCTTCCCCTTTAAGCCCAGAGGAACAGTCGTAAGGATAGCGGGCCTTTTCTTATCTTGTTGCGCATAACCGGCCCACCGATCCTTGCCCAGCGTTGCCATCGCAAGCCCCCCTTTCCTCCAGTCAAAAAAGTACCAGTCCGATGCGCCGTAATAGATCCTAATCTCATCCTCTACAAAGAC
>JABGYE010000092.1:0-6801 GCA_018675395.1 Akkermansiaceae bacterium
CAATGGTGAATGCCCCTAAGAATCCATCCGAAAGTCATTTCGTTCTGGATATAGTAAACACTTTCCCAGGCCGTTGTAGCGCTCGGACTGTACGCCATCCAGAGAAATACCCCAGTTATGAATTGAACCATGATGGCGAAGGTCAAGGTGCTGCCCCAAACGTAACGCCACCGAGCTCCTCCAGGGACGCTCTCAAAGAGTGCCTCTTTAGTGATGGATCCAATCCCCGTCCTGTTTTCTAGCCAGCTAAATAGACCTCTCATTAAACCTCTACTTTATCCGCAACGCCGGCTTTAAATTTCACAAACGTGACCCAGACCTCTCCCTCGTCTAAAAGATCAGGATCAACTTCTAACTCATCCAAACCCCGAGGACTGACACTTTTCCCTTGAGCGCTTCCATCAAAACCGAAACTACTCGCATGGCATGGACAGAAAAAGGCAGATCCTTCGGAATTAATGTCAACGCTGCATCCGGCATGAGGGCAACTCGAATTAAACGCGACAACTTTACCCTCATCAGTTCTACGAAGAAAAACCGAACCGATGGGCTTGTTAGGATACTTGGTCCAAGCATCTTTCCTCTCAGCTACTACCTGATAGAGCTTAGGAGTACCGTCAGAGGGAATCTCTTCGATGCTTGCAAGACGAACCTTTAATCTACCACCCTTGTCACTGCCCAGTGGAGCTAAGAGTGTAGCGACTCCGGCACCGACAGGAACAGAAACCATAGCTCCCCCTAAAACGATACTGGCTGTTTTTTCTAGGAATTGCCTGCGCTCAGGATCATCGGGTTCGATTGGGTCAGTTCGTAGCGGATCATTCATAATCAGTATAGCAACACAATGTGCTCCAATAGAAACTTCCAAACAAACTAAAACTAACACAAAGAGTTGCTCAGATTGGACTTTTTAACGAGACAGGCACTCATTTCTTGTTTTATATTAACAGAATGGCAACAAACCTCCAAAATCGTAGAAATTTCTTGAAATCAGCAAGTGCACTCACAGGCGGAATTCTTGGCTCAGGATCTGCCACTTCATCAGCTGCAAATGAGGAACGTCCGCCCATCAACTCAAATTCCATAGGCGTTTCAACTTATTCGTATTGGGGCTTCAGAAGAAAGGAATTCAGACCCATTGAGAAGTGCCTCGACATTGCCGCTGATCAAGGATTTGACGGAGTCGAAATACTCCAAGTTCAAATGGAAGACTTCGCTCCATCCTATTTACAGAAAATTAAGAAACATGCATTCTTGAACGGCTTGGCACTCATGGGATTATCCACTCATCAGGACTTCGTTGATCCCGACGCTTACAAAAGAAGGCACAATGTAGAGCAGACCATATTCTACATCCGTCAAGCAGCTGACTTGGGAATTCCAACGATAAGGATAAATACCGGCCGGTGGAACACGTCAAAGAATTTTGATCACCTCATGGAAAACAAAGGCATCGAACCAGTACTCGAAGGACACACAGAAAAAGAAGGCTACGAATGGGTCATCGATTCGATAGGAAGGTTGGTCGGAGAAGCAGAGAAAGCTGGCGTAATCCTCGGCTTAGAAAATCACTGGGGACTGGGCCTCACTCCGGAAGGTGTATTGAAAATAATTAATGCGATCAAATCGCCTTGGCTTCAAGTCACTCTAGACACAGGGAATTTTCTAGAAAATCCATATGAGCGGCTTTCCATGCTTGCAGATAAAACAGTTCTACTTCAGGCGAAAACTTATTATGGCGGAGGTCGTTGGTACACACTTGATCTGGACTATGAAAAGATTGCAAAAATTATGCACAAGGCAAATTATCGAGGATGGGTGTCCTTGGAATTTGAAGGAAAAGAAGATCCCGTCTCAGGTTGCAAAAAAAGCTTAGAACTCCTTCGTAAAGCTTTCGGTTAATATTTATCCTAATCAAAAATGAAATTAATACTCTTAACTCTCCTCTCCGTCTCGTTATTTTCAGTCAACGCATTCTCAGAAACCATCAAAGTCGCATGCGTAGGTGACAGCATCACATACGGCGCCGGCATCAAAGATAGAAAAAATATGAATTACCCGGTCCAACTTGGCAAATTGCTAGGCCCCAAATATGAGGTCAAAAATTTCGGGAATAGCGGATCAACGATGCTAAAGAAAGGCGACAAGCCGTTCTGGAAACAACGAGAATACAAGGCTTCACTAGATTTTAACCCAAACATAGTAGTCATCAAACTAGGAACCAATGACACTAAACCACAAAACTGGAAACACGGTGCAGAGTATTCAGATGATTATAAATCAATGATTTCTGCCTTTGCAGAGCTCTCATCAAAACCAAAAATCTACATTTGCCTTCCGGTGCCGGTCGTTAAGACTCGATGGGGAATAACTGATGCAATTGTTAACAAAGACATTATACCAGCGCTCAAGAAACTTTCCGCTCAAACTAAATGTGAAATCATTGATTTGAACTCACCATTTAAAGGTAAACATCAGCTCATACCTGATCACGTTCACCCGAACGGTGCCGGCGCAACCATCATTGCTAAAACTGTTTGGAATAGTATACATAAAAATCAAAATTGAATAGCCAAACCTGAGCCCAAAGATCGGCAGAAAAATGAGAACTAAAGAACATAAACTTTATACACTACGGCTGCTGCCATTGATGTGCTTATTTTTCATTTTCAATCAATCCGAATCACTAGCTCAGATCAAAGCCAATAATAAAACCATATCTGGATCAGGTCAGTTCGGAGGTGCTTCGATCACCACTCCAAAGGCTGCCCCCGTCAAAAGAGAGGTAAAAAAAATCACCTACTTGGCAGTAACCGACGACAAGGCATGGATCAACAATGAAGGAAAAACCATCAAAGGAAGACTCGTCGCATTTGACCCGGGCAATAAAGAAAAGTTCATACCTCCAACAATCATTAAAGATAACAACGTAAGAATGCTAATAGGCAACAAAGCTTACGTCTTTCCCTTAGAGAAACTCAAAGAAGATAACCGCAAAGAAATCCTAAATCTTAATAATGGCTTTAAAGCCCATTATGAGCGGGTAAAAGAAGCCCAGAAAAAAAAGGATTCTCAATAGCACGTTTTTTGCCTCTAATACCAATATAAATAGAAAATTTCCAACTAAACGAAACAATCAGAATTCATGAAACTTAAATTCTTTAATATCCTTAAAACATTAACTCTAATCGCCGCTGCGATAAACATGATCTCATGTGGAGGAGATTCTAATAAAGAATCCGCATCAACTGGATCACAAGAAGTTTGGACTTTCCCTGAACATATCAGGTCAATGTCCGAGTCTTATAAAGAAACTTCATCAGCAGAATCACAAGCCACAAAACCAAAAGTGAAATTAGCATTTATGACAAATGCTACGGCCGATTTCTGGTCCTTCGGAAAGGCTGGAGCTGAAAAAGCAGCTTCAGAACATGATGACATCGAAATTGAATTCAAAATGGGTGACGGAACAGCCGCTAAACAGAGAGAAATATGTGATTCTTTACTCGTCAGAGGGTTTAAAGGAATCGCCATCAGTCCTCCAAACCCAAAAGGTCAACAGTACCACCTCAACGGATGGGCAAAGAAGGCTGCAATTATTACGGTTGATAGCGATGCTCCAAAGTCTGATCGCTTGTTTTATTTAGGAACAAACAATGTTGAAGCAGGGCGCCAAGCGGGAGAACTTCTAAAGGAGGCATTACCTAATGGCGGTCAAGTCATGGTCTTTGTCGGTGTAGGAGACCAGGCAAATGCAGTCGAACGTTATCAAGGCCTAAAGGAAGCGGTAGAGGGAACAAAAATTGAGATTTTAGATCTTAGGACGGATGAAGCCAATATCGGAAAAGCCAGAAGAAATGCTGAAGACACGCTTACAAAGTACCCAAACCTTGCAGGTATGGTTGGACTCTGGGCCTACAACGCCCCTGCATGCCTCAAAGCAGTCAGAGACAAGGGCGCCATAGGGAAGGTTAAAATAGTAGCTTTCGATGAAGAAGTTGAAACTCTTAAAGCCATTGATGCCGGTGAAATTCATGGGACCGTCGTTCAACAACCATATGAATTTGGATATCAGGCAATTAAGGCCCTACGCTCAATCATAATTGAAGGTAAATCACCACAAGACCTTGAGCTTCCTGACACTAGACAGAAATTCATTGCTACGAAAATGATCCGCAAAGGAGGCGGCGAAGCCTATCTGAAGCAATGTCAGGAATGGAAAAGTGGTAATTAATACCCCTTTCATCACAGAAATAAAAGACCCATACCTTGAGCGTCTCTCCTGACAAAACTGTCCCTGCACTCCGAATGCATGGGATTAATAAATCCTTTCCGGGAGTTCGCGCCCTAATTGATGTTAACTTCGAAATATCAAGCAGTGAGGTCGTAGCATTGATAGGAGAGAACGGCGCGGGAAAATCCACACTGATGAATATTCTCGGGGGAGTTCATCAGCCAGATTCCGGGACAATCGAGGTTAATAACAACATCACTTCTATAAAGTCAGTCTCCCATGCCGATCAGCTCGGCATAGGCTTTGTCCATCAAGAACTTAACATTCTCGATAACCTTGACGTGGGTGCCAATGTTTTCCTTGGCAGGGAACCTCGCCGACTTGGGATAATTGACACAAAAAGCATTTCCAAACAGACAAAACCCTTCATTGAAATGCTCGGCCTCGACATTTCTCCTGACACTCCAGTCTCAGAGCTATCGATCGGCCAACAACAAATGGTCGAGATCGCAAAGGCTCTTTCCAAAAACGCTAAAATCATTATCATGGACGAACCAACGTCCAGCCTCACTCTGTCCGAAACCGACAAACTTCTAAGCGTCATTTCAGAACTTCGCGTAAAAGGAATTGCCATCATTTATATTTCGCACCGGTTAGGCGAAGTTAGCCAATGCGCTGATCGTGTAGTCGCACTTCGTGACGGGGCCAATGCTGGAGAACTTTCAAGAAATGAAATCACCCACGATGCAATGGTCAGCCTCATGGTGGGAAGAACACTCGAAAGAAACACTCATGAGCATTCGCAAATAAATACCGACGATAAGGGACTAGAAATATCAAATTTAAGGACCTCCACCTATCCAGATTGCAAAGTAAGTTTCCACGTTGCTGCTGGAGAAATCTTAGGAATGGCAGGGCTAGTCGGAGCTGGACGCTCTGAGCTCGCTCAAACCGTATTTGGAGTCGACCCAGCCCTCGACGGAGAAGTCAAAATAAACGACGAAGGCGTTAAAAGAGGGTCATCAAGAGCATCAATTAATGCAGGAATTTATCTCGCTCCTGAAGATCGCAAAAGGACAGGCCTAGTGACCGAATTTGACATAAGTAAAAATGTTTCGCTCGCCTCACTGCGGAAGTACTCCAATAAATTAGGCCTCATTGATAACAACGCAGAAGATGTCGCAGCGGAACATCAAGTGGAAAGCTTAAACATTAAGACCCCATCGACCCAAACCCCAGTTATTAATCTGAGTGGAGGCAATCAACAAAAGGTAGTCCTAGCAAAGTGGCTCTCAATGGAACCAAAGGCCATAATATTTGATGAACCCACCAGAGGCATTGATGTCGGAGCCAAAGCTGAGATCTACAAATTAATGCGCAACTTAGCCAAGCAAGGAGTTGCCATCTGGATGATATCAAGTGACATGGAAGAAGTCCTCGGAATCAGCGATAGAATAGCAGTTATGCATGAGGGGAAAATTACCGGCGAAATTGAACGTGAAAGTTTTTCAGAAGAAGCAATCATGCACCTCGCCGTTGGTGGTAAGAATCAATAGCAACGAATCAGAAATCAAGTAATGGCAAATTCCAAACTAGGCTTAGTTCGAAAAAATAGAAGAGAACTAGGAATGCTGGGGCTTCTCATTACTCTCATTGTCATTACTTCTGTGGGGACCACTGAAAGTGGTGTACAGGGCCTCTTTGAGAGTAAATTCCTCACTCCTGATAATCTTAAGAATATTAGTAGAGAAATAGGAATTTACGGCATTTTCAGTATAGGCGTTGGGATCGTAATTATCACTGCAGGAATCGACCTTTCAGTAGGATCGCTCATGGCATTACTCGGGGTCGTCTTCCTTTACTTTGTGACACCCCCTGAGACAAGACCTGATTCGTTTCTTGCCAAAATAATCCCTGAAATTGCATGGCCCATAGCTATAATCTTCACCCTCGCCCTGGGAACCCTAGTCGGCTTGGCCCAGGGTCTCTTAGTAGGAAAGCTCAAACTTCAGGCCTTCATTGTTACACTTTGCGGGCTCTTATCATATAGGGGACTCGCTCGTTTTTCAGCTGATGACACTTCCATTAACCTTAGTAACTCTGAACAAAATCTTAGTTTCGTCAGATATCTTGGCGAAGGAAGCTTGGGAGATGTCCTAACTAATGGCAATAGCTCAGGAATTCTTCACAGCATTCCCATGTCATTTGTCTATTTGATTTGCTTTGCACTTATCTTCGGAATCGTGCTTCATAAGTCTGTCTTCGGCCGCTATATCTTTGCTGCAGGAAGGAACGAATTAGCGACAAAATATTCCGGTGTTAATACCAATATTGTCATTGCATTTGCTTATGTAATTGCTGGCTTTTGCACGGCCTTCGCTGCCATACCGTTTTGCATTTACACAGGATCAGTTCAACCCGCTACACATGGAGCTTTCTTTGAACTGTACGCCATCGCAGCAGCCGTTTTGGGTGGGTGTAGTCTAAAGGGCGGTGAGGGTTCTATCGTCGGGATCCTGATCGGCACGGCAATTCTAATTGTACTAAGAAACATGGTTAACCTCTTC
>JABGYE010000210.1:0-15613 GCA_018675395.1 Akkermansiaceae bacterium
CTAGACGACAAACCATTAGGCTATTTTCGTACCATCAAAGGCAATAATCTTGCCATCATCCCGGAAAAATTACCAAAAACTCCCTTTCGCACAATGCGATACACTTCTCGCCCAAGTGCCGAGGCCATCAAATGGCAAAAGGACCTTAGAACTGCGCTTTTCGAACTCCTAAAAATCAATGAGCAGGACGCTAATAAAAACCTATCACCATTAGATGCAGTTAAAACATCCACTCAAGACAAGGGAACTTATCTGTTTCACGAAATGGAACTTGACAGCACTTCCAAAAGCCGAATTAAAGCCGTACTCACCGTGCCTAAAAAGATCAAAGCCCCCCACCCTGCAGTAATTGCCATTGATGGTCACAGCGGAACCAGGCATTCCTGCTACGAGGACCGTGGTTTTGCGACTTTAATGGCAGAAAAGGGTTACATCACTGTATCAACTAAGGTCAGTCAACACAGTTTGCGAGAAGAAGATAAGACAATGATGGGAGAACGCTTATTGGACCTCATTCGTTGCGTTGATCTTCTTGTTTCAATGGAAGAAGTCGATCCAAAGAGAATTGGCTGCGCAGGAAATTCTCTCGGCGGTGAAATGGCAATGTGGTTAGGAGCAATGGACGAAAGGATCTCAGCAACCATGAGCGCGGGCTTTCTGACGACTATGGATCAACTTGAACAGAATCATTGTAGGTGCTGGAAATTTCCAGGGATAAGATCCCTCGTCGATTTCGCCGACATCTACTGCCTCATAGCACCAAGGCCTCTCATGTGCCAGAACGGATTGAAGGAGCGCCCTACTTGGTTCACTGTACCAATCGCAAGGAAGGCTCTAAAGGAAATTTCACCCATTTACGGTGATTTTGAAGCAACCAATAATCTTTATTTCGTACCTCACAAAGGAGGCCACGTAATCGACACCGCCCCTATGTTTGATTTCTTTGATAAACACTTTAATAATAAAATAAATTAATATAAAAAGCATTACTGTATGAGATTCTTTCAGCCAACTCGCAGTCTCATTATGGGCACTAGATTAACATTCATAATTTCATTATATTGTTCTCTTTGCTCAGCCGCTGAACCAATTAATCTTGGATCAAAGAGAGAGCTTTTTATAGATAATCACTTAATTGAATCGCTTGAGGGCACAGAATTACGTCTATCTAAACCTAGGGATGAAGGACCAGTTCATAAGTTCGATATGCCCTGGGAAGGTCCATTTTGCGGTTACGCTACCGCCATTAAAGACAAAGAACGATACCTACTCTATTACCGTGGATTACCACGATCAGGTAAGGATGGAACTAACGATGAAACCACATGCGTTGTAACTTCAAAAGATGGTATCAATTGGCAAAGACCTAATATTTCCATCTATTTTAAAGAAAAGTACCCAGACAATAATATCATCCTGGCTAACTCAGCCCCTGTCACACATAACTTTTCCCCCTTCCTCGACACTAAGAAAGGGATCGACAATGACCATAAGTTCAAAGCTCTAGGTGGAACTGAAAGATCGGGTCTAGTCGCCTTCAGTTCAGCTGATGGATTAATATGGCGCAGATTCAACAAAGATGCCGTATTCACTAATGGCATCTTTGACTCACAAAATGTTTCTTTTTGGTCTAAGCACGAAAAATGTTATGTGTGTTATTTTCGGACATGGACAGGAGGGGGTTACAGAGGCTACAGGACGGTTAGCAGGACAACGTCTAAAGATTTTATCTCCTGGACGGACCCAGTAAAAATGACATTTGGAGATACACCTAACGAACATCTTTATACCAATCAAACGCATCCCTACTACCGTGCACCTCACATTTATCTAGGTATTGCCGCCAGATTCATGCCGGGTCGACAAGTTCTATCGACTGAAGAAGCGAATATGCTTGGCGTTAGCCCCACATATTTTAACGATTGTTCAGACAATGTATTACTTAGCTCCAGGGGCGGGAACACTTATCAACGAAAGTTCATGGAATCCTTTGTAAGGCCAGGGATCGGCTTAGAAAACTGGGTATCAAGGTCAAATTATCCTGCACTTAATATCGTGCAGACATCACCAACTCATATGTCATTCTATGCGAATCAAAATTACGCTCAACCAACTAGTAATGTACACCGGTACTCTCTTAGGATTGATGGGATAAGCTCAATTCATGCCGAATACGATGGAGGCGAAATGTTGACCAAACCGTTTTTATTCGAAGGCAAGCAATTGTTCATGAATTACTCTACATCTGCCGCTGGCGGACTTCGCGTGGAGATCCTTAACAAAGAAGGCAAGGCATATCAAGGATTCTCAATGAATGATTGCATTGAATCGGTAGGCAATTATATCGACGACCAAATTAAATGGAAAAGTAATAGGAATCTTAGCACTCTTAAAGGAAAAATTGTTAGACTTAGAATATTTTTAAAGGACGCGGACTTGTACTCTCTTAAGTTCAAATGAGTCGAATGAAATTAGTGCTCACTTGCGATTAAGCCTAAAGAACAAAATACCGCCGATCAGAATCATTATTGCTGTAGGAACCCACATTAGCAGCGGAGCAATAGCATCTGAGTCTCTATTATCAGCGTAAATAATTCCCAAAAAGTATAAGAATGCAACGACCATGCTAACTGCAAAACCTGATGTGGTCTCGCTCCTCTGACTAACTACCCCCAAAGGGATGCCGATCAAAGCGAAGGCAAAACATGCAACAGCAAATGAATGTCTTTTCTGAATTTCAGTTCTAATTTCGTTCTTCTTTTTTTCACTGATAGGTTCATCTCCACTCAATCGTCTTCTCAACTCACTAGTATCTAAGTTGCTTGGCTTAAGTTTTTTGGGATTATTGCGAAACGAAGACAAGTCAAGAGGGATTGTTGTTTTCTCAGCGCTAATGCCTGGAAGCAAGTTATCAAAGTCGGTCGGATCCTTTTCATTTTTTATGACTCCCTCGGCATTATTCAGTAGCAATAGCAACTGATCTTCAGCTTCATCATACTCTACCCCAGCCTCCATGGCTCTAATATAACGTATCGGCGACTTGTTCTCATCAAGCTCAACTACTTCAAGACCAAGTAATTTGTTACCATTCCTGGCCTCGGCATAAATACGATAGTTGGGAAATTGATATATGGCTTTATCAGGTACGATCAAAGCCAATGGATCATCAATAGCCATATTATAAAGCGTTTCTTTCATCGCTGCCTTTCCACGCGGTGCAATTTGCGTGTTGATCAAAAAACTCAAAAAAACAAGTCCACCCGCGATAAAAAACACTGGACGACAAAGCCTAAACATACTCATTCCAGACATGCGGAACGAAACCAATTCATTGTCAGCGGACAGTCTACCAAAGACCAGCAACACCCCAGTAAGTAAGCTCCAAGGGATAGTAAAAATTAAAGAGTACGGTAAAATGTATAAAATAAATTGGAGGACCGAATTGATCGGCAGGTTCCGATCAACGAGCAACTCAAAAATCTGCTTAAATAAGTTACCTAAAACAAAGATCAGGCTCAACACAATGATACCAAAGATCGTTGCAAATAGAACCTGACGCCCTATGTATCGATCGGAATGGCTAATTAATGGGCCCACATAGAAGAATACCGCTTATACGAAATTCTTCAAATGAGAGCCTTAAATTTGTGCGATGACTAGGAAGCTTCTTCTGATTTGAGCTGTTCATACAACTCATATGCGTCAGAAGCGCTCATTCCTTCATGAACGACACCTCTGACAGCCTTCATCATGGGGACCGGTGCATCTGCTTGGAATATGTTACGTCCCATGTCGACTCCTGAAGCTCCCTGTGCACAAGCATCAAAGGCCATCTGTAACGCATCCTTCTCCGGACGCTTCTTACCACCAGCAATAACAATAGGTACAGGACAACAGCTCGTGATCGTATCAAAACCATCATCGATATGGTAACATTTAACCATATGACATCCAAGTTCTGCCATAAGCCGAGTGGCCATGCGGAAGTACTTCGGCGTCCTTTCCATAGCGCGGCCGACCGCAACAACTCCCATCACTGCGATCCCATATCTTGCAGCCGCATCAATGAGATTGGTTAAGTTTTGCAATGATTGGCGCTCATGTTGACTACCTATGAAAACCTGAACAGCAAGAACGGATGCATTTAACCTTATTGCTTCATCAATATCTACAGCTAAATGTTCATTAGAGAGCGGCTCATATCCAGGACGAGCTAATTTCGCAGGTTGCCCACCTATCTCCCCTTCCCACTCATCGATAGTACTAACCATGCTAGTACCTCCTGAGGCCCTTAGTGCGATGGCCTTTTGAGTTGATGCTGGAATAATTGATCTTTGTATTCCTCGTGTTAGCATCAAACAATCACAATAAGGTTCTAGAGGAAGAATGGTCTGATCTACTCTTTCCAATCCGGTAGTCGGCCCCATGAAATACCCATGGTCGAATGCAAGCATAATTGTTCTCCCTGATTCTGGGTTGAATATATGCGCGAGTCTATTCTGGAGACCCCAATCATATTGATGGGATCCCTTTAAGAAAAAGTTAGGAGCAGTTTGAGGTGTATCTGTATAATATTCCTTCTGCTTTTGTTCTGTGTTTCCGTCTAAGTCAGCCATTGTTTTCTATGTTTTGATTTTTTTTGTGTAATTAATTGTTAGCAAATTCTGCCATCGCTCTAAAAATAATAGCAATTGAACAGGCCCCAGCATCTGGATGACCTACTGATTTCTCTCCCAGCGTCTTTGCCCTTCCCATTGTAGCAATCAAATCCTTGCTCTGATCCCTCCCTAATTCTGCCGCTGAAGCAACGAGTTCAAGCGCCTCATTAATCGGTAAATTCTTTGAATCTAAAGACGCTTTTGCTGCTGGATCCAAAGCATCAATCATTGTCTTATCTCCAGGAGAAGCTCCTCCCCTAGCCTGGACTCCATCGTTCGCAGCTACTAAGAAATCGGACAGTGCTGATGAATCAAATGCCAGCTTTTCCTCTAGTGCTTTTGCTCCGCTCCGAAAAAGCGTACCAAAAAGAGCCCCCGAAGCTCCCCCCATAGAACTCATCATTGCCATGCCTGTCGCGTTGAAAATTGATTTAATGTCGGAGAATGATTCACTTTCGAGTTTTTCTAAAACAGCCTTCATCCCCCTCTGCATGCCTAAACCATGATCACCATCACCCAAATTTCTGTCAGCATCCGTAAGTATTGGTTCGGCTGCGATAATTTTTCTAGCAAGGTGCTTCACCATTTCTAGTGATTCTGATGCATCTAATGATTCTTTAGCCATTAATAAACGGGAATAAAGTTAAAGCTTTGTATAGCACACTGACTCACAAGGAAGGTCCCAATACCCCTTAAGTTCATCATTAAGTTTTGTTACGCTGAACGAAATTCCAGACATTTCCTGACAAGTTACTAAGGGCCCAACGATCGTATCATAAACACGAACGCCACGTTCATTAAGGTATTCCTTGGCCTTCCTGAGGCAAATCAAGCATTCCATCATCGTTGTCGCTCCTAAACTATTCACAAACAATAATATTTCATCACCTTCTTTGAGCTCGTCCACTTCTGAATCATCAGCAAAGTCCTTAAAAATAAAGTCCAACATTTGAGGCGTCAAATCATCAGCTGTTGTCATTGGTATTTCAGAAACTCCAGGCTCACCGTGAATTCCCATGCCCAAACCTATGAGAGCTTCGTCGATTTCAAAGGTAGGCTTTCCAGTCGCAGGTATTGAACCAGGAGACATTGAAACACCCACTGATCTTGTATGTAGAACCGTTAACTTGGCAATTCTTTCAAGTTCATCCAAATTTTCAACGGATTGTGAAGCTGCACCGACCATCTTCACTATCAGAACCAGTCCGGCGATTCCTCGTCTCTGACCCTTAGACTCAGGAGGAGCAGAACAAACATCATCAGTAATTAAAACTGTCTTAACTTCAATCCCCTCTTCCGAAGCCAATTCGGCACCAATATCGAAGTTCATCACATCACCAGCATAATTTCCGTACAGATACAGAACGCCCTTTCCTCTGCTGACCGCTGATGTCGCTTCAAGAACAATGTCCGGTGGAGGGGCGGCAAAAATATCACCACAGGCGGCTCCATCAGCAATATTAGTTCCAACTAAGCCATGATAAATAGGCTCATGGCCTGAACCTCCTCCAATGAGTAGAGCTACCTTTCCTTCAGGTATTTCTGTTTTAACAATGGAGCGAGTCCCAACCTTTATGCAGTCACCATCATAAGCCTCCACAAGACCATCAATAAGTTCATCAGCTACTTTTAGAGGGTCATTAATTAGTTTTTTCATTTATGAGATCAAATTTTAGTGAATTGGATAAGAGCAAATCTGAGGGTCCCTCGCAAGCTAAAAGGCTATAAATGATTAGTTTAACTCATTTAATAGGATTAATATTTAATTACACCAATCTTGCTGACTTACTGGAATTTTAGCAAAAAACAGTTAAGTTTTCAAGATAGACATTTCTGTGACTGGAATATCAACCATAATACTCTATCTGCTCTTTCAAGTAGTTGATCCAACTGCGCCAAAAGAGCCTGACCCTGAACAGGTAGACATTAAAAATCTTCCTAGCTGGACAGCTGCTCTATCAGCCCACAATGACGGATTGTCTGATGTCGCTTTATTAAAATTGGAAGAAATTAGTTCGCGTCAGGACTTGTCAGATGAAAACAAGTCAAGGATCAGAGCACTATTAGTAGAGAACTTGGTAAGAACTGGACAATATGAACAAGCTCTCAGCACTGCTAAGGGTGATGAATTGCCATTCTGGAGAGGAATGGCCTTATCTGGGCTGGGACGACTCACTGAAGCCTTACCAATCTTATATCAATTCATAGACGATCCTTCAGATACAAGGCACGAACACGCTTTAATAACTATAGCTTCTGCCTATAACTCAATAGGAATGGCTGATAAATCCATTCAACTAATCACAGAGTCTCTAGAAAACTCAAAAGATTCACCTAGGAGCCCAATTATATACTTAATTTTGGCTGATTTACATATCAAAAAATCCAACTTTAATGAGTCTATAAAATTACTTAATGAGGCAACTATTAGCCCAAAATCTAGCTTCAAGATCTTAGCGGAAATAATTAGATCTAGAGCTCTACTCCTCTCAAATGAGTTAGTAAAAGCGGACGAATTACTAAGAAAACTTTATCTCAATCCTAAAGAATTTTCTCAAAGCATTTATCAAACTTTAAATCTTCTTAGAGCCGAGACTCATAAAAAACTCGGACGATCGGATGAGGCTCTATCGGTGCTTCAAGCTGCCGTCGAAAATGCACCCACGAACACTGACACTTTCCCTTTCTTTGATGCCATACTCTTACTGAAAGATGACAGTAAAGAGCAAATCAATAATTTATTACAAGGCTGGATTAAATCCGAGGACACACAACTCTCTAGGCTGGCCACCTATTACAACATTAGAGCTACCTCAACTGAAACTGAATCTTCTTTAGTTCAACTCAAAGAACTTACTAAGACTGAAGATAAAATTTCATTACTATCAAGCATATTGATAGCTGAGATTCTGATTAGTAATTCCAAGCCTCAGGATGCACTTGAAATACTCTCTGGTCTCAGCGAACAAACAAATGACACGAAAAATAAAGCGTCCATTGCTTTTCTTGAAGCAAAAGCACACACATCAACAAAAGATTTTAGATCTGCAAAGGAAAGTTATTTGAAGGTAAATTCTCCCGAATATGCAATTACTGCTGCTTTTAACGCTGCACTCACTGAAGTTAAAGCCAATGAGAAAAATGAATTCACTTTCGAGATTTCAAGTTTCAACAGGATAGGAAGCATAACTGCTCGTGGAGATCTAATGATCGAACAGGGACTCCTATTAGCCTCTGAACAAAACTCATCTGCATTATCTAAACTTGAAACATTCACCACTCAATTCCCCAAGCACCCAAGGACTGCAGAAGCTCATTTAGCCATTGCTGCGATTAACCTTTTAGCATTTCCACCTAAAACTAAGGCTGCCCGTGAAGATCTTTCCTTAGCCAGGAATTTCGCGATAACTCCAACTGATAAGCAAAGAGCTGATTATCTTGCATTCTGGATCGAAGAAAGTGCTGGGAACCTTGAAGAGTGCTTAAAATTCGGTGATTCGTTCATAAAAAAATGGCCTGACTCTTCCCAAGCGCCAAGTATCCGCATGCGCCAAGCGGAACTATGCTTCAGGAACAAAGACTACTCAGAATCATTACACTACTTTGAAAAATTATATACTGATTATCCAAATTCACCCCTAGCTAACAGGGCAAGGTACTTTGCGGGACATTCCGCTCGTCTCACTCTAACAGAAGAAGGCTCACAAAGAGCCCTGTCATTGTGGCAGAAGGTAGCAGAAAGTGATAGCACACTAGCACCTAGGGCTAGGCTCGAACAGGCCAAGCTGAAGTTAAACACTAACCTACGGACTGAAGCAATACAGATTCTTGATTCTATTATTGATGAGTCAAATAAAGATGAAATCAAAATATCCGCCCTAACATTGAAGGGCAAAGCCCTCTATGAATTGGGAGGAGCAAACGCCAGCAAATTCAATGATGCGATCGAATCATTTGACCTTATACTCCAAATTCAAACCTTACGAACTCGTGACCGCAACGAGGCTCTCTTCCGTAAAGCCAAGGCTTACGAATTGCTGGGTCAGATCACCGAATCACTAGAGTCTTTCTATGAAATATTGACTGCTCCTAGGCCCCCACTAGCTGACAATGAATCACCGGAATTAAACTGGCACTACAAAGCCGGCTTCGAATGTATACGAATACTCGAGAAACGCGGCTCAGATCAGGACCTTAAAGCCGCTATTGTTATCGCCGATCAACTCTCAAATACTCCAGGAATACGATCCAATGAAGCTAAAACCTTGGGTGAGCGACTGAGACTCGAAAACTTCATATGGAAGGACTAAACCTTCCTTAACTCGACCTAGATGTAGTTAAGGAAGTAGCGAGTAAAATATATCGCCGAAACGCATCAAAAGTATAGCCGAAACAGCAGTCGAGGACACTAGGACAATGCCAACATCGATGAGTCTCCTTGACCTTTTATTTCTGGGGACTAGAAAAAAAACGAGAGCAGAAAGCACTAATAGAGTCAGCGTCAGTATTACTAATGACCAAAAAGCGTTTGCTGGATAGCTTTCACTTCTAACGATTTTATAATCATTGACGAGCCATACCGAAGTTAAAATCAGAACCCCAATAACAAAAGAAGACAAATATCTGAGCTCTGATTTAAATTTCATTATGAACTAATTATAAAGCAATATGAACTATATCAATTCATTTTATAATGAAAGAATAGTTTTAATATCACTGTCACTTAGCCCGCTCATCCTTGGTTCAGAATCATTCATAGCCACACTTATTAGTCCCTTTTTGCGCTCCTGAAGCTTAAGAATTTTTTCCTCAACGGTACCAGCTGCGATCAACTTATATGAATGCACTGGCTTAGTTTGCCCTATCCTATGCGCTCTATCCGTTGCCTGATTTTCGACTGAAGGATTCCACCATGGGTCAAAGTGAATGACTGTATCTGCGGCAGTAAGATTCAAACCATATCCACCAGCCTTGAGCGAAATCAGGAAAACTGAATGGCCGTTGCCATCATTTTGAAATGACTGGACCTGCGAATCTCTTTGTTTGCGTGAAGTTGATCCATCCAAGTAATAATAGCCTGTATCATTTTCTTTAAGCTCTTGTTTAATAATCTTAAGCATGCCAACAAACTGTGAGAAGATTAGAACCTTACCACCTGAACCTATCGACGAATTCAAGATCGACATCATTGGTGCAATTTTCCCTGATGAATCCTTTTCAATCTCTTCATTACCCAAATTAACCAAGTTTGAGTCGCAACTGACTTGCCTCAGTCTAAGTAACAGTGTCAGGATCTCCATCCGCGAAGCCTGATCCATTTGTGCTGAATTAAATTTCACTAATTGCTCTTTTGCTATACGTAAAATCCCTTCGTAAGTCTCTCTCTGCACGAATGTTAGACCGCAATGAATGATTTTCTCAGTCTTGGCAGGCAAATCATCGAGGACCGCCTCTTTAGTTCTACGGAGAATGAAAGGAGAGACCCTCCTCTTTAAGTTTAAACGGTCAGATTCAGAAATATTTTCTGAATAGCGGTGAATAAAATCTTTTTTGCAACCTAAGTATGAGGGATTCACTAGCTCCATAACACTCCAGAGATCAAGCAGTTTATTCTCTAGGGGAGTACCTGAAAGAGCCATAAAAGAATAAGAATTCAGTAATGATATGGCCCTGAAAGTTTTAGTGTCTGGATTTTTAATATATGAAGACTCGTCAGCGACGATAAGAGAAAAGTTCAATTCTTCATATAATTTCGAATCATTTACGATAGTAGCGTAACTAGTAATAACGATATCAGATGAATTAACTTTTGAGAAATATTCAGCTCTATTCAGCCCATGCAGAATAAGAATTTTACATTCAATAGCAAATCTTTGTATTTCCCGACTCCAATTATCAATTAATGAAGTGGGGCAAATGATTAAAGTCGGGCCCTTTAGCCAATTAGCCGAACAGATGAGCGCTAAAGTTTGAATAGTTTTACCTAAGCCCATCTCATCAGCTAAAATAATACCGCACCCCTCACTGAGCCGTGCATTCATCCATGATACGCCTCTTTTCTGATAGTTCTTTAATGTGGCTGAAAAGCCAAACCTTGATGGGTTCAAATCCTCATCCACATCAATACCTGAATAATCAGCGAGATCATGTAAAAGCCCTTTAGTATAGAAGGATTCTACGGCTTTGGCTTTCCTTTTAACCGCACCATTATCAACTGATTGTTCAATTGTAGACACCTCGAACCCAGTAAAGAGCTCAGAAATGCCCTTATTATTTATAGCTAAAACTTCTCCACTATTAACCTTCTTTGATGATTTACCCTGGCTCAAAAGGCGCCTAATCTCATTCTCGGGCACCTTTGTTCCTTTAGCACCAATGAACTCCAATTCGAAATCAAAGTAACCGCCTCTATCCTCTTCAACTTTGATTCTTGGCCTCACCTTTTCGATTCCTTTGGTGACCCTATAAAATCTATCACCAAGGACAACCTCGGCATTCCCACCACGCATCACTTCATCTAGTTCACCTGCATAAAAAGAGAACACATTGTCTTCTCCCGAAATGGCCCACCGATATGAATTGATAATTTCGGAACTTGTTTGCTTAAGAGTCTCAATACGAACAAAACTTTTAGCTTCATGACCTCTGAGTGAATTTAGCTGAGAATCTTCAAGCAAATCATTTACAATATCGCCTTTTCCGTAGATGAAATCAGCCCTGATTTCAATGTTCTTCAGTGAACCCTCAACACTTAGTTTAAGCTTTGGTTTAGCAGGTAATAAACGAAGCGATTTAATCAAGCCATCTGAACATTCCATGTGGAACAAGCCATTGATTATGGAGGAGTTACACCTTAACCAATCTTCTGAAACAAGAATCGAAGACTCTTGATTGGCATCCTCAAGAATTTTATTTAATTCATCAAGAACATCATTAGATGAATCTTTACTATGAATAGGTATCAAAACATCAAACTCTGAATTCAATACCCATAGAGTGGATCCTAACCGCAAGAAATGATGGCCACTCATACTGTCTCTAGATAGCTCTACTAAGGAATCGTCCCCTCTAAATCTTTGTACAGTTAACGGTATACGAGCATTTGTTTCTGAAATTACACAAGGCCTGCTCTCCTCTGAAAAATTTGATTCAAACCCAACACTAAAGCCCCGAAGACAGTTAAAAATTCTCCCCAATTCACTTCGATTGCAATTGATCTCCAGTCCTTTAGTTATATCTACATTGCCCAAAACTTCCTGTAATTCAGATAGTTGATTAATAGTTGAGCATTTATTACTACTGGATCGTTCGAATTTAATTAAAAATGACTCAATGGTATTAAGTTTAGCCATTTCACAGTTGATCACTGGCAATATATAATCTTCGGTAAATGTGTCTATATCTCCTCCACCTTCAGTGGATTGAGGTTTATTCTCATCAATTTTACCCCTCCCTTTAATCGAATGCAGCACCACAGCCAAAGAGTGCGAACAAATCCTACCTTCTTTTATTGCTCGCCTGCACCTGCAAAGATTGTCAACATCCTCAAGTGTTCTGAATTTAAGACCACAAACATATTTTTTTCTCCCCTCTATAACATGACCTGTGAATAGTATTGGCCCATCAGGGTCTTTCAAAAGGCTACTTGAAGATTTTAATACTGACCCTGCTGCAACATAAGTCATTGCCTCTTTGAAACATTCCCAACCTCCCAAACCTGCCAAATCCTTTTCTTCAATTACCATGTCATATTAAATGAATTAGAATAATGTTTTTACACGAATCAAAAAGATTAAGTATATTGATTTTTAACCAAGAATGGTAGATGTGAAGCATTCAGTATTTGATGAAAATTGTAGCCATAGCAAACCAGAAAGGTGGAGTCGGAAAAACAACGACATCAATCAATTTGTCAACATGCATCGCTTCAAGTAGCAAAGAGCGAGTCTTACTAATCGATCTCGACCCACAAGGAAATGCAACTAGCGGCCTTGGTTTTACACCAGAACCAGAGACAAGTTTATATGAGGTACTACTAGGAACAGCGGAAATAGGCTCTAGAATACTTGAGACTAGATTTGAAAACCTTTACATCATACCTGCGGACATGGATCTTGCTGGGGCAGAAATAGAACTGGCACAATCTGAAGATCACCTCACACGTTTGCGTGAAATTCTAACAAAATTGAAGAAGTCCGCCGATTATGACTACGTGATCATTGATTGCCCCCCATCACTCGGCGTCTTAATGACCTCAGCACTCGCTGCCGCTGACGAACTACTAATTCCTCTTCAATGTGAATTTTTTGGCTTGGAAGGACTCGCAAAGATTGTTCATGTACAGGAACAAGTTAGACTCTCGGGCGCAAATCCAGACGGAAGAATCGAAGGCATAGTAATGACTATGTTTGACGGCCGAACGAACCTGTCAAAGCAAGTCGTTGAGCAGGTCCGTCAGTACTTCCCAGATGAAGTCTATAAGACCGTTATAAGAAGATCTATACGCCTAGGTGAAGCTCCGAGCTATGGACAATCCATCATCGAATATGACAATAACTCAAATGGCGCCATCGATTACCGCTCTTTAGCCAAGGAATTCTTAAAAAGGCACAAATAGCCACTCATAACCTACGGACTGTTACTCAATTATTTACTAGAGTTGCAAGGCAAAACTATTGGGTCATATTTCATAAAATTTCGCACGAATCAAACACACTTTGTAAAACCTTAGGAGATAGAAAACGGAACAGATAAATGGTTAAATGGATAATCAAGAAAATCGTTGGCTCTAAGCACCAAAAAGAGCTCAAAAAACTCAAAGCTACGGTTGAGAAAATCAATCAATTAGAAGTTGAATTTCAATCACTTTCTGATGATCAGCTAAGAGAAAAGACGGCTAGTTGGCAGGAGCATCTGAAAAGCTTTGAAACTGAACTCAATCAAGAGATCGATGCTTGGAAGAGTAATGAACTCCAAGCAGTATCTGAGAATGATCATCAAACGAGGCGAGACATTGAGGAAAAGGCAAGGCACAGAAAAAACGATAGGATCAGTTCGGTCCATCAAAAACAAGACGCTTATTTAACTCAAATCCTTCCTCAGGCCTATGCTGTAGTAAAGAACGGAGCTCGAAGAATGGTTGGGCTCTCTTATTCGGTGTGTGACCAACCAATGTCTTGGGACATGATCCATTTCGATTGCCAGTTGTATGGAGGAATAGGCCTTCATAGAGGAATGATTGCTGAAATGGCAACGGGCGAAGGAAAGACTCTAGTAGCAACATTGCCCGTGTACTTAAATGCCCTAACTGGAAGAGGCGTTCACGTAATTACAGTGAATGATTATCTTGCACGTCGAGATTCCGAGTGGACCGGTGAACTATTAAAGTTCCTAGGACTTTCTATCGGCTGCATTCAAAGCCAAATGCCTTCAGACAGAAGACGCGAAAATTATAATTGTGATGTCACGTACGGAACTAACAGTGAATTTGGTTTCGATTATTTACGTGACAATGGGATGTCCCACTCCATAGATGAACAAGTACAACGCGATCATTACTTTGCTATCATTGACGAGGTCGACTCGGTCCTAATTGATGAGGCTAGGACCCCACTCATCATTTCAGGGCCTTCAACTGTTACTCATACGCAACAGTACGACAGATTTAAACCACTGGTTAACCAACTAGTAAAGAAACAAACCCACCTATGTAATGAGGCCATGCAGGAAGCAAAGGAGGCCCTAGAATCGAATGATTCAGAGGCTGCAGGAAGAGCCATGGTCAAAGTTAAATTCGGCCAACCCAAGAACCGACAACTCCTTCGGCTACAAGAAGAACCAGAGAATAGAAGAATTCAAGAAAAGTCTGAACTTAGCCTTTACCAAGACACTCATAAAAAGGCCCTATTTGAGCTTAAAGAAGAGCTTTATTTTACCGTTGAAGAAAAATCACATGATGCTGACCTTACCGAAAACGGTAGATCATTCCTCAATCCTGATGATCCTGAAGCGTTTGTTCTTCCTGACCTTGCCACTGCCTTTTCTGAAATTGATGGGGACGAATCATTGTCTGACCTAGCTAGAGATAAAAAGAAAAATGATCTACAAAACAAAATGGACTCTCAGGGGGAGCGAATTCACAGCATCTCTCAACTCCTAAAAGCTTACTGCTTATATGAGAAGGACAACGAATACGTTGTCACTAATAACAAGGTAGTCATAGTTGATGAAAACACAGGCCGCGAAATGCCTGGCAGAAGATGGAGCGACGGATTACACCAAGCAGTTGAAGCTAAGGAAGGAGTAAAACTCGAAAAGGAAACACAAACTCTCGCAACGGTCACTGTTCAGAATTACTTTAGGCTCTATGAAAAATTAGCAGGCATGACTGGCACAGCGGAAACCGAAGCCGCTGAATTCAGTGACATTTACAATCTTGATGTACTGCCTATACCAACCAATAAGCCAGTCCAACGAATCGATAACAATGACCGGATCTTTAAAACGAGGCGTGAAAAGTATGGTGCAGTTGTACAAAGCATCAAAGAAAAGAATGCCAAGGGACAGCCCATACTAATTGGAACTGCTAGCGTCGAAGCCTCTGAAACCGTTTCCCGGTACCTAAAGAAGGAAAAGATCGCTCACTCAGTTCTTAATGCTAAGTATCACCGTCAAGAAGCTGAAATTATTCAACGCGCCGGCCAAAAAGGCTCAGTCACAGTCTCAACTGCTATGGCAGGAAGAGGAACAGACATTAAACTCGGAGAAGGCGTTGCAGAAGTCGGCGGACTTAGTGTCATGGCAACTGAAAGGCATGAATCTAGGCGAATTGATCGTCAACTCAGAGGAAGATGCGCGCGTCAAGGCGATCCCGGAGAATCAATTTTCTACATAAGCTTCGAAGACGACCTAATGCGAAACTTTGGCGCAGCAGACAAAATGACCAAAATGATGGA
>JABGYE010000133.1:0-2100 GCA_018675395.1 Akkermansiaceae bacterium
AATACCAAAGGGACGAGCGACTTTAGGGCATCTTATGAAAGGTGCGGCCTACAATACGGCCATGATTGGTAAGTGGCACTTGGGCTGGGATTGGGCAAAGAAGGATAATAAAATTGATTTCACTCAACCCGTGAAGAATGGGCCAGATATAAATGGGTTTGATTATTACTATGGACACTGTGGTTCATTAGATATGCCGCCCTATGTTTGGGTTGATACAGGAAAAATAACATCGGAGCCAAAAAGGGAAGAGGGAGTTACCAGAGCTCAAGACAGATACGGATGGTACAGAAAAGGTCCGATTGGTAGTGACTTCAAGATCGATGAGGTCCTGCCCCACCTTTTTGAAAAGACATTTGAATACATAATAAATCATTCAGCTCAAAGGCAAGGAGCAAAAAATGATCAGCGGTTCTTTATGTACCTAGCATTACCTGCACCGCATACTCCTATTGTTCCAGTGCCTCCATTCAAAGGAGCAAGCGGTTTGAACCCTTATGCAGATTTTGTTATCCAAATAGATCATCATATGGGTGAACTATTTAAAGTTCTTCGTAAAACACAATTAGATGAAAATACTATTGTGATTTTTACCAGTGACAATGGCTGCTCTCCTGAAGCGAATTTTGAATTATTAAAAGATAAAGGTCATGATCCTAGTGGCGGATTTCGAGGTCATAAGGCTGATATATATGAAGGAGGTCACCGAGTTCCATTGATCGTGAGGTGGCCAGATCATATAGATGCGGGAATTTCGAATAAGTCTACAGTTTCTTTAACTGATATATATAAAACTCTGGAAGAGATTTCCCTGCAAAAGGGTAAAACGAAAGGGGGAGAGGATGGTTTTAGTCTTGTTCCATTTTTTAATGGGGCAAAATCAAATGACCGCAAATCTATTATTAATCATTCCATCAGTGGTTCATTTGCGATTAGGGAAGGGGACTGGAAATTGTGCATTTCACGTGGAAGTGGTGGGTGGAGCGCCCCAAGAGAGTCAGAAGCAAAGAAAAAAGGTCTTCCTAGTATGCAGCTCTTTAACTTAAAAAATGATCCAGGTGAAAGAAATAATTTGGTTAGTAAGCACCCTAATAAGGTTTCTTCGTTGTTACAATTACTTGAATCTCAAGTTGAGAAAGGAAGATCCACGCCAGGGTCACAGCTCTCGAATGACCGGAAGATAACTATTTTTCCTAAAAAATAAATCTACTGAGGGGGCTTAGAGTCGTGAGTGTCATGATTTAATGTAAAGTGACCCGATGTTAATTCAAAAGACCGGGCAATTGATTTGCTGATATAGTTTTTTGATTTCAATATTGAGTCATGAAGGTTAAAGCCCTTAGCGATACATGCGCAAATAGATGCAGAATAGGTGCAGCCGGTCCCATGAGCGGGTGACTTTTCTGAGAATGGTTCTGAAAAACTTTTAATTCCCGATTCATCGACTAAGAAATCAGTGGCCATGGTTGATTTAAAGTGCCCTCCCTTAAGCAAAACGGAGGCTCCATACTTTTGATATAAGAGATTGGCGCATTGTGCAGGATCATGTATGTCTTCAGAACGAATACCAAGCAGGGTCGCGGCTTCAGATAAATTAGGCGTGTACAGGGTTGATCTTGGTATTAGCTCTTCAATATAAAGTGATAAGGCATCAACATTTAACAATTTTGTACCACTAGTAGAAATCATGACTGGATCAACTATGAGAGGAACATCGATGTGGCCATTGTCTAATGATGAAATTAGAACCTCAATTAAATCTGATGAAACTAGGAGGCCTGTCTTTATTGCTGATATGTTATATTCACTGAATAGAGTATCGATTTGAGTTTCCAGTGCGTAGACGCTTACTGGTTCTATGTTTATGACTTTGCCAGGCACCTGTGAAGTTACGCAAGTGATTGCTGTTAAACCATGAACTCCGAACGAGTGGAATGTTTTTATATCCGCTTGAATGCCAGCGCCTCCAGATGGATCTGATCCTGCTATGCTGAGAGCAATTGATTTCGATTGTGAGCAGGGCAACATATGTTTTTTGATGCTTCCAAGTTTTAATTTGTTTGTTTAGTTTTAAGTAAATAAACCCATATCTATTTTAAT
>JABGYE010000236.1:0-2051 GCA_018675395.1 Akkermansiaceae bacterium
ACAAGGCGACTGCCTCCGAAACGCACCCGGGCGCCGATGGGAAAATTGGAACAGACGACGACCTGGTGTATTCCCTCAAGTTTGGCAGGCAAACAAAGGTCGCAATCCCGAGTAAATCCTCACTCGAGGCAGCAGCCTCAATAATCGAGTCCTGGTCCCGGGCGAATGGCTCCATATTACCTCGTCCCGAAGTGGGTTCCGGAGAACTTGAAGGACTGAAGGACGAGTGGGGGAACGCTTTTCATTACTATCTTGAGAACAGCCAAAGCGCCCGCATTACCAGTAATGGTCCAGACACAGAGGCACAGACGCAATGGGACGTAGGAATTCGTGTCAAACTGAAGGAGCAACAAAAGAAGCAGGAAAAATCCTGGACGGAATCCCTGCGCCCCGACCGCCCATGGCTTGAACGCCGCAAGGAAAAGCTTGGCTATAAGAACGAACAAGATGAGGAAGAGGCAGGAGAATTCCATCGCACGTTCTTCGCCGGCGGTGGAGAACGCCTTGAGGGTGCCCACTACTACTGGTTCTTCACCATCCTGATGTTCATCACCGCCCTCCTCTTCATTCCCTACGCCTGGCTCTACCGGGGGGAAACCATCCTGCAAGAGTAGAACGGGCAGGAAGAGGAAGGTTCAGGAAACAAGAAGCCTTCCCGAGAGAAAGGTCCGCAGAATTTTCAGGTAATTGGAAGACCAGAAAATCGGCTTACTAAAGCCCATAGAGAACATCAACCATATCAATAGATTTTGGACTAGGAAGGACTCCGTAATTCATCTGATTCATTGTGTACGCAAATGCTATGCGATTTTCTGGATCAGCAAAAGCATGAGACCCTCCTGCACCAGAATGGCCATACGCATAGTCAGAACTTCCAAAAAGTTTACGCTTCATAGAATCATTTCTGCCCTTCATGAATCCGGCAGAAAATGCATTTTCCATACAAAGCACTTTGTCTTCACCTGAAACTAAAGTCTCTCCCATTAGAGAAAGCACGTACTTCGAAACAACCTGCTTCCCATCCCATTCTCCTCCAGTGGCAAGCATTGAATAAAATTTGGCCAGAGCCTTAGCTGTACCGATCCCTCCCATCGCTGGCCAACCTGCACTCCAGGAATCAGGAGAATTCATGCCTGAAACACCACCCAATCCAGCAGGAGATCCAAAAGCCTTACGAGTCAAAGATTCAGAATTCTTGAAAGCTCTGTAAAACGCTTCTTCTTCATCAGGATTCGACATTTTCCCGGGATAAAGTGTAGCCACTCTAGGATGATATACCTTCGGCAATCCTATCCAAAATTCCAGACCCATCGGAACTGCAAAAGTCTCATTAAAATACTGACCTAATGAAATGCCTTCTAATCGCCGAACAAACTCATCCAACAAAAAACCAAAAGTTCTGGGATGATACCCATGCCCTGCTCCAATCTCCCATAAAGGATTCTGCATTTCGATAGCTCTTATAACCTCTTCATAATTAAAGACAGAAGCCTGTTCATTTAGTGAGGGAATTCCGGCCCCATGTGTGAGCACATCCTTAAAAGTAATGTCTTCCTTTCCTGACCCCCCGAATTCAGGCCATATCTCAACTACCTTCACATCAAGTGAAAGACCTTGATCATCCAGAATTTTTAGCACACAAGCAGAAGCAAGACCTTTAGTCGCTGACCAAACAGGTACTAGTGTTGTTTCATCCCAAGGCCTGACACACTCCTTTTCACAATAGCCATCAGCCAAAGAAATGATTTCTCGTCCATCTATCCATACAGACACTGAGGCTCCGAGTTCTTCTCTTTCCTTAAAGTTTAATTTAAATATTCGTTCAATATTTTCTCTTAGACCTAGAATATCCATTAGCAAATTAATGCTCAAAATTAAAACGAATCTTTTAACGCAACTAAGTCGGGATCTTTGCGAGCTACATCTAATAAACTCTGGTCAAGATCAAATGATTTTCTGAGACAATCAAAAGCAGTATCAACATCACCAATTACGGCTTGGTAACATCCCTTGTTGTAAAAATAAATTGCATCCTTTCTAACTGACTCAGG
>JABGYE010000082.1:0-3131 GCA_018675395.1 Akkermansiaceae bacterium
ATAACCACCAGATTTGATCAAAGAATATAGCCAGCTCTGATTTGGGCGGAATGTGTATCTGGCGGAATAACCATAAATGTGGCTAATTCTTCCTATACCCGCGATGATGACGACGACGACCTGTTTTAACCGCATCGCTCAGGATAAACGGCTCCTGTGTGCTGTCTCAGACATTTAGTGAGAAACAGAAATGTCCAATCGAATGAAAAAAGAAGAAGCCAGGAAACATGCGGAAGCGAGAGAAGGGCTTACGCCAAAAGAAATAGAGCAACTGGATGCAAAGGAGGAGGAAGAAAAACGCCTCGAATTAGAAGCCCATTACCTCCACACTAGATTATTTGAAGAAGAATATTTGGCTATGTCTGATCTTTCCTGGAGCAATCTCTCCAAATCAGCCCAAGAAGAGATTAATGATCGTAGAGTGGAGATGGGGATCACTCCAAGATCTGCAACTGTCCACAACAACGATAGTTATAAATTTGTCAGGAAACTATTAGAAGATGGGAAACGCCAAACGATCCTAGACCTTATGGAAAAATACAATTTAAGAGATGAGGACATTCTGGCGGAAGCCGAAGAAAGAATGGCAAAAGCTAGTAATATTGACGGCCCATTGGAGACCGAAAAATTTGATGGTGTTGAAGCTGATGAAGGCACAACAATATTACATCGGCAAGAAGCAACGCTAGGCAATTACGATGTGTTGTATGAGAAGTGGTTTTGGAATGGTATCTCTGCGGAGAGTATTATTTTTGCCAATGAAGATGTTACGGACAAAAGTGACGAATATATTATAGCGGAAGTTAAAACTTCACCGCTGGTAAAGTCCGGTTCGGAATTTACAATAAAAAGATTAGAATCTGGGTACATATTTGTTAACTTCAATTTTGAAATTGAAGGTGACAATGGCGACGACGATGACGAAACAGGTATCGTTGGAACGTTGGAACGTCTAGAAGCGGCGCAGGCAGCCTTCACAGACGCATATATAAAGAAGCGTACTTTGCCAGTACCTCGTGGCAAATTGGACTATTTTGAAAGGGACACTCATATTTTTAATTGGCGGGTGCGAAAAGTTGTTAACGACAAAAAACACTTCATGATGTTTAAGAAGATTGAAGATAAAATCATTGTAGAAAAAGACTATGAGGACTATCCTGGCAACCCATATTCACTTGAAGAGGGACTAAAGGTTTATAATCGATGCAAAGCGGAAGGCTGGGAACCTCTAGATGAAGCTCCAGGCAAAATGACGGATTGGGAAAAAAACTAAATGGTTGATCGGCCTATTGCGAAACGTTGGATCATTGCAAGCTGGTATAAACTACCTACCGAGAATTTATAATTGTATTTAAATTATTTTATTTTTACTATTGTCACAGGGAACAATCCCGTATTCCATTGCCTTGGAAAGCCAGTGGATACCTCATTTACGACAGGAGCTTCTAAATATGCCAAAGTTATTTATAACCATTGATGTTGAAACAGAATTATTCTCAGAGTATGACGCAGAAGTTGAAACACCAATTGTCTCAATTGGTAATATTGTGCTGAATTATAAAGGTTTCACCGAAGTTGAACATAATTATGATATTTATGTGAGTGAAGAAGATTTTGTTGGAGAGTTCGTAAAGGAAATCTCACCAGAAGCTCCATTCATTGTGAAGCTAAAAGGCCTAGTGAATATTGATGTAAAAAAAGATTTACATGTCAATATCTTGGAAGATGAAGATCGAAAAGTGATTTTGAGAAGTTTAGATTGCGATCCTTATTGTACTTTGGAATATAGGCCAGACACTACGGCTGTGCGAATGTCTTGTGACGTAAGTGCAAAAAAACCGAAACTGTGAAAATAAGCACAACAGAATATATATTAGATAATATACGCGTGTGGATCAGCCATCCAGATTACATCCGCACAAAAAATGACAAACGTTGCGATGATTATGTAAGGTTCACAACTCAGGCGATTAATGGAGAGCACGGAAAATGTTCTAAGGAAAGTGATAGTAAAAATTTTTCATTTCCTTACTACGAATTAATATTGAATAAACCAAGTTTGATTTTTAAGAATTGGGGGGCGTTGTGGTTTCCTGCTGGGGCTATGGCATATGCGTGTACCACTCAACATTTATCTGATGAGGAATGGGAGAAATGGCACGACAATGATTTTGACTGGTTAAATGGAGCATCAGAGCGAATTTCTGATGATTTTTATTTTAAAACAACGCAAAAGAAATTTGAGTTAGTCAGTTCCGCTGAATGCGGAGAGAGAGGTTTTACATTCACAGGCAGTTCGCTCGGAAGTAAACTTAAAATAATCTGTAGAGAACTTGATTTAAGAGATTAAACGAAATGTGGGCACTGTCAGTAGATTACGCCTAATTTATTTAGCCCAACAATTCTGTCCTGCCCCCCTATAACTGAGCCAGTCATATTATGAATACGATAGATTGGGGATATTGCGCCTGATTGAGTTGAATCTGGCTTCTGGTGGGACAGTTGAAGCCGCGATCTTGGCTGGTTGTAAGTCCAGTAGCATCGCGTTAGATGTGCTGGAAGTTTTATCATATTAGCCGTACCAGGGTGGCGGCGCTCAAATGCACGATGATTACGGCATATCGTGGGCTTTCTGGTAGACGCCTTCGTTTCTGGCGTTTTCTAAGGCTTGGTTCAGGTCATCCATTACCCAATCCCCATAGCGTTAAGAGCCTCTGTCGCTTGCTGTCTTCTACGGGCCATCCAAGCTGAGTGGCATCCATGATGAAGCCAAACGTGTCCACTGCCGCCCGTTAGACATGGAACCGCATCGTTCCCGACCCTGCCCACGGGGTCACCACATTGAGCGCAGTGATCGTCATCAAGGTTTTGAGGAGGAGTGAGGTTCATCCAGTGGATAATGGTGGCCTCAAAGGCTTGTCGCTCTGCTTCCTGCCTCGTTAATTCGCCCTCGTATTCTAATATACCGGCACGTTCATCAAACCATTCCTGCCAGTCGTCGGAATCACCACTTTGAGATGCTCCGAAGGGGGGTGTCGGTGCCGGTGGTGACACAAGAGAACCACCGCTCTCATTGCAACCATCACGCAACAGCGAAACAATCTCAGCCTTAAAACTCCGTAGTTCCGAAA
>JABGYE010000153.1:0-2942 GCA_018675395.1 Akkermansiaceae bacterium
ATTCACTTTTTCCTATCTGATTCTGGTTCATTTCATTCTGAAAAATAAATTTTATGTCTGTCTCTGCAGTCTTGTCGTTCCGAACTTCTCCTTTGCGGATCCCTCCCCAGTAAACTCCTCTAATAAAAGCCTTCTCATCATTGGGTCCTTTATGAACTACAGAAATCCTTAATTCTCTAGCATAAAGATCGGTAAGAGATTCACGAAACTTGTCCGGCTTCTTATGACCCGGGTATCGGAAAAACTTATTCATAAAATTGCGGACTCGGTCCCGATCACCACTCACAAAAATCCATTCTTCCGAAGTGAACCCATGCTTAGCGGCGAACTCTGCCAAGACTTCGGGAGTGTCCAGCTTGGGGTCCATCGAAAAACCAATTAATCGAAACTTTTTCTCTTGCGAAAAATTCTCCCTCATCGCTTGAATTCGCCGACAAACTGCCAAAGCTTCAACTTCATCCCCTGCGTAAAAGTAACCCACCAAGTACAGGACATTGTCAGAAGCAAACAGCTCGACTTGCTGACCCTTATGCCCATCAGAACGAAAACGGTCCACTGGCCGAAGCATTGGAGGTTTACCATCTGAGAACTGGCGGCGGACTGTTTTTAACCAGCTATAATATACCACAATCCCTGAAAGCATAATTATTACCAATGCCCAGACTGTCTTAGATCTATTATTCATTCTTTAATTACCTGGATATTAGCTATTACTTTGATCTGATCAATTAATACATATTCCATAGACTACAAGATTCTATTCTCTCGAGTTTTATTAATTCTACGAATTCCAGCCAAGAAATGACAAAACTAAAGTCACCGGTAAAAAAATAAGGGTGTACAGAAATAACCTCCTAGCATCCTGCCTCAGCCTAGTCCTACTAAAATGAATCGCATATTTTAGCATCACTCCAGCGGCCAACACCAACCCGACAACTGCCCAAGTCGCTACAAAACTAAAAAACAGAGGAGCCATTACCAGCAAGATTAATAAAACACTAAAGAAAACTCCCAAGAAAGATGTCCTTGCTCCACTCTCATCCCCATTAGACCACATAATAAAGCCAGCATCCTCATACTCTTTACGATACATCCAGTTAATCGCTACAAAATGTGGCAACTGCCACAAAAACAAAAGCCCAAAAAGAAACCAAGGTTCCACCTCTAAAATTGCACCTCCAGCAGCTGTCCAACCTATTAATGGGGGCAAGGCTCCCGAAACGGCTCCTACTAATGTATTAAATCCACTCCTACGTTTCATCGGAGTGTAGATAAACATATAAACAAATAAAGTAGCCGCAGCAAAAGCAGAAGCTCGTGGATCTACTTTTACCCCGAGGTGAACGATTCCGCATGCAGCCAGTATCCAACCAATAATAAACGCGACGGCTGGTTGAATTTTTTTTGCTGGGAGTGGCCTATCTGCAGTTCTAGCCATTCTTGCGTCAATATCAATTTCCATTAGTTGATTGAAAACTGAAGCCGCAGCCGCAGCCAAAGCACTACCTATCACTGTATGAGTAAGATCCCACCATCCGATGGGAGAGCCTGCTGACTTCACTGCAAGCAAATAACCGAAAATAGTAGTAACAATAACAAGTGCGCTGAGCCGTGCTTTAGTGAGCAATAAAAAGTCCTGCCTCGTAAAACTGAGGTCATCATCAATGGATGATTCTGTCATTTTGCTTACTTGCACGATTATTTTTCCTATTAGAATAAGCTTTTAAATCACTTAGTCCAACTCTCCTCTCAACATTAAGGAATGAAAAAATCCCAAGCAACAATCACCTAAATTAACCGCACTTACTATGCAGTCAGATTCTTTATTTAGATTCTTCAGCCGAACCCTCTGCCGGTTCTTGGGCAGTTGAAGGGGTGCTCTCCTTGTACCAAGCATCGAAATCTTCCTGAGTTTTTACTTCCATGTATCCAACCATACCAGAATGACCAGCCCCGCACAGCTGCGCACAAACTGTTTCCCATCTGCCTGTCTTAATAGGCTTAAACCACATGTCAGCAACAGTCCCCGGAATTGCATCCTGAGCCATTCTCATTGGGTGCATTGATAAGCTATGAATCACGTCCTTTGATGTGACCGTGACTATGCATTCTCTATCCTTTGCAAGTACCAGTTCAGTATAGACAAAATCATCCTTGCCGTTAGGATCCTCTGGATCACGCCCTAGTGGATTATCGCCACTTATAAGCTCAGGCTTAGACATTCCAAATGTACCATCAGGTCCAGGATAATGCATGGTCCACTTGAACTGCTCTCCAACGGCTCGAACCCTGACAACATCACTCCCTGTTGGATACTCTGTACTACGCACTGCCCATAGAGGGAATGCAAAACCAAGTAAAAGGATCGCTTCAATAGCCACTACAGCAATTTCAACATGCGTTGACGCGTGGCCCTTGACTCCAACATAACTGGCTTTCGGATTTTTCTTACGACGGAATCGAACAAGGCAATATAAAAAAAACAGTGTCCATCCTACCAAAAGAACTGCCATCAGCCAATGAACCATTTCAAGCATATGATCAACCATGCTCCCATGCTCGGAAGCCAACTCCGGAAGACCAATGAATTCGTTAATTAATCCTAAAATTTGCATGCTCATATTTCAAAATATCAATTTTTATCTCCTCCCCACAGTCTCACGCTCGCCCCGAGACAAGTGCCTCATGAATTTAAATATCCCGGCAAAAACACCCGCCAATAGAACCAGCATAAAAAGTATAGCCATTCCAGCTGCATTAGTCACAGATTCTCCCCGACCGCTCATGCAAGTCACACAAGCTAATATTGAGAAAATGATAGGATTCATAGTTCTAATAAGTATAACTAAGCAACGTCTAAATGTTTAATTTTATTACGATAAAACCAGACACCATAAATCGATGTGATAGCACCAAGAATTATGCTACTGACACCACAAATA
>JABGYE010000031.1:0-3090 GCA_018675395.1 Akkermansiaceae bacterium
CAAATATTCTTCATACCCTCCAAGCCGCCCTCTGCTATTTGAAAATCCCCCATAAAACAAAAGACACCGAACCCGACCAAACAAAGTGTTGATAGGCTAATGAACAGGATATGGAATTTCTTTAATGACACTTTTAGTATAGTTTGCTAGCGGGCAACGAGTGGATCAAAAAGGTGCAGCAGAGTAAGGAACAACAATCCCAGCGCAAAGAAGCACGTGTATACCAAGACCTTATAAATTATTGATTTCTCATGATTGAGATGCATAAAGATTAAAGCAACTAGCCCAGCCTTCACTGTCGCTATACCTAATCCAATAGTGACACTCGGCGTTATCTCCGCTACTACCACAGTCAGAACAGTACATGCAAGAAGTATCCAGCCTATCCGCCAGTACTTCTTCATGTCCTTTAAAATTTCTTCAGGTGTATCTGCCATCGTTTTACTAATATATTTTTTATTGGCCGTTAAGATTCATTCAGTGATTTACATGAGATAAAGGATTGGAAAAAGAAAGATCCATACAAGATCAACAAAGTGCCAAAAGAGGCCGCCGACCTCTACCCTGTTCGTCATGTGTTCAGGATCCTTATCAAATAACTTCCTGCCAAAAGTCGCAAAATATAAGAGTACCAATGCACCAAGTAACACGTGCAAGCCGTGCAGACCCGTCAGCGTGAAATAGATTGCATAATAAGTGTTCCACTTAGGTGTGAAATTTGAATAGAGCTTAACGTCCTCCCATGGAACCAAGATAGGAGCATGACTTTTAAGAACTTCATCATTTTCCTCGTCTGTCCACTTGAGAACCGAATGATTAAGAGTTTCTCCAAAATCGGCTTCCTTTTCTTTCTCTTTTGCTTCTTTTAATACATTGTCCCTAGCACCAAGGAATATCTTTTTCGCTGTTTCAGCTTCCTTTTTTGGGTCATGAGGATGGCTATCATCCTTAACTTTCTGCTCATCTTCATTGTATCCTATGGCCGCATGATCCTTATCCTCGGCGTCATCTGCATCACCGGATCCATGATCTGCTTGGCCTTGCCGTAAGGATTCCTGTCCTAGATATTTCCATACCAGAGTACTTGTCTCAGGATTATCAGAGTCAGTGGCACGCAAATCGATTCGATCAACAGCTTTAAGGTAAAGGCCAGGAGTCAATTTGGAAATGGTTCCTTTGAGAGAGCTCTGATCTCTGAACTTCACGGAATCAGGAAACGATTTACGAAGTTTTTTGCGGCTAATTTGAATAGAAAACTCTTTGTCAGCGATCAGTGATACTTGCTTAACGCCCATTGCTGGAAGCCAGCGGATAGGTACAAAATCCGGGTCTTTATCTTTTTTCTCTTCGTTTGAGAATAAATGCTTTTTGCGCAAGGCGTTGTTCCTTCGCTCCTCAATTTTCCTAACCGTTTTTTCACTCAGTTCGAACGGATCACCTAGGACTGATTTTCCTTCTGCATCAATTGAAATCACCTCACGGAATTCGGGAGTGTCTCCATGAACATTTTCAAGAAATTGACCGTTAAATCGGGCCAAATCGATCGTCACTTCTTTAATAGCTTCATAGCGAATCGTATCGTCAATGCCATGCCCTTCCACAATCGAATTATCAGATAATTTAATACCGTAATGTTTGAACTTTGCTGAATATTCGAATCCTTTATTAACAAGGAAGATACCGGCACAGAGGACCACTAGTATCATCCAAAATCGGAACTTTTCGAAATTTCTTAGCCTGAGTTGTAACCAAGCCACAACAACAAACACTGAAGAAAGAATCAGGATAAGGGTATTCACAAAACCAAATCCCACACTCAAAACACCCTGTGGCCAAAAATAGTCAGCCTCACCAGTTGAGCCTAGGCGAAGGAACAGATAACCGGAAAAGAGTCCACCAAATAGCATGACCTCTGAGGCAAGGAACAGCCAAATGCCGACCTTCGCATTCCAGAGCCCAGTATCAGGCCTGGGTTTTACTTCGAAAGGAATTTCCATATTATTATGCTTTTGCTAAAGTTAATCTAACCAGATTAGTGAGCAGCTTCATTCTCCGTTTCGGGTTCTTCTTCTCCTAAAATCAAGCCATCAGCACCTCTTTCAAACTGCGGCGTATAATCCAACTCATGACCAGGAACGCTATATTCGTATGGGCCACGATAAGCAATTGGTTCGCTAATGAAGTTACCATGCCCTGGCTTATTGGGCGCTAACCATTCCATAGTAGTCGCCTTCCATGGGTTATCGGTATCGATCTTCTTTCCTTTAAATATACTGAAAATAAAATTAAAGATGAACGGGAACTGTCCTATCAGCAAAATCCATACTGAAAAAGTCATAAGATGATTAAGATCGATCATTTCAATAGTCTTTCCAGATTCGATCCCAGGCACCAAACTTAAAATTTTTGCAAAGATAGAATCCTGCTCAAAAAGAACCTGGCTCGCAATCTGCTCATAATTAATGCCACCATCGTACCAGCGCCTATGGAACCCAGCCATGCCTTGAACCATCATCGGAAGGAAAATTCCATTCATCGCAACTAATGATGGCCAAAAGTGCATATGACCCAATTTAGAATTCATCATTCTGCCTGTGGCTTTCGGGAACCAATAATATATTCCGGCAAATAGACCAAAGATCGTTCCAGGTGCGACTACATAGTGAAAGTGTCCAATCACGTAATATGTGTCGTGCAAATGCAGATCGATAAAGTTAAAGGCCAAAGGCAACCCGGTCAGCCCACCAAAACCGAACATCGGAAGAAATGCCAAAGCCCATAGCATCGGTACTGTAAATCGAATCGAGCCGCCCCACAGTGAAATGAAAAGACACGTAAGTAAAATCACTGAAGGTATCGAAATTATAACAGTCGTTGCTTGGAAGAAAGTTGATATCACATTTCCCATTCCAGTTAAGTACATGTGATGAGCCCAAACAATAAAGGCAAGGAATCCAAGAATCATTACCGCGTACACCATCGATCTGTAGCCCCATATTGGTCTTCTGATGTTTGCAGGAATAACTTCACCAACGATAGCTATTGCCGGTAAGATCAAAACATACACCTCAGGATGTGCCAAGAACCAGA
>JABGYE010000135.1:0-7350 GCA_018675395.1 Akkermansiaceae bacterium
AAAAACTCGCACAGTATTTGCGACAAGCTGATTGGTGAGCTAATAAAAATTGATCGGGACCAAAAAAACTAAAACTGAAATAACCCTTCCTTCCCTTTCATCCAGCCGATCGGCTCAGGTAAATCATCAATCACGTTGAGACCCAAGTCTCCCAATGTTCTCCTTATGTCTAGAGTGATGTTGGGATGTGTTTTGGGTGTCAGTATTTTGGGAATCTAACCCAACGAACATAGAACTCGTGTTTCTAGGGATTTAGGCCCAGTTTCTTGAAAGTTTGTCTGAGTTTTTTCCGCATTGCTGAACTGGAGGATCCATCCTGACCGACTTTTGATGGTCGTGTTTCTAGGGGATCTTTGGCCATATGAAATAAACGACCATCATTATAGAGTTTCCAATCCTTATTACGTACCCATTTGAGGCCAGAACTGGTCCCGTCTGGCTCCACTCCGCCAGGCTTGGGTAATGCCTTTTCCTCACAATATGTAAAGGAACGTGGCGAAGGACCCTGACCCCTTAAGCGATCAGCGAAACTAACTCCATCAAGCTTCCGACCCGCTGGAAGCGGTGCACCAGCCAAATCCAGAAAGGTCGGCAGTAAATCGCTAAAATCCACAAGATCATCAACTACTTGCCCAGCCTTAATGGTCCCTGACCAATTAGCGATCATCGGTACATTTGTACCGGCATTATTTAACTGTTTTTTTCCGCCAGGCACATCCTCTCCATTACGACGCGAGACAATGGGAACCTTGATGAGTTTTTTACCCTCGGCTCGAATGATTATTTCAGGCGGAGTGCCGTTATCAGCCACAAAAAGGATAAGGGTTTTGTCTCGCAACTTAAGCGCATTTAACGCAGCAACCATCCTGCCAACGGCCCGGTCCATTTCCCCAACCATTTCTGCGTAGTTGTCGTAACGACCAAAGGGGCCGTGAGGGACCGGTGTCTCCAAGTCATCAGTCACCTCATGGGCAACGGCCATAGAATAGTATGCCAAAAAAGGCCGATCACGATTAGCTTTCATGAATTCAACTAAGCTTCGCACATAGAGATCCGGCCCAAAATGACCCAAGGTATCGGTCCTTACTTTGCCATTATGATAGATCATAGGCTCATAGAATCTCGGGCCTTCGTGCCAACCAAAGAGGTCCCATTGATCAAAACCCAAACGCCGCGGATGAAGCGGATCATCTTTTAGTAAACACATCTGCCACTTGCCTGCGATAGCAGTTTTATAACCGGCCTTCTGCAGGTAATTTGAAAAAGTATAAGGCTCTTCTTTCTTTGGGTAATCACCCCAAGTCACCTTGCCATGTCTGAAGGGATATTTTCCTGACATCAAGGTTAAGCGTGAAGGATGGCAAACAGGCATGCTGTAAGCATGATTGAACTTCATTCCCGTACGAGCTAGCTTATCAAGGTGCGGCGTTGGGTACGATTGGCCCCCGTAACATTGAAGAACTTCCTGTCCGACATCGTCAGCGAAGATGAAAAGGATGTTTGGGCGCTCGGCTGATTGAACTGATAAAGTGCCAAGTGCCAACAGAATTAGAATTTTGTTTTTCATTGCTTCAATCAAACCAAGCACCCCAAAAAGAAGTGTGATTTTTTAAGTTTTATTAAGGACACTGCGACCATGGTTGATCAATGCTGTCAAGAAATCTCATATAATCCCATAAAGATTCTATCTGTGATAGTCTGGAAAAGATTAGGATGTGTTTTGGGAATCGAACTTACGTATCTTGGTTTGCCTGAACTTGACGATTTAGAAACCAGTCTCTACTATCTCGGGACCAAAGAAAAATCAGAAAACTATTAATATTTACAAAGCTTCAACACGACAATGAAACAAATACTATTTTTTCTCATCGCTTCTTTTTTAACGACAGTTTCTCAATTATTTGCGGAAAGCCCACTAGCTGTTGAGGGCCACAAAGCATTCATGGAGGGGTTACGAGAAATTCAGACAGATGCGCTTGAATTTAAAGGAGCCAAAAGTGCAAGTAAACCCCGCGCCCTCAGCCCAGTCGTATCCAGATTCAAAGGATGGTTTATTGATGTTACAGAAAAAGCGAAATCCAGTAAATTAGATGAGGTTGACGTAGTTGAAGGCATTTCCTTAGCTAGTAAATCGCGCGCTAGTTCAGCGTGGCAATTTGTGGAAACCGAAAAGGGTTACGTCGTACGTTCCGCAGGTGGAAAGTACAAAGGTTGGATCATTGTTATTGATGACAGTGCCAAGACGCGGCCAGAGGGACCCAATCTCACAGTAACTCCTGCTCTCCGGCTTGCCAAAAGTGCGACAGCGAACAGTTACTGGAAGCCAACACTTACCAAGCAGGGACTAGTGCTAGAGGCCATGTCAGGTAAATATAAAGGTTGGGTCTGGGACTTTGGTGGAGGTGATCCTTCACACGAGGAGTCCGGACGACAAGTTGCCGTTAATGTCCTGCTGGCCGAAAAGGTCGTTGCAGGTTCCTATTTTGCAGTAAAAGCTGCGGAATGAGATGCGTAACCAAAAAAATGAAGTGGGCGTGGGTATGAAACAGCTTCTTTTGATCTTTGCAGCGGTCCTGCAGGTTGCGTTTCTGACGTCCTGTCAGATGGCCACAATGCAGATTCCCGTCCTGGATACCAAGGGCGATGTTTACAAGACCGAGGGTGCCAATGACCCGTTGATCTATGACAGCACCATCGGCCACAAAAAAGCCATCATGCTATATGCTGATTTTTCGGACGCCGTGATGAAGGTCGATACGAAGGAGCGAGCTAAGGGCGTTCTGGGCAATGGGCTATTTCAGAAACTCTTTCATGAACAGTCCTATGGAAAAATGACTGTCGAGATTGAGCATGTTCACGGTTGGCGGCGTTTGTCCAAGCCTGCGGGGAAGTACAGCAGCAGGACGACCGATTCACACCGCGAACTGTTTGTGGAAATATTTGATCTCTATCCGAAAATAGATTTTCTGGCCTACGACTACATCATGGTCAATATGCCGCGCATCGGGAACACCGCGTTCGGGGAACGGGACGATCTTGCCATTCCCTATAAGGGCAATAAGATCAATGTAGCGCTGAATATTTCCAGCGTCAGCCCGTATGTGCTCGCCCATGAAGCGGCGCATCTGATGGGTCTACCTGATTTATATACGTATGACGGCGTCGAAGGCCCGAAGAATCCCGCTGGTCCTTGGGACATCATGTCGTCGGCTGGTCGGGCGAGTGGCTTTCTCGGCTGGCATCGCCACAAATTTGGCTGGCTCGACGCCAACAGGAAAACCTATCTCACCTCGGGCATCCATCGATTAAAACTGACGCCGTTGAATGCGTCGTCCGGTGTTTCGATGATCACCATACCCGCAGATGATCAGGTTAAACCCAGTAAGGTCTTTATTGTTGAGATTTCGCAGCCCATCCAAAACAAAGACAAGGTTCAGAATTCTGTCGGCGTCCTTGTTTACAGTGTTGATGCCAAACTCGCTACAGGACAGAATCCGGTCGTTGTTTACCCGAAAGAAGATTTATTGAAAGCCCCATTCCAGCCGGGCGATCGATTCGATCACAAAGACGCGCCCATGAATATCAAGGTGCTGAAGAAAAACGAGGATGGATCTTGCTTGATTGAAATAAAAGTAAACTAGAAGGCATTAGGATTAATGACCTCAAATAGCATGCTACTTAATTAAGTTTTTAGATTTTATGGAAAAAGTTAACATATTTGTGGACGTTCAAAACATTTACTACACCACAAAACAGATTTACAATAGCCACTTCGATTATAATGCTTTTTGGAAAAAAGTAACTTCAAACAGGGAGGTGGTTAAAGCAATCGCTTATGGTATTGATAGAGGTGATGAAAAGCAGAAACAATTTCAGAATATTCTAAGAGGAATTGGTTTTGAAATAAAACTAAAGCCATATATTCAAAGAAGCGATGGTTCTGCGAAAGGTGATTGGGATGTTGGTATTACAATTGATGTTATGGAACATGCAAAGGATGCGGATGTTGTTGTTCTTGCCTCTGGTGATGGGGATTTTGATTTGTTATTGAGTAAAATAAGAAATGATTTTGGTGTTTCTGCAGAAGTTTATGGGGTGGCTGATTTAACAGCCAGATCTCTCATTAATTCAGCTTCGAAGTTTATTCCCATTGAGAAGGAATTACTGTTGTAGTCAGTTTGAATGAAAAGATTTTTACTCTTTATTTTTTTCTTCCAATGTTTTTGGGGAGGAATCTGGATCCGTTAACATCGTGTGGATTGTCATCGAGGACGCGTCCCCTCATATCGGTTGCTATGGCGAAACTCTCATAAAGACACCGAATATTGACCGAATGTCTCGGGAAGGCATTCGTTGCAGTAGCGCCTTTGTCACCGCTCCGGTTTGCTCATCCAGTCGCTCAGCGTAGTCACTGCGCCAACTCCGGTGCTGTGTTGAATGAACGCACGTCTATTCGGAATCTCAGCTTTATCATTTTTCATTTATTCGAACCTTGCTACTCTTCCGCGTTTTTGCCAAGAAGTTTTGCAAATAGGTTAGTGCAATATGAGATGTGTCACATTGACATTCCCGCGAGGGAAGAGAAGAAATGGAACCCGCAATCATAGCTGTGTGTTTATGGTGGATGAAATCCTTCGTTTCTTTGAATCTCAGTATTTTTCAAGAAAAGTGAGGAGAACAGTGGGATTGAAGTGATAATCCTTTGAGCTTCTCTGAATCAGTATGGTGGGGTAGGATTTGTGCTCATCATTCATTATGAAAAAATCACTCTTAATTTATTTAATAGGAACACTTGGCCTATTGGTTGCAGCTGATCGCGGAAGCCGAACAGTTCCACTGACCAATAAACCAATTCCCAGAGAAAAAATAATGCAGTTCACTGGGCAATTTAAAGATGCCAAACTTAGTCGTGATATTCAGATTCTTTGGCTCTATGGACCCGAGGATCACGGTGGCGGTGAACATGACTATATTCGCATAAAGGAGTTGTTTGTTCCCATGCTCAAGACAATCCCTCGAGTGACTGTGGAAGAGGCTTATATGTTTCCGTCACAGGATCAATTCGAACGAGCTGATTTAATGATTCAATTTCTGCACCTTCCGGACCTGACGGATGAGCAATTCACTATGTATCAGAATTATGTTGATCGGGGAGGTAGCGTTGTTTCAATTCACGAGTCTTGTATTATTCGTCCAATTGGTCGTGCGAATAAGTTGGCAGGATGCATTGGGTGTTCGTGGCAGGGTAATAAAGATTCGCATTGGGGTAAGTTTTCTGATGATCATCCGTTGTACCTTAAGACCGATCATCCGGCATTTACCGGCTTACCTAAATCAGTCACGTTGAATGATGAATCCTATTGGGATCTTCTCAAGCGGGACAATGTTGAGGTCATTGGGGCCGTTGCTCCAAAATCGGAAAAGGACAACTCATCGTTCGCTGATATTCTGAAAAGCGAAGAGGTTCGTAGCGATGCTTTTTGGACATACACCTCAGGCAAGTGCCGTGCATTCGGCCCCACTACTGGCCATTACACATACACTTATTTTGATCCTATATATCGACTAATCTTGTTGCGAGGGATTGCATGGAGTTTGAAGGAGGATCCTGCACCGTTCATGCCTCTCGTTTTTCATGGTATCACTGATGATAAGGGCCTGGTCGGTACGACTGATTCTATGATGAATTACAGGAACCGCAGAAAATAATTGTTACTAGCTTCCCTTTTGCATTGTGGGCGGTATGATTGAACTCATGAAATCACTTTCTCGTCGTTCATTCCTTGGTGGCACTGCTTTGGCTACTCCAATCATTTCGTTTGCTCCAACGCTTCTTGCAAAAGATAAAAATGATCCAAACCGTTTTCAGATTGGTATTCAGGAATATACCTTTCACCGATGGATTGGTTCGGGAAAACTGGATCATCTGGATTATCCGGCTCTAGCGAAGGATAAACTGGGCATTACCCATATCGAATACTGGAATAGGCCCTTTAAGGAAAAACACACTGACAAAAAATATGTTGGTGAATTGGTTAAACGGACTACTGGAGAAGGTATGAAGAATGTGCTGATTTTGGTTGATGCTAAGAATCAGCTGGACTCAAAAGATGTCAAAGCGCGTACGCGATCAGTTGATGAACACAAAGGCTGGGTGGATTGCGCTGCACAATTAGGTTGTAAGGCTATTCGAGTTAACTGCCGCTCCGGAGGCAATCGTGATGAGAATCTTGAAAATGCTGCCAAAGGGTTAGGTTCTCTTTGTGATTATGCCAAAGGGACCGGAGTAAAGATTGTGATAGAGCCTCACGGAGGCAACTCACAGGATCCAGATTGGCTCTTGGCTGCGATGAAGAAAATCAATAAACCCAACGCAGGACTTTTACCGGACTTTAATAACTTTGGTCGTTACAATCGATATGATGGGGTGACCAAGAGTCTCCCTTATGCCCCAGCTGTGTGTGCCAAGGCGCTGAGGTTTGATGATAAAGGCAACGAGACAAACACCGACTTTTACAAGATGATCAAAATCATCTATGAGTCCTCATATTCTGGGGTGATCTCCATCGAATTCGAAGGTCACCGAGTGGACCCGATTGAAGGTTCATTAAAAACCAAGGCGCTCATCCAGAAGGCACTCAAGGCTGCGGCTGCATGATAAAAGTACTGTTTTCTGGAATAAAACGAAGGTGGAGTGGGTGATGGGAATCGAACCCACGTATCAATCTGCTACCCAACGAGCTGCATTTTGTAGAAGTTTGTATAATTTCGAATCCGATTCAGGGTGTGGACTAATACAGAGGACCCGGCCCTCACCGAATTCACCTGCAATGATGGCAGGTGAATTAACCATGGTCCCTTGTTGAGGTTTGTATTTTGAAACTTCACTGCGGAAAGTGGCCAGGTTCCGGAATGGACCAAGCTCATCTTTTCCCATGAAGGACATGATTGGGCCATTATGATAGCGAACTTCAAATGGTCCTTTAATGCTGCCAAGGATTGCTTTTCCTTCTTCGGTCAGTTCCATCTTCACTGGAGCGGAAGGGCCCCTGTACCACATGCTCTTTGGTCCTATTTCAGGTAAGTTGATGGTTTTGCAGAATGTCTTGTGATTACTGATGCCTAGTGACCACTCATAGTTAGAAGCAGCTAAATAGGCTCCGGCACAAATACCAACATAACCACCACCATCTTCGATAAATTTTTTAACAAGTTGACGCCCATCTGATCCGAGAGCAGCAGCCTGTTTACTGCCACTTCCACCAGGAAAGATGACCAGATCAAATTGACTCAAAGTGTTGGTACGAATGTCAACTGCTCCTACGCGTCTTAGATGTGTCTTGGTCTCTG
>JABGYE010000213.1:0-3069 GCA_018675395.1 Akkermansiaceae bacterium
CATCAATGTAAGTAGCTCCAGCATAAGGTGAGAACTGGAAACCTCCCAATTCACCAAGATATTTACTTGCCGTCACGTAGTATGACTGACTGGCAATATCCCCAAAATCATCATTTGATGTTCCTAGTATAATGGCAGGTTGCCAATCTCCCTGTTCGGAGATTGCTCTCCAATTTGCTGCGAAGCTAATGTTATCTGTCAGGGGGCGGTAATCAACGCCGAGTGAAATGTCTTGTGTTATTTCGTAACGTAGAGTTGTGAAAATCTTTCCATCGTCAGGCTTTTCTGGAATCCAACGGAAACTAAAGATCCCTCCTAGCCTTTGTTCAGGAAAGGTGAAAATCTCCGGTAATGATCCACCAAAAAAAGTTTCGCCATCTGCTGAGCCACTGACCGTGCCTCCTTCTCCTGGTCACATTACTCAGCTAGGTACTTCGGACGTGCCTTGTGAGTATACATTCCCAGTCAGTGCAATGAATGCGAGTAATAAAAGCTTCTTCATATCTTAAAATAAAATTTCTATGTCTGAATTGCAATAAGTGTTTTGAATTGAGTAAAGCGCGGACTATCGTATTACTTACGATGAATGAAGATTTTAATAACCTTCCTAAGGATGTCAAGCTTAAAGATAATTGGGACACCTCTGCTCTGAGGGCCCTAGTTGATGCGCGGTGCCATGAAGGCAGGAAGCCTTCTCATCTTTTTTTAGGTAGGCATGAGAGTCAATTGCTGAGGGGGCACTTGGGCGATGCGTTCGGTGATGAGGCAGTATCAACATTTAACGATCTCTACTACATGGGGATGCTAGTCGTTGAGCTTAGCACTGATAGTTGTGTCCGAGTCGCAGGAGAGAAGTTCATGGATAAGCTTGAAAAGAGTGGCTTTGAACTTAAGGACTGGAAAGATAATGATTTCTCAGAGTGGGACCTTCATTTTTCTTAGGCAATCATTCAAATAAATTCATTTGGTGAAGATCTGACTTTGATTTTTTAGGTTCAAACCTGACTCCTGCTCCAATTAGCCTCACTGATTTACCTCTTCCCCTGTTCCATGAGTTAATTAGAAGCTCATTGAATAACACGCTGTTTATTTTATCCGATTTCTTTTCTGTTGAGGTCTTCTGGAAATCTGAAAAAGTGATTTTTACAAAAGCTGACTTTAATTTCCTGTCATTGTGATTAGTTGTAATGTCGTCTTTGAGTTCGAGGAGAATCGATTTGAATTTAACTTTAGCTTCATTGATTTTGCTTATGTTGATTTTGAAAGTACGTTCGACGCTCGTTGATTTTCTTTCACGGTCAGTGATGACCTCACGATCGTCAATGCCTCTGCAGAGTTGATATAAGTTAACTCCAAACTTGCCGAATTTCTGGTGAAGTGTTGGAAGATCAATTGATTGTAAATCCTTGCAGTTAGTGACGCTCATTGAATTGAGTTTCTCGGCTGTTCTTTTACCGACGCCCCAGATCTTGTTGGCAGGTAGTTCATTCATGAAAGTGTTTATATCTTCATGTTTTATTTGATATTGGCCATCTGGTTTGTTCCAATCACTAGCTATTTTAGCTAGCATTTTATTTGTTGAGATGCCAGCTGAGCTAGTTAGTCCCCTATCATCTTTTATTTGTTGGCGAATTTTCTGAGCAACATCGCTCGGGTCATCTTTTAATTGAGTTACATCGAGATAAGCTTCATCGAGTGAAAGTGGTTCAATTATCGGTGTTGTTTGCTTGAAGATCTCCCGAATCTTATGTGACTCTTCGCGGTACAGATCATGCCTGACTGGTAAAATTATAAGATCAGGGCAAAGCTCCAGTGCCTTAAATGCTGGCATTGCTGAGTGGCATCCATATTTCCTTGCAATGTAATTACATGTAGTGAGCACTCCTCGTCCACTTGGATTGCCGCCAACTGCAACGGGTTTAGAGGAAAGTTCGGGTCTGTCCCGGATCTCAATAGCAGCAAAAAAACAATCCATATCAATATGAATGATGGACCTGTTGGATTGTTCTTTATGATCAGGTTGCATCTGTATTCATTTTTGCAATAGTTGAAACGTTGCTACTATAATTAATAACAAAACATTTAATCAAATATGAAGTGGAAACTTACTCTCTTTCTTTACTCGCTTTTAACTTTCATGGTCAATGCGGAGAATCCCAAAGTCATTCTCACAACTAATTATGGGAATATAACCATTGAACTAAATGCGGAAAAGGCCCCTGTCACCGTTAAGAATTTTCTTAAATATGTTGATTCAAAGTACTATGACGGGACTATTTTTCATCGAGTCATAAATAATTTCATGATCCAGGGTGGTGGTTTTGCTGATGGTGACCCGCCCGCACAAAAGCCGACTAATCCACCAATAAAAAACGAGGGAAAGAAATCAGGGCTTAGTAATACCCGAGGAACGATTTCAATGGCTAGGACCAACGATCCTAACAGTGCGACTTCTCAATTCTTTATCAATGTCGTTGATAATAGCAAGAGCCTTGACCCTGGCGGGTTCAGTCCTGATGGCTACGCCGTTTTTGGTAAGGTCGTCGAAGGGATGGAATTCGTAGATAAAATTAAAGCTGTTGAGACAGGTAGCAGTGGACTTAAGACATCAGTCGGCATTAGGCCAATGGGTGACGTTCCTAAGAAAAAAGTTTTCATCAAGACGATCACTAGAGAAAAGAAAAAACCAGAAACGAAATAGATTACCCGATGAAGAAAAAATTAAGATTCTTACTCCTGCTTTCATTCATATTAACTAATAATGCCTGCAAAAAGGATGTTTCAAATGATAAGGCTGATCTAAAAAGTAAGGAGTCCACAGAACAAGTTAAGACACCGTCTTCAGAAGGTGCTAGCCAGGATGATGAGGCGACCGAAGCTGTTGCTAGGATCGTAATGGATACGACTATGGGGGCCATTGAGCTTGATTTGAATGCTGAAAAGGCTCCGCTGACTGTTGCTAATTTCCTTCGTTATGTCGATTCAAAGCACTTTAATAACACTGTATTTCATCGTGTAATTGAGGACTTCATGATTCAGGGTGGTGGCTTTTCATCTACGGGTGAAGAA
>JABGYE010000208.1:0-17434 GCA_018675395.1 Akkermansiaceae bacterium
ATAGGACTATGAGTAACTACATTGAGACTCTTAGGAAAATTGATGATAGTTATTTGCGTGAAAGAGTCGTTGATATAGAGGATGTAATGAGGCGTGTTCTTCGCAATCTTTCGTCAGGAGAGAAAGCTGAGCATAGCGCTAGGCATGATCACGTTTTAGTTGTTCCAGAATTAACTCCTTCAGATACTGCACAAATGGATCACTCTTTAGTCCAAGGTTTCGCGACTGAGATTGGTAGCTATACATCTCATGCAGCTATTATCGCCCGATCACTTGGGTTGCCTGCTGTTGTTGGGCTTAACGGATTTTGCGGGCAAGTGCATACTGGGGATCAATTATTAATTGATGGCTATAATGGACTTGTTGTCATTAATCCCTCTGGAAGCACAATTTCTGAATATGAATTACTCAAGAAGGAAAAGGATAAGCTTAGTAAAGGATTGGAGAAGTTCATTGACAAAGATGCAGAAACAAAGGATGGCCGGAAAATCACATTATCTGCAAATATTGAATTCGCTTACGAGTCTGATTTGGCTAAGAATAATGGAGCTAAAGGCGTTGGATTGTTTCGGACAGAGTTTTTTTATATGAATGCTTCTGGCGCTCCGAATGAGGAGGAGCAGTTTCAAACTTATTCAGAAGTAGCTAATAGAGTTGATCCAGAAAGTGTAATAATAAGAACACTCGATATTGGCGGAGATAAGCTTCCCGAAAGTTCAGTTAAAGCTGAATTAAATCCTTTTTTAGGATGGAGAGGGATTCGGGTGAGCCTTTGTCGACCTAAAATATTTAAAGCTCAATTGCGCGCAATATTACGAGCTGCATCTTCTGCCCCGATAGGCATAATGTTTCCAATGATTTCTACATTGGATGAACTGAAGCGGGCGAAAGAGCTTCTCAACGAAGCTGAAAATGAGCTGATAAATGAGGAGGCTGTTTATCAAAGGCCAGCTGAGATTGGAGCTATGATTGAGGTTCCTAGTGCGGCCCTTATTGCTGATCAACTTGCCAAGGAAGTTGACTTTTTTAGTGTTGGAACTAATGACCTCGTTCAATACACTCTGGCAGTCGACCGCATCAATGAAAAAGTCTCTGACTTGTATCAACCTTTAAATCCTGCTGTTGTAAGATTACTGAGAGAGACTATCAGAGCCGGCCATGATGCTGGTATTTGGGTTGGAGTGTGTGGAGAAATGGCTTCGGATTTGTATTTTACACCATTACTTGTTGGATTAGGATTTGATGAGTTAAGTGTGGGTGCTCCTCGAGTTCCTGCAATTAAGTATGCTATTCGAAGCCTTGATTATAATGTGTGTAAATCGATGGCTGAAGATGCTTTATCTGATATAAGTCCAGATCAAATCCTTGAGAGATGTAAAAAGATTGCCCTTGATAGTTATCCTGAACTGATTGGTTGATGATTAAGTATAACATTATATTTATTGTTTTATATACAATTATCTGCGTATCGAATGTTAATGCCCAACTGTTTGGTAGGGGTGGGGGAGTTAGTTTAGCTGAGGTTGCTAAATTAACCCATAGCCCAGGGGGAATGACTATTACTCCAAGAGGAAGTATTATATTAAGCTTGCATCAGTATCAGAATACCCTTGATCGCGTAGTTGAAATTACTACCAGTGGCGATGTCATGTCATTTCCTAATAGAGACATTAGTCAGCGAAAAAAAGGTGCGGCATTTTTTCTTGATGCAGTTCTTGGGCTTCAATGTGATAAGCGAGGGGTTGTTTGGATGTTGGATAATGGGCGACGAGGTGAGAGCATTCCCAAGATTGTTGGTTGGGATACAGAAGACAATAAGTTAACTAAAATTATTTATATTCCGTTTCCTGCGACAACTGATTCTTCTTTTCTAAATGATTTAACTGTTGATCCTGAAGAACCGTATATATATATCACTGACCCAGCTTCTGGGAAGGATGCAGCTCTTATCATTGTGAATATAGAGACAGGTTTTACTCGGCGTGTTCTCGAAGGTCATTTCACTGTTGTTCCTGAAAAATTAGATATTACAGTTGATGAGACTTCATTAGTTGTTAAGAGGCCAGATGGTAGTTTTATAAAGTCGCAATATGGAGTTGGTCCTATCGTGGTAGATAAGAAAGGAGAATGGTTATATTACGGGCCATCTGCAGGTAGGACTTTGTATAGAATTCGCACTGATTATTTACGTGACCTTACCTTGACTAAAAATGAATTAAGCTCTCGGTGTCAAGGATATGCTCCTAGACCTCCATGCGATGGAATTTCAATAGATTCTAAAGATAATATCTATATTTCAGATGTTACAACAAAAGCTATTGGTATTATTAAATCTTCCACCAAAAAGTATGAAGTGTATGAGCGTGATGATAGGTTTCTTTGGCCAGACGGATTATGTTTTGGCAATGATGGAAAATTATATTTTTATGCCAGTCAACTTCATCTTACAGCACCTTATAATGAAGGGAAGAATTTAACCGAATCTCCATTTAAAATATATAAACTTAAGGCTTTGGCATCCGGCACCGTAGGAAAGTAATATGAGATATTTTTAGTCGAGTGACTTGTATTATTCTTCAGATGTCTTTTAATAAGTATCTATTTTTAATAGCTCACGTGGCGGAATTGGTAGACGCGCTAGATTCAGGTTCTAGTCCATGCAAGTGGGTGAAGGTTCGAGTCCTTTCGTGAGCATAGTTTATAGAGATTTTTTAGAATCTTAAACAGCAGGTTTCTCTGCTTTTATTTTAGCTTGCGCTTCACTAAATGCAAAAAGGGTCGTTCATCCGACCATGAACAAACGACCCATAATGACTTGCATCATTTAGCAGGGAACCTACAGCGTGAACTGCAGGTCAGGCCCCTGCTGTTTTCAATATTGGTTAATATATGTAAAGAAGCAACGGGATAACTTGCAATGTTCCCTCTCATTTTACCTGTGAATTGCATTTCCTAATAAACTACAAAAATAGATATAGAACTGCTTAAAATTCATATTTAAATGGAAGATTTTATAGCTAGATGTGAAGTGCCATATTAGTTATGAAACTCATTCCCTCCTACTGGACCAGCATCTATTTCACTGAGAGCGGCACTATCTAAAATTCTACTTTGTTTGGGAGTGGTGACCGAATATTGGAAGCCTTTTCCAGTTCCAGCTGCTCCATATCTACCTTTTTTGTCTAACGCAATAAAAAAGATATTAAGATCTATTCCCATCGGATCAATTTTTGCAGCTCTTTTGATGGCCTGTATGCAAGCATCTTCTGGTGATAATCCTTGTCTCATAAATTCTACAATCATAAAAGAACAACAATGTCGTAGAACATTTTCGCCTACTCCCGTGGCCCCTGCAGCACCTACTTCGTTGTCTACGTATAAGCCACTTCCAATGATTGGGGAATCTCCCACACGCCCTGGGAGTTTGAACGCTAATCCACTAGTAGAGCATCCACCAGTTAGATTGCCATCTTCATCAAGCATGAGTAATGCAATAGTATCGTGGTTGTTAATTGAACCTTCTCGCTTTTTTCTTTGATTGTTTTTTTTCCATTCGAGCCACTTCCTGTTACTTTTTTCTGTTAAAAGATTTTCTTTTGTAAAACCTTGTGAAAGGGCAAATTCTTGTGCTCCTTTGCCTACTAATTGAACATGGCGAGTGTGTTCCATTATCTTTCTAGCTACAGAAATAGGGTTGCGGATTCCCTCAAGCCCCATAACGCTTCCAGCATTGTGTCCTAGTCCTTGCATGATACATGCATCTAATTGTACTATGCCTTCTGAATTGGGTAGGCCGCCAATGCCGACTGATGTGTTTTCTTTGTCATTTTCTGTTACGTTGATTCCTTTTTCAACGGCATCTAGGGAAGAACCTCCAGAGCTAATAACTTCTATAGCTTTTTTGTTTGCCACCTCTCCGAATGGCCAAGTTGATATAATTAACGGACGAGAGATTGTTTTGCGAATATTTGGATTAGATAATGCTTTGGGTCTATTGAAAAAGGCACTACTAAAAATTGCGGCGCCGTTTGCGAAAAAGCCGCGTCTAGATGATTTCATGAAATTTATCATGTTGTTTTTCTTAGTTAACTGCAATCAATTAAACTTAGGCTACAAAGAAATTAATTTAATTACTTACCATTGGTTAACACATTTGAATCTTTAATTTTTTCTTGATTGCCTAATTCTAAATCTGAAATCTTTTCACTCCTATTACCGATTTTATTGCTAGATTTTTCGATTAAATCTATGTCTTTGCTGGCTTGGTCAAAATGCGATCTAAGTTTTCCTACACGATTCATTAAACGATTGATATCAAGGAGGAGAGTTTCTACCTCTTTTTGAATGAGACTGGCTTGTTCTCTCATTTGAACGTCACGCATGATTGCTCTTACAGTATTAAGAGTTAATGACATTGTATTGGGAGAGACAGGGTAGACTCGCAAAGATCGGCATTTCTCCACTACTTGTGGTAGACGTAAATGAATCTCAGAGAAAATACTTTCTGAAGGCAGAAACATAAGGGCGGCTTCGGCTGTTTCATCTTGCAAAATGTATTTTGAAGCTATGTCCTGAGCATGTTTTAAAGTGTCATTTTGCATTTGTTTAAGTGCTACTTGAGCTTCTTTTTCATCTTTGGCTTTTCGAAAATTTTGATAAGCTTCGAGTGGGAACTTACTGTCTACTACTACTGGTCCTGGAGGTTTAGGAAGACGAATAATGCAATCTGCTCTTTTTCCATTAGATAAAGTGAATTGGAAGTCGTATGCGCTTTCAGGTAGACCGTCTTTTACAATATCGGCTAGTTGAGTTTCTCCGAATGCGCCACGTGCTTGTTTGTTATCTAGTATTTGTTGTAGTTCAACCACTTGTCCTGATAGTGCTGCAATCTGTTGTTGTGCTTTATCAATGGTAGAAAGACGTTCTCCAATATTACCAAGTGTTTTAGTAGTTTTTTCTCCTGACTCTTTTAGATTGTCTGTGACGGTCTTGGATACGTTGTCTAATCGTGCAGCTAAATTACGATTAAGTTGACCACGAGCATCTTCTTGGGCTTGGGTAAAGCTTTTAAGACGTCCGGTTAATTCAGCATGGTGACGACCGATTTCCGCAATTTGCTTTTCAATATTTTTTGAACTCTGGTGCCCTAACTTGCGTATCAGCAATCCAATTGCTATTCCTAATAATCCTGCGAGTAATGGAATTATGATTGTAGTTGCTGTCATATTATTAATTTTAGCATTGGCTTTCTTCGAGTGACTAGATTAATAGGGTTTGAACTTTTTTGCACTAAGAACAAACCGAGCGAATATCCCATAAAATGCAAGATCCTAAATATGTTAAAGATGCTTTTGCTGATATAGCGGATAAATACGTATTTACTAACCATGTGCTTAGTTTTGGTGTCGATATCTTCTGGCGACGCAAAGTAGCAAAAATGATTAGTTCTCGGAATCCTATTAATGTACTTGATATAGCTACAGGCAGTGGTGATTTGGCTTTGGAAATACAAAAAAAATGTCCGGAAGCTGAAGTAGTAGGGAGCGATTTTTGTGAACCTATGCTCCAACAAGCAAATAAGAGAGGATTAGAGAGAACAGTGCTAGCGGATGCATTGAACCTACCATTTTCTGAAGCTCATTTTGATGTAGTAACTGTTAGTTTTGGTTTACGGAACATGGCTGACTGGTCCGGGGCTTTGACTGAAATGTTCAGAGTGCTGTCCCCTGGAGGGTATTTGATAATCTTGGATTTTTCTTTGCCTCAAAGTTTTATAGGTCACAAATTATATCGATTTTATTTACATAAAATTCTTCCTGCAGTCGCTGGTTTAATTACAGGAAAGCGGTCAGCTTACCAGTATCTTGGAGGGTCGATTGAATCTTTTCCTTCGGGGGAAAAGATGTGCACTTTGATTGAATCTAATGGTTTTAATCTTGCCAGATTTAATCCTCTTAGCGGAGGAATAGCGACTATATATTCTGCAGAGAAAAAATAGGTTAACTGAAAATAGGATTATTTTTCGGGAGCTTCTCTAATAATTGGCATATCGAGAATTTCAAAATTTTCACGATCAATGAGGCAAATTTCTGAGCTATTATTAACACGAGCATAATAAAGCAGATTAGATGATTGTTCGCTGATCGGTGCTAATTCAATTTTGAAGGGATACACATTTTTATTTGTATCGACTAAGGTGAATTCTATTTTTCTACATGGATTTAAAAGTGCAACTTCTGCTTCGCCGGTATTTTGGCTTAGCCATCTCGTGGCTCGGATAGGAAGGCCTAAATGCTGGGCGAGCTTCAAAGCCTGTGCGGTATTAATCTGCTTCGATATATTTTCATTAGCAAGGGCTGCTGACCATTCGTTTGATTGGTACTTATATTGAAGCTCTAAAGGCGTTTGTGGAGGTTTGGAAGTTTTTATGGATTGAAGATTGGCTAAATCAAAGGAGGGCCATAGATAGAGTTCTTTATAATCAAGTGGCCGAATAGGTAATATTGATGGGAAAGCGGGGCTGAGCTGAGCGACGGTTCCGCTTCCATCAACCGTTGCATAATATTCAATGACATTTTGATCTTTAGCTAGTTGCCCCTTTACCAGTAGTTTTCTATTAACATCAATGAGATTGGGGGAACCGTTTTCTTTGGTTGGATTCTGTGGGTCTAATGCAACAGATTTAATGGTAATGCTCAGTGTGGGTTGGTTTAATCCCCAGGGTTTTAAGTCACCGGCTGCATCAGCGACAAACTTCACAACTTGTTCTGATGATAGAGCATTAAGGATTTTGTATATTCTTTGATCGTCAGCTTTAATTTTTTGAGTTTTATCTATTATCTGCCAACCATTATTATCCTGTAAAAGATTTACTTCGTTGTTTGGCATGGCGACCAAATTAACGGCAACAACAGACTTGGGGTTAAAGGAAAGTAATCGCCGGTCTCTTATCCTGTTTGGGTTAAGGGTTATAGAGTCTAACTCCTTTTTTTCTATCTGGAAAAAAACTCCTGGCCGATCAGAAACTCTTGCGAAGATAACGCCATCATTATCTGACTTCGCAAATTCTATAATGGAAGAAATTTGTTCATTCTTTGATTGAATTGATATGGTTTTTGTTATTGAGGTAAAAGCAGCAGCAATTTCACTGTTTGCTTTATCTATGAATGATTTTGATGTGAGGTTGATAATTGGGGATAGCCAATCATTGAAATTTTCTTTGTCTGTATTGGTTTTTAGAGGCTTAGTGATAGCCCAAGATTGCTCTCCTGTTATTTTATTAACATGAAGAAATGATCCCGATTGATTGGTGATTTCTATTTTACTTATTTCTTCAATGGGAATGTTAACTAATCTTTTGTCTCTGAGATTGTCATAAGGAACATCAATGACTTCTTTGATGTCTGACCAACAGAAGAACGGGATGCCTTCTTTATTTCTGTTGTTCCATTGTGCGTAAATCGTTTCTACTACTCCCGTAGTATTGCCGAGAATGATTTTTCCTATTAATTCGTTTTTGTTTAATAGTTTTACCGAAAGAGCATTTTCAGTTAATCCCATTTCAGTTGAGGAAGGAGCATCTTTGCTTGTAATCGCATCAAACTTTTTGAGCTCTGTGAGGGCTTCTAAAATATTTTCTATCTTTTTTGAGTCTGCTCTGTCAGCGACAGGGTGGATGACTTTCCATCCTTTTTCAGGAGTACGGGACAAAGAAACTTTACCGCTAGCAGATGATATTTCGATTTCATCGATTTCATCGATTCCTTTGACTGGGATAGCTTTGAAATTTTGCTGAATTGTTCCAATTCTATTTTTATTGCTGTAATCCCAAATTGTATAAGCCAATAACAGGATCGTTAGTAAAATAAGATATAACGTACTTTTATTAGGCATTTTCTAGTTATCTGTGAGATGTCTTCAATTTCGGCGGGCACTCCACACTGCAATGCCAAAGCAAAAAGCGATAGCGGGAAAGATGCAGACAATTAAGTAGAAAAGAGTTTTATATTTTTCTGGTGACATATCGATACGAAAACTGATGACGTTCGTAGGATTTATTCCCAAACGCTCTTCCCGGTCGAGTGTCCAATTGATAGAATTCATTACTAGTTCAACGTTCAAACGTGTGGGTATTGGATCCAGTAGAGTGGAATTTCCTATGACTACCATTCTTGAACTTTCTATTTTAATTGCAGAATCTTCTGATCCTCCTTTCTCAACCATTGCTGCAACATATATTGGATTTGGATCAGGAATCATATCGGTCTCGCTTCTCTTTGGATACGGTTCAGTATGATCGAGATCACCCCAAAATTTGAGATCTGCAGCTAAGAGGGGAACTGCTATTATTCCTTTAGAAGCTAATCCTTCATTATTTTCTGCGACGCTTATGGGGCAAGTTTGTCCTGCAAAAGTTGTGATAGCACCCTCATCTGATGAGGTGATAGGGTTTCCCCCAAGTAATTTGCTTTGCACAGAATAAACTTTTTGAGTTCCTCCAATGCCAGTTGTTTCAGAAAATAAAACGCGATAATTGTTATCAACCCTTACGCCGAGGGAGCGAAGGAAAGGATAGAAATTGGGCATCTTGGTTGCTGGGTTTAAAAGGAGTACCATAGACCCTCGCTGTTGTTCCCAATATTTGGTAAGAACAGTAACTTCTGAAAGGGAAAAATCTGTTTCGGGGTTGATGATTATAAGAGAATCGGCATCTTCAGGTATTTTTGTTATGTTTCCTAGAGTCAGCTCTTTTAGATTAAAGAAGTGCCTAGTGCTAAGGCTAAGTATTTCTTTGTCAGCAGATCTTCCATTAACTTCTTTGAGTTTACCTTTTCCTGCAATTAAATAGACAGTTTTAGGTTTACTTTCCGTTGCTGCCAACATTGCTGAAGTTATTGAATCTTCTCCAATGAATGTGCGTCCTTTATCGTCCAATAAATCGTTTTCAATTAGTTTTTTAATGCGTCCTCCGATTTCGATAAATAGACAGCTTTGATCAATCGTTGTTTTATAGCGATCTGATATTTCTAATGATTTATTTTTATTTATTACCGGATCAAATTCATCAAAAACTATTTTTCCTCCCGATATATTTTCATATTCTTCTAGAAGAACTTTGAGTTGATTGCGAATTTTTGAGCTTTTTAAAAAAGCCATAGTCAGCGTTACTTTTTCATCGAGCTGGTTTTTCAGGTAAGCTTCAGTGTCTCCTGATACACTGTATTTCTTTGTGGAGCTCAGATCCCATCGGTGGTAGTTCCCATGTGAAATGTAATTGATAAGGATAAATAATAGGATTGCACAAAGCATCTGCATTAAAACATTTAATGCGATTTTTTTCCTTTTGATTTTACGCGGCTCAGATCCTATATCTGTTTTAATAGGATTTCCGGAAGAGTCTTTGGTTTTAATTATATCAGTATCTTCTGACATTGTTAGGTTTTCCACTTTCTGTACTCAAGTACATTGTAGGTAAATGATAGGATGAGAATAGTGAAACTCAGATAGTAAATAAATTGGCGACTATCAATTAATCCACTTATAAAAATTTGAACATGTTTCACTGTTGAAAAATAAAACAGAGAACCTTGCCAAGATTCAGGTACGGGAAGATCTTGTAGAATAAAACCAACTAGGAAATGTAACATACAAAAAGTGAAGCAAGCCATTGCTGCTACTAGTTGGTTTTTGGTAAGGGCTGAGGCTAGGCATCCAATTGAAATATTAAAAACACCAACGAGAAAAATTATTGCATAAGCACCTAATAATGAACCAATAGCATTAGCATTATCTGCCGAGCTAATGCGGAAGAGGAAAAAGTTAACTGCGCTAGGAAGCCATATAACAAAGTAAAATACTAGAGCGGCTAAGTATTTTGCTATAAGTAAGTGTATCGTTTGTACGGGGGCCGTTAGAAGGGTTTCAATAGTGCCTAATTTCTTTTCCTCAGAAAACAGCCTCATAGTAATGACAGGGAAGATGAAAAAGTAGGTTAGCCAAAATGATGTGGAGCTAAATGTGTAGCCTATTATTGTCTCATCCACATCGGCTTTGCGTAAAATTTCCAAAGCAGCAGTAAATGAAAATCCATTTAGCAACATCACTAAAGCCATTATTATCCAGGCTATGGGTGAATAAAATATTGATTTCAACTCTTTCTTTAATATAACAATTCCAGTTCCTCCTGAGAGGAACTTTTGCATTGACATAACAATAATAGCGAGAAGAATGATCGTTACTATAATCGTTGCGGTGTTCATGTTTCTGTATTTATGAGTCGGATGTATTAGCTTGAGTTATATCAACAAATGCATCTTCCAGAGTCGCATGTTGATTTCTAATTTCCCGGAGTGGCCATCCTTGAGCATTAGCAAGATTGACTATAGATTCACGAGCGTCATTACCTGGTTCAGTGCGTATAGTAAAATGCCGCCATTCTCCTGATTGATTATCTTTACTGATCTTTTTTATTCCAGGGATAGCGGTGACTAAGTCTTTTACTATTTCTTCAGATGTTTTTAATTCGATTGATATTGTGTTGCCTGAACGGGATTCTCTAGAGAGATCATTAGGCTCACCGTTAGCAATAATTTTACCTTCATTAAGAATGATGACACGATTGCATGTCATTTCGACTTCACTCAGAATATGAGTAGATATTAAAATTGTATGTCTTATACCCAGTTGCTTGATTAATTCACGGAAGCGCCGAATTTGATTCGGATCAAGGCCATTGGTTGGTTCGTCCAGAATGAGAAGTTCCGGATTGTTGACTAATGCATCTGCAAGGCCTACCCGCTGCCTATAGCCTTTTGACAGGGAACTTATCATTTGCCGTCTTATTTTTTTTAACCCACAAAGCTCGATTGCCTCATTAACTCCTTGCTTTGCTCCTTGACCTCGAAGCCCCTTTAATTCTGCTCTAAATCGAAGATATTCCCTAACGCGCATGTCATCGTATAAGGGGACATTTTCGGGCATGTATCCGATTTTTTGTCTAGCTTTTATGGATTCGGAAAAAACATCATGACCGCCGATACTTGCTGTCCCAGAAGTTGGAGGTATGTAACCAGTTAACATTCTTATAGTTGTGGTTTTTCCTGCTCCATTTGGTCCAAGAAAACCAACAATTTCACCGGGTTCCACCTCAAACGAAATGTTATTAACTGCAGTCCTTTCGACATATTGCTTGGACAGGTTTGAGACTTTTATCATTAGAAATCAATTTCCTAAGTTACTGTCTTTAAAGACGGTTTCGAAAGGCTTGTTAGTTTAACCGAAAACGTCATTATTGCCTTAAATTTTTTATTAGAGTTTTGCTTTCTATAGCGAAATTTCTTTACCAGCTGGATTCCTGCATTTTTAGTACTAAACAAATATAATGAACAGCAGCATCGCTTCACGATTTAATGCCAATGTATTGGATGAAAAGTTTGCTCTTTGGCGTGATGATCCAAGATCAGTGGATCCAGATTGGGCTGCGTTTTTTGAAGGTTTTTCTCTTGGTATGGCACAAATCGAGAGAGATATAAAATTTGCAAATCCTCCTCAATCTACAAAAGAAGTAACTCATTCGGAGAACGATTCGCTGCGAGTCACACTAACTGACCCTGTTTTCCGAGCCAGAATTGTTAGCTTGCTTTATAATTATAGGGCCCTTGGACATACTGAGGCATGGGTCGATCCATTGAGTCTTTCTCCCCCTGCTAATTCTAGACTCAGTTATGAGCAGTTTGGATTCAATGAAGTAGATCTCAATGAACAAGTGGCGAGTCAATTTTTTGCTGAAGGTAAACCTATGCTTCTTTCAACAATGATAGGGAGGTTACGGGAAATCTATTGTGGGAAAATAGGATTTGAATATATGGGAATCCATAATTCTGAGATTAGACATTGGATAAGAGATCGCATTGAAAATAGGTCCTCATTAGAAAAAATTAAATATCCTAATGCGGAAACGATTTTGAACTGGCTCATAGAGGCAGAAGAATTTGAAAATTACCTTCATCAAAAATTTGTTGCGCAGAAAAGGTTTGGTCTTGAAGGAGGTGAATCGACTTTAGTCGCTTTAAACACTTTGCTTTATCAAGGGATTGATAATGGAGTAGAAGAAATTGTAATGGGAATGGCTCATCGCGGCCGATTAAATGTGTTGGCAAATTTTCTTCAAAAGCCGTTATCGGTTTTATTTAATGAATTTTCAGAAAATTATGTTCCTGATTTAGTTTGTGGGGATGGTGATGTGAAATACCATCTTGGCTATGAGACTCGGCGTGAAATTGAAGGGGCTTCAGTTAATATTTTTCTTGCTCCAAATCCTAGTCACTTAGAGGCTGTAAATCCCGTAGTTGAGGGTATGGCTCGGGCGCGACAAAGATTAATTGATAATACTGACAAACGTGATCGTGTTTTACCTATACTTTTGCATGGTGATGCAGCTTTTGCGGGGCAAGGCTCAGTGGCTGAAGTGCTGAATTTCTCGCAGTTGCCAGGATATAGGACAGGTGGCACGATTCATATAGTCATTAATAATCAGATTGGATTTACTACAATGCCTTCTGATGCTCGTTCATCAGTTTACTGTACTGACATTGCTAAAATGATTGAGGCTCCTATTTTTCATGTGAATGGAGATAGCCCGCTAGAAGTTGCGTATGTGACAGGGCTTGCTCTTGAATTTCGTCAGAAGTTTGGCCGAGATGTAGTAATCGATATTGTTTGTTATCGGCGTCATGGGCATAATGAGGCGGATGAGCCAGCGTTTACTCAGCCGAATATTTATCGCACTATTCGCAGCAAAAAATCCACTGCTGAAATCTATAAAGATTATTTATTGAGCGAAGGGGAAATTTCAGAACGTGAAATCTCTGAAATTACTAATGCGTATCATTCACGCTTGGACTCCGAGTTTCAATTGGTTGAAGGGAAAGATAATGATGCACATATATCTTTTAGGGGGGCAGCAGTAGAAGTGCAAGAAGATGCATATTCCTATGAAGAAATTGCTACCGGGATTCCTATTGATAAGATACGTGAATTAGGAAGAAAGTTAGTCGATATCCCTGATGATTTTTCAATCAATGCTAAAATAGAGAAGTTATTTTTGGCTAGGCGCTCTAGAGCCACTGAAGAAGGAGGTCCTTACGATTGGGCCCATGCAGAGGCCCTTGCTTTCGCCTCATTACTTGATTCAGGCTATCCTGTTAGACTTTCAGGTCAGGATGTTCGTCGTGGTACTTTTAGTCAGCGGCATTGTGTATTGTATGGTTCTGAAAATAGAGAGCGATATGTACCGTTGAAAAATATCAGTCCGAACCAGGCCAGTTTTTGTGCATACAACAGTTTGTTATCTGAAGCTGGTGTTTTGGGTTTTGATTATGGCTATAACTTGATGGTTCCTCAAATGCTGATTTGTTGGGAGGCTCAGTTTGGTGATTTTGTTAATGGCGCTCAGGTCATAATAGATCAATTCATTAGCTCGGCTGAATCGAAGTGGGGTAAACCGTCTAATTTAGTAATGCTTCTTCCTCATGGTTATGAAGGACAGGGTCCTGAGCATTCAAGCGCTAGGCTTGAAAGGTTTTTGCAATTATGTGCTGGAGGTAATTTGCAAGTTTGTAATATTACTACTCCTGCACAATACTTTCATATTTTAAGAAGACAGATTATCAGGAAGTTGCGTAAACCTCTAATATTGATGTCGCCTAAGAGCCTATTAAGACATCCGGAATGCATTTCAACTGAAAATGATTTTTCTGGTGGATCGCATTTTTGTGAAATGCTTGATGACGATCAATTAATTGACCGTCCAGAGCGAATTACTCGTATTATTTTTTGTTCGGGCAAAGTGTATTATGATTTATTAAAATTTAGAAACGAAAATAAAATCAGAAATACTGCAATTATTCGTATAGAGCAGCTATATCCTTTTCATTGGAAAATGCTCGGTGAAATTATAGAACGTTACCCTAGGGCATATAAAAAATGGGTTTGGTGTCAGGAAGAACCTCTCAATATGGGAGCTTGGAGTTACATTAGTCCACGCTTAAATGAAGCTGGTAGAGGCAAAGTTCGTTATGCTGGTCGTGAACGAAGTGCAAGTACCGCTACTGGATCTAAAGCAATCCATAATGCGGAGCAGCGAAGATTGGTTCAAAAAGCTTTTAGTGTTTAAAATGATTGCCGATGACTAATTATCTAGATTGTTTCAAAAAAGTGGCATTTGATTTAAAATGGTTTAATTATCAAAAAGAAATTTACGATAATTTGATATATCTATTTTTATAATTAATGAGTGGTGATATTAGGATTCCATCTGTAGGTGAGTCTGTATCGAGCGGATTGATCAGTCAGTGGCATAAGAATGACGGTGATTCTGTGAATGTTGGAGAACTGTTGCTTACTTTAGATACGGATAAAATCTCCACTGAAATTACAGCTGATTGTGCAGGAAATTTGCAAATATTAGCAGTTGAAGGAGAAGAAGTTTCTATAGGTTCTGTAGTCGGTAGAATAACGAGCGAAAATTTATCACATCTTCAATCAGGTGATCAGAAAGAAGCCACTTCCGATCAATTGCAAAGTGATAATGATGATGAGAATCATAAGGAAAAGAATTCCGTTTCTTCTATCGAAAAACAAGCGCCGCAAGAAAACCAAAGGCAGACCCCAGTTGAAATTGAAGCCATCGAGGCACATCAAGTGTCTGTACAAAACACCAAGAGAGATCTTAGGTTGGATCGCAAGGCTCCAGTTTCCCCAGTAGTTAATAGGCTTGCAAAGGAAAATGGTGTTAATTTGTCACTGATTATTGGAAGCGGGAAGAGGGGCGCTATATTAAAAAAAGATGTTCAAGCTTTCATTGATAGTGGAGGTGAGTTGCGTTCCTCAAAAGTAGTTGAGAATCCAAATGCACAGTCAATTACTTCTAAGGATTCAGGGACATCTGTTTTGCCTGACTTAAAGATCAAGCCAGTTTTGCATCATGATTCTTCCGGATTAAAAATTGAAGAAGGGGGACGCATAACTAGGCAGCCGCTTTCTCCTATCAGGCGAAAGATAGCTGATCATCTCGTGTCTGCGCAGCAGAACGCGGCACTTTTGACGACATTTAATGAATGTGACATGTCTTCGGTTATGCAATTACGCAAAGAATTGCAGGAAGATTTCATTGCGAAATACGGAGTAAAAATTGGGTTCATGTCAATTTTTATAAAAGCAGTAGTCGATGCACTAAAGGAGGTTGAGCAAATTAATGCGCGTATTGATGGCACGGATCTTATTCGTAATCATTTTTTTGATATAGGAGTAGCTGTCGGGAGTGAAAAGGGTCTTGTAGTACCAGTCATTCGTGATTGTGATAATAAGAGTTTTGCGCAAATTGAGAAGGACATTGCGGAATACGCATCTCGAGCAAATCAAGGAAAACTAGAAATTGCTGATTTGCAGGGTGGCGTCTTTACAATTTCTAATGGTGGAATATATGGTTCTATGTTATCCACGCCGATAATAAATCCTCCCCAATCAGCTATTCTTGGGATGCATAATATTATTGAGCGGCCGGTGGCAGTTGAAGGGAAGGTGGTTATTAGGCCGATGATGTATTTAGCGCTTAGCTATGATCACCGCATAGTTGATGGCAAAGAAGCGGTTACTTTTCTAAGAAGAGTTAAAGATTGTGTGGAAAACCCAGCAAGATTACTCGTTGGAGCTTGATTTCAGTTTATAGATCAGGTTGAAGGAAGGTGGCCTCAGCATTTGTACCACAGAATTTATTTCTGAGGAATAAGAGATTTCGGCAATTTATAATATGTTTGCTATCATGAGAATGAAGTTTTCAGGTAGCGCTGGGATCTTTATTTTTTGAAGATAAGTAGGATTCAGAAATTCTATTTATCGAGTATATCTAAAATATACAGGTTGGCAGAATTGTAGGTTTTCTGCCGGCTTTTTTCTTTATTTCTTTACTTTTGTAATAACGTGTCTTGCGCTATTTAGGAATATGCGCACACTTGCATTTTTAAAATAATGCCTTTTACCGAACCTAGTCAAATTGGCGATTTATATTTTGCCTTCCTTGGTATTCTTTTCGAAGGAGCGCCATACATTCTTTTGGGAACGATTATCTCAGGTTTTATTGACGCTTATCTCCCGTCCAATATGATGGATAGGTTCTTACCAAAGAATAGATATGCAGCAATAGCTCTTGCCGGATTGTTAGGAGCAATATTTCCAGTTTGTGAATGTGCTATAGTTCCAGTTATTAGGCGTCTAGTGCAGAAAGGTCTTCCTGTATCTTGTGCTATTACATATATGCTTTCTGCGCCAATTGTAAATCCTATAGTGGCAGTAAGTACCTATTCAGCCTTTGCGGGGAATGACCCACTATTCATGACGTTTTCACGTATAGGAATTGCCTATCTGGTTACCGTACTTGTAGGGGTTGTTGTTCATCAATTTTCAATAAAGAATATCCTTCGCGATCGCCTGTTAAATAAAATAAAAACAGATTCACAAACCATTCAATCTAGTGAAGTTCTTGTTAATAAGGAGAAAGAAACACCGGACCGGTTGTTGATTGCATTGCGAAGTGCTGCTCGCGATTTCTTGGATGTGGGTATGTATTTTATTATAGGAGTAATGATAACAGCTCTTTACAGAACACAGATTAATCAAGGTGTAGTGGATCAATTTGCGTCTTCAGACTTAATTGGAATACCGGCAATGATGATTCTTTCATTTGTTTTATCATTGTGCAGCACTTCTGATGCATTTATTGCTGCGCAGATGCTAAGTTTTTCATCGGCAGCTAAGCTTGCATTTCTGACCTATGGTCCAATGATGGATGTAAAATTGGTCTTTATGTACAGTTCTGTGTTTAAACCTAGATTTGTTCTGAGCTTGGCAGTTGGCCTTTTCATAGTAATAGGAATTTTATTTTATCAATGGAGCAATATTCCTGTTCCTGGAACTTAGATCATTATAATAGTCTCATGTCTCAACGTTTAATCATTATCTTGCAGTCTATAGTCCTGTTCGTTTTTGGGTCGATTTTTATTTGGTTTTATATCTATGGTAGAATTGAAAAATATTTAACTAGTGTTGGAAGTTTTCAGATGCAGGCTTTGCTGGCAGGTTTGTTTTTATGTGTGATAAGTGCTTTTCTTTTATTGACTTCGTCTAAGAAGGTTTCCTGTTTGCACAACCACAACCACGATCACAACCACGATCACAACCACGATCACGATCACAACGACCATGATCATGACTCGGATGGCAACGACTGCGGCCACGAGCACACGCCGATCAAGCTGCAGACGACCTTCATTGGCCTGATCTTCGTCGTAAATGCATTCCTCGTGGATTGGATTTTTGCCGGCGGCGGCGCCGTCTCCTCGGTCAGCGGCGCGATCGGCGCGGTCATTCTTGGCGGTCC